>JABABZ010000124.1 GCA_014237965.1 Phycisphaerales bacterium | reverse complement strand
TGTCGTACCGAAGATGAAGGTGGTGTAGGGATCGATTCTTCGGCCGATCGCCTGCCACTTGGTGTGTGTGTCGGAATTACGCCGTTCAATTTTCCGATCATGGTGCCGATGTGGATGTGGCCGATGGCGGTCGCCTGCGGAAACACCTTCGTCTTGAAGCCCTCCGAGAAGGATCCGATCTCCGCGGTTCGGACGACCGAGTTGGCGCATGAAGCCGGATTCCCCGAGGGTGTGCTCAATCTCGTGCACGGTGGCCCGGCGGTGGTCGATCGTCTGCTCGCCCACGACGACGTCGCCGCGGTGTCGTTCGTCGGGTCGACCCGGGCCGGAGCCTCGATCTATGCGAAGGGTGCCGCGCACGGCAAGCGTGTGCAGTGCATGTGCGGGGCGAAGAACTATTCGATCATCATGCCGGATGCGAATCGCGGTGCCGCGGTCGACGGGATCTTCGGATCCGCGTTCGGCAACACCGGACAGCGATGCCTCGCGGGGAGCGCGGTGGTCTGCGTGGGAGACTCCGCCGACTGGCTCGTTCCGGCGCTGGTCGAACGAACCAGGGGAATCAAGATCGGCGCCGGGGATCAGCCGGACACCTCCATGGGTCCGATGCAGGATCTCGAGTCCCGCGATCGGGTTCTCGAGTACATCGGAATCGGCGAGTCCGAAGGCGCTTCGGTGCTGATCGACGGCCGAACCGCGGAAGTCCCGTCGGTCGGCTGTTTCGTCGGGCCGACGATCCTCGACCACGTGACCCCGGACATGAGGGTCGGCGCGGAGGAGATTTTCGGTCCGGTGCTTTCGGTGATGCGGGCCGGCTCGCTCGAAGAGGCCGTCGGCTTCGTCAACCGATCCGAGTACGGCAACATGTCGGTCATCTTCACCGATTCCGGACATGCCGTCCGCAAATTCGAACGCACGGTTCAGGCCGGCATGCTGGGGGTCAACGTCGGTGTGCCGGCGCCGATGGCCGCCTTCCCCTTCAGTGGTTGGAAGAAGTCGTTCTACGGCGACCTCCATGTGAATGGCGAAGACGGCGCCCGGTTCTTCACGAAATCACGAGTCACCGTCCGTCGCTGGATCTGAGGAGAGTCGACCCATGCCCCGAATCACCCGTGCCGCGCTCATTCAGGCGTCCAACGCGCTCCCGGAATCGACCGATCTGGAGGCGATCAAGGCCGCGATGATCGAAAAACACGTCGGATTGATCGCCGAAGCCGCGGAACGGGGGGCCAACGTCTGCTGTCTTCAGGAGATCTTCTACGGACCCTACTTCTGCGCGGAGCAGGATCCCCGCTGGTATCGCACCGCGGAGCAGGTGCCGGATGGACCGACGACCCGTCTCATGCAGGAACTCGCGAAGAAGCATTCCATGGTGATGATCGTTCCGGTCTACGAAGAAGCGATGACCGGCGTCTACTACAACACGGCGGCGGTGATCGACGAGACGGGCGAGTACCTCGGAAAATATCGAAAGCACCACATCCCGCACTGCCAACCCGGATTCTGGGAGAAGTTCTACTTCACTCCGGGCGACATGGGCTATCCGGTCTTCGAGACCAGGTATGGAAGGATCGGGGTCTACATCTGTTACGACCGTCACTTTCCCGAAGGCGCTCGAGAGCTCGGGTTGAACGGCGCAGAGATCGTGTTCAATCCCTCTGCGACGGTGGCCGGTCTGAGCGAGTATCTCTGGAAACTCGAACAGCCCGCCCATGCGGTGGCCAACCAGTACTTCGTCGGCGCGATCAACCGGGTCGGGACCGAAGCCCCCTGGAACATCGGCGAGTTCTACGGCCAGAGCTACTTCTGCGATCCGCGGGGACGGATCATGGTCGAAGGATCACGCGACCAGGATGAAGTGATCATCGCGGATCTGGATCTCGACCTGATTCAGACGGTGCGCGACACCTGGCAGTTCTTCCGTGACCGTCGACCGGAATCCTACGAAGGCATCGCCGCCTGGTGAGTCCGGATCGGCCGTGGAGCGGGGGGATGCGAGGAATTCGATCTGCGGGGAGTGGGTGACGGCCGATCTACTCGTACTCTCGGGAGCAATTTCAGATGTCCGATCAAAGGCTGACGAATTCGGATCTCGCGCCGGTCCCTGAAGACCGCCGGACCTGGTCGAAGTGGCATCTCGCCGCCCTCTGGATCGGGATGTCGGTGTGCATTCCGACGTACATGCTGGCGGCGGGGATGATCAAGGCCGGGATGAACTGGTGGCAGGCGGTGATCACCGTCATGCTCGGAAATCTGATCGTGCTGGTTCCGATGATTCTCAACGGTCACGGGGGGACGAAGTACGGCGTTCCGTTTCCGGTGCTGGTGCGTTCCAGTTTCGGTACGACCGGAGCCCAGATACCGGCGATCGCCCGATCACTCGTGGCGTGCGGATGGTTCGGCATCCAGACCTGGATCGGCGGCGCGGCGATCTACTCGATCATCATCACGCTGGGATGGATCGACGTGGAGCCGGACACCGCGAAGATCGGCCTGCTCGGGATCACGGCGATCCAGTTCGCCTGCTTCATGCTCTTCTGGCTGCTTCACGTGGCGATCGTGGTCACCGGGATCGATTCGATCAAGTGGCTCGAGTCCTGGGCCGCGCCCTTCCTGATCGCGTCGGGACTGGCGCTCCTGATCTGGGCGATGATCCGGGCGGGCGAGACCGATGGAGGGGTGGCCGGCCTCTTCAGTTCCGAGACGACCTATCCGGAAGGATCGGGATTCTGGACGGTGTTCTTTCCGTTGCTGACCGCGATGGTGGGCTTCTGGGCGACGCTCTCCCTGAACATCCCCGACTTCACCAGATACTGTCGATCACAACGGGACCAGATAGAAGGTCAGTTGATCGGTCTTCCGCCGACCATGACGTTGTTCTGCTTCATCGGCGTCATGGTGACCGCGGCGACGGTCATGGTGTTCGGCGAGGCCATCTGGGACCCCGTCACCCTGGTCGGAAAACTCGGATCGAAGACGGTGGTGGTGATCTCGATGCTCGCGCTCCTCCTTGCGACGCTCTCGACCAATCTCGCCGCCAACGTGGTGAGTCCCGCGAACGGATTCTCGAACATCGCACCGCGGCGGATCGGATTTCGGACCGGTGCGATGATGACCTGCGTCATCGGCGCCCTGATCATGCCCTGGCGGCTGCTCGACAGTCTCGGTGACTACATCTTCACCTGGCTGATCGGATACAGCGCCCTGCTGGGTCCGATCGCGGGGATCATGCTCTGCGACTACTTCCTCATCCGTCGGACCCGGCTCGATGTGGAGGATCTGTACGAGCCGAAGGGTCGCTATGCGGGGGTCAACTGGATCGCGATCGTGGCCCTGGTGGTCGCGGTGCTTCCGAATCTTCCCGGGTTTCTCAACGCCGCCACCAACACCGCGGGGACCCCGGACGCCTGGTTCTCGCCCGTCTTCGACGCCATCTATGATTACGCGTGGTTCATAGGGTTGGGCGTGGGAGCCCTGGTTCACTGGATCGGAATGACGTTCACGAAGGGATTCGCACTTGAGCGATGAGCATGCAGAGCCGGTGATGCCGGCGACGAGTCACCAGCCGCAGCCGTATGAAGGCCCGAGCCGTGAGGAGGTTCTGGAGATGCGACGCGAGTTCCTCGCGCCGTCGCTGCTGACCTACTACCGTGATCCGGTGATGATCGTCGAAGGGTCGATGCAATGGCTCTTCGACGAAACGGGGCGCCGCTACCTCGACTTCTTCGGAGGCATCGTCACGGTATCGGTCGGTCACTGTCATCCTCGCGTGGTCGAGAAGGTCCGGGAGCAGGTCGAGCGACTTCAACACACCACGACGATCTATCTTCACCCGACGATCGCGGAATTCGGACGGAAGCTCGCATCCACCATGCCGAAGAACTCCGGCCTGGAAGTCTGCTACTTCACCAGTTCCGGAAGTGAAGCCAACGAGCTGGCGATGCTGATGTCCCGCTTGTACTCGGGGAACTTCGATCTGATCGCATTGCGAAACGGATATCACGGAATGACCAATCAGGCGATGGGCCTGACCGGTCTTCACACCTGGAAACAGCCGCTCCTTCACGGGATCGGTGTGCATCACGCTCGTCTTCCCGATCGGCTTCGCGGTCAGTTCGGATATCACGATCCCGACGCGGGATCGAAGTACGCCGACGAGGTCATCGACCTGATCCAGCACGGAACCTCGGGGCAGATCGCCGGTTTCATCGCGGAACCCATCCAGGGAGTGGGAGGAACCGTCGAGATTCCGCCGGGATATCTCCCGAAGGTCTATGAAGCGGTTCGAGCCGCGGGGGGGGTCTGCATCTCCGACGAGGTTCAGACCGGATTCGGTCGAACCGGAACGAACTTCTGGGGCTTCGAGAATCACGGCGTCACGCCGGACATCGTCACCATGGCCAAGGGCATCGGAAACGGAGCGCCGCTCGGTGCGTGCGTGGCGAGGGCGGAAGTCGCCGGAAGCATGGCGAACCGTCTCCACTTCAACACCTACGGAGGCAATCCGGTCTCCATGGCGGCGGGGCTCGCCACGCTCGAGGTGATGCTCGAAGACGACCTTCAGTCGCGTTGTCACGACATCGGCGGCCATCTGCTCGAGGGATTGAAGGGGCTTCAGGCGAATCACGACATCGTGGGCGACGCTCGTGGTCAGGGGCTCATGCTGGGCCTCGAACTGGTGATGGACTCGAAGTCGCTGGCCCCCAACGGTCCGGCCGCGGCGCAGGTTCATGACCGGGCCAAGGACATGGGTCTTCTGCTGGGCAAGGGGGGGCTGAAGGGCAACGTGCTGCGGATCAAGCCTCCGATGTGCATCACGCGCGAGGACTGTGATTTCGCGATCGACGTGCTCGATCGATGTCTCCATGAGGTTTCCTGAACCGATGCCGATGCTCATAAAGAACGGTCTCGTCGTGAATGCCGATTCGCAGGCCCGAGCCGATGTCTACGTCGAGGACGAGACGGTCTCTCGGATCGAACCATCGATCGATCCCGCAGGGCTTCCCGACGGAACGGAAGTCATCGATGCGACGGATCGACTCGTGTTTCCCGGTTTCATCGACCCCCACGTGCACATCCACCTGCCGTTCATGGGCACCAACGCGATCGACGATCACGACTCCGCGACCCGGGCCGCCCTCGTGGGTGGGACGACCACCATCATCGAGATGATCTGCCCCGGTCCCGACGACGAACCGCATGCGGCCTTCGAGACCTGGAAGAACCTCGCGGACGACGGCGCCAACTGCGACTACTCGTTCCATCTCTCGGTGGTGCGATTCGACGACCTCGCCGACCGTCAGATTCGCGAGCTGGTGGCGGATCACGGCGTGGCCTCCTTCAAGATCTTTCTGGCCTACAAGGGTGCTCTGGACATCGCGGACTCGAATCTGATTCCGCTGCTGGAACTCGCCCGCGAACTCGGGGTCATCGTGACCGCCCACTGTGAGAACGCCGAGGCGATCGACGCGATGCAGCGGCGGTTGCTTGCCGATGGAAAGACGGGGCCGGAATGGCACGAGCCTTCCCGTCCTCGCTCCGTGGAGGCGTCCGGCGTCAATCACCTCTGTACGTTCGCCGAGTTGACCGGCGCGCACGTCTACATCGTGCACACCTCGTGCAAGGCGGCGCTCGAGCAGGCCGTGGCGGCTCGGGCGAGAGGCGTCAACGTCTGGATCGAATCCGTGGTGCCGCATCTGGTGCTTGACCACACGTGCGCGGAACGTCCGGAATTCGAAGGTGCGAAATTCGTGATGAGTCCGCCGCTTCGCGATGCCGAAGAGCATGCTCCGCTCTGGAATGGGATCGCGGATCGATCGGTCGCGACCATCGGCACCGATCATGCCCCCTTCAACTTCGGCGACCAGAAGTCGATGGGGCGTGAGGCCTTCACCGCGATTCCCAACGGAATCCCTTCGGTTCAGGAACGGGTGGATCTCGTCCACACCCATGGAGTGGATGCGGGTCGGATCGATCTCCAGACGATGGTGGACGCCTGCAGCACCCAGGCCGCCAGGATCTTCGGGCTCTATCCCCGCAAGGGAGTGGTGGCGGTGGGGTCCGATGCGGACCTCGTGATCTACGACCCTTCCTTCGAAGGAACCTTCGATGTCGCGGACAGTCTGTCCAGGACGGACTATTCCGGATATCAGGGAATGCGACGGAAGGGGCGGGCGGAGACGGTGATTCTCCGCGGACGCACGGTGGCGCAGGGTGGTCGGTTCGTCGGCGAAGTCGGCGGCGGAAGGTATCTCGGACGCAAGCCCGGTCACTGAACCGTTCGCTCGTCCCGGTGAAGATGCCGCGCGAGGGCCCGGCGACGGGAAGCTGCTCAGTCTTCTTCGTTGTCGTTCGCGACCAACTTGTTCGACTGTTCGACGAACTGGTCGCCGTCCCAGTTGGTGTCCTGGGTGACCATGCCTTCGCGGGCGGCCTTCTCCGCCGCCTTGATCTCGCCCTGCCGTCGAACGAGCTCGGCGTGCGTGGTGAAGAAGTTCAGGCTGTGGCCACGAAAGTCCTCGATGTCTTCGAAGCCATGGCGGTCCATGAAGGCGGAGAGTTCGTCGCAGAGAGTCTTCGCCAGGCCGTACCCGTGGATCATCACACCGGTGCAGACCTGGACGGTCTGTGCGCCGAGCAGGATGAACTGGGCCGCATCGCGTCCGGTCTCCACGCCGCCGATGGCGCTGATCGAGCGATCGGCGTAGCGTCCCGGGTGATCGAAGGTCGAGACGGGCATGGTCTTGATGTCGCCGGGTTTGATCTCCTTGGCTTTCTTCGGATTCGGCGTCGGAATCGTCTCCAGTTCCGCGGGAATCCGGTTGCCGGAATTGCCGCCGTACATCATGGTGGCGAGCTCCATCACCATCCGAAGGGCGATCGGACGGACGGCCTTGCAGCTGTAACCACCGGGAACCGTCCAGCCTTCGACGGTCGGTTCGGGTCGAAGCGTGTCGAGGTCGACGCCCATCACGCTGAGAATGGTGTTGATCGCGGCCACCCCTTCGCACCCGGCCCGAAGCGCCGCTTCCGCCGGGGCTTCGATGTGCGTGATGTTCGGGGTCATCTTCGCCCACACCGGGATCGTCGCGACTTCATTCACCCAGCCGCAGACCTCTTCGAGCAGATCCGGGTCCTGGCCCATGGCCGCTCCCATGCGTCGTTCGGGGAGTCCGTGGGGACACGAGAAGTTCAGTTCGAAGGCGTCGACCCCGGCACCCTGGCAGCGTTCGACGATCTCCTGCCAGCCGTCCTTTCGGTACTCCTCCATGATCGAGGCGATGAGGATGCCTTCGGGATGGGCGTCCTTCACCTCCTTGAATTCGTCGAGCCAGACGTCGAACCCCCGGTCCGAGATGAGCTCGATGTTCTGCCAGCCGATCACCTCGCGAGAATCAGTCGCTCGCATGCGGGCGTAGCGGGGAGCGACGTTCGTGACCTTCGAGGCATCGAGGGAGATCGTCTTCGCGATCACGGCGCCCCATCCCTCGTCGAAAGCCTTGCGAATGACGTTCGCATTGGTGCCGGGAGGACCCGACCCGATCACGAAGGGATTCGGGAGTCTGAGTCCATTGACGGTGACGCTGAGATCGGCCATGCCTTCATCTTAGCGAGGGATTCCCGGTGTTCGTCCCGTCGGCCTCTTCGATTCTCCAACCATGAACACGGAGTTGGTTCGCTTCCATGCGGTCCCGATCCAACCCGCGTAAAATGCGGTGATGACGCCCCCTGCAACGAAGATTCCCCGATCTGATGGTTCGCCGCTCCAGAGAGACATCAACTGGCTTCGGGAGCGACTCGACGAGCGGGGCGACGATCGAACCCTCGAAGATCTTCATCGGCTTGGAACCATCGTCGAGCGGATGCGAGAGGGCGGACGTCTGGATTCCGGACTCGAAGAGTTCGATCTGGGGCGTATCCGCGCCATGTTGAAGCGGTTGGGCACCGGGTTTCATCTTCGGAACAAGGCGGAGCAGGTTCACATCGTCCGGGTGAACCGAGATCGCGAACGGGCGGCGACCCGGGAGGCCCCTCGTCCGGAATCGCTGGCCGAAGCCGTCGGCGTGCTTCATGCTCGAGGCGCCGATCTCTCCGAGGTGCGGGCGACCATCGATCGGCTGGAGATCCAGCCGACGTTGACGGCACATCCCACGGAGTCGCGTCGGCGGACCATCATCCAGAAGCAGGCTCGGATCGCGGAGCTGCTCGCGACCATCGATTCCGAGAGTGCGGGAGAGATCGCGCGGGAACGGGCGGCCAGCGGCGTGCGCCGGGCTCTGGCCCTGACGCTGGCGACCGACGAGATCCGAGCGAGCCGACCGGAAGTCGCCGATGAGGTCCGCAATGGGATTCATCATCTCGCCGGGGTGATCTGGGATGCGGTTCCGGTTCTGCATCGTGATCTGCTGGACGCCATCGAGCTCCATTACGGAGCGCGGCCGGCCGATCTTCCGGCCTTCCTTCGCTACCGATCATGGATCGGTGGTGATCGAGACGGGAATCCGAACGTGACCGCCGCGGTCACCGAGGCGACGCTCCAGTCGATGCGACGGGCGGCGATCGAACGGCATCTGTCCACGATCGAAGCCCTGCATCGGGATCTGAGCATCTCCGACCAGCGAGTGGACATCCCCGTCGGTCTTCAAGAGGCGATCGATCGAGATGGCGGCCGGCACGGCGAATC
>JABABZ010000123.1 GCA_014237965.1 Phycisphaerales bacterium | reverse complement strand
TTGCCGGGAGATGCGCCGCTCGAGGCCAACCACTGGCATGCGATGGAGAATGGCCATGTGATCAGTCTTGGTAGTGGCCAGATCAATCTCTTCGTCGTGGTTAGAGTCGGGGAGTAGCAAGCCGACTAGTCAAGAAAATGCACCGGCAAGCATGCTTGCCGGTGCATTGTTTCCGTTCGTTGCGGCCTCTCAGGCAAAAGAGTTGACAATGTCTTCTATCGCTCTACCCCCGGCCATGCCGGCAGTGATCGACTGCAGTTGTTCGGCTGAGAACCCATAGAGCATCGCGAAGGCGACGAGAACTTTGAATTCCTCTGGAGATACATCACCGTCAGACTTTGACACGTAGATCAACTCTATGAGGTTCAGGGCGCGTTCTTTCTTCGATTTCGGGATCGTGAGATTGACGGAAGTTGGGTTATCAATCACCGACTTGACTTCAGATTCAGTCAGGCCGATCCTCGCGGCAATTACCATGCACCACGCGAATTCCTTAGGGTCCAGATGGCCATCTGCCATGGCCATCTGGACGGCGGCAAGAAACATCGTCTTCTTCTCGTCTTTCGATCGGTCAGAGAAAAAACCCATTTTGAATCTCCATTCTTGTTTTGATGCCGCCAGAAGAGCGGCATGGTCCTTGTTGTCATGCGTCGCGCTCCGACGCTTGGCGGAAAAACTGCGAGAAACAGCTGAGTTTTCTCGCAATCAGTCCTTGCGGATCGAGTCGAAGCCCCGGTCGAACTCCGTGATCTTGTCGGCGAAGGCTTCGGCGCGTCCGATGGCGGAGGTGTTGATCGGTCGCCGGAGTTGCTGCTCGGAGAGGGTCGGCGCGAATCGGCCGCTTCTCTTCTCGGTGGCCACCTTCTCGGGTGAGAGGCAGGCGTCGTTCCACGGAAGACCACACGCTTCGATGATCCCGGGGACGGTCTCCTTCGGGTTCGTGGCGAGCTCGCGATAGTTGACGGTCATGATGGGGTTCGGAAGCGTCGCGATCCAGTGCTTCATCATCCGCTGGTGCAGGGCCGCCATGATTCCGATCCATTCCAGTCGATTCGTCCAGGCCATGCGGATCGGATCGAAGGTGTTCGCCCAGATCGAGATCGCGGTGTCGTGAAGGTCTCGATCGGTCAAGAGAATGGTCGACCGCGGAAAAAGAAGTCCGATGATGCCCACCTGCCGGGGCAGCATGAGGCTCTTGTTGGCGATTCGTTTCTTGCTGCGACCTCCCTGCTGTTGAAGGCCCCGCAGGTAGTCCGTCCGGATGCGCTCGAGCGTGGCGTCATCGGCTTCCGCCGCCATGAATGCCTGGTTCGGACCGACTTCGCCGACGTGGGTCGCCAGAACTTCATCGAGCAGCGTGGTCTCGCCGACGCCATGCGCATCGGGGTGGCCGCCGACCACCCGCTCGATCAGCGACGTGCCGCTGCGGGGGAGCCCGACGATGAACACCGGGAGTCGGCTCTCGGCGTTGGGCGACGTCCCTCGGTCTTGATAGATGCTGGCGGGGAACGCCTCGATGAGACGATCGACCAACTGCTCGGCTTCAGAGGATTCGAACCCGCGATCGACCATGCCATTCATCGTTTCGAAGACGATCACGGCTTCCGCCGGGCGGCCGGCTTTTTCCAATGATCTTCCGAGGAACGACTGGAGCGGGCGAGTCACCACCAGGGGCTGAGTGTCGCCATGGGCTTCCAGGAATTCTCGAGAGGCCTTGATCGCTTGGTCGTACAGCCCGAGTTCGAAGCAGGCGGCGACGAAGGTCGCGGCGGTTCCCGGGGTGAGCCGTCCAGCGTCGGCCCGTTTCTGGAGCAGATCGACGCATGTCTGATACTGGCCCGTCCA
Organism: Phycisphaerales bacterium; assembly: GCA_014237965.1. Classification (GTDB taxonomy): domain Bacteria; phylum Planctomycetota; class Phycisphaerae; order Phycisphaerales; family SM1A02; genus UBA12014. The sequence continues at coordinate 7,034 of JABABZ010000123.1, read as the reverse complement.
GATGAGGCACTCGGTGTAGTTCCCGTATGCACGGGGATCGTTGGGGGCGATCCGCAGGGCGGTCTTCGCCCTGGCCAACGCTTCCTCGAATCGCCCGCCGGCGATCAGCACGGTCGAACAGGTGGCCAGCACGCCGGGGTCCTTCGGAGCGATTTTCAGTGCTTTTTCCGCAGCTTTCATGGCTTCGGGCCATTGCAGGGAGTTCACGGCGGAAAGGGCGAAGATCCGGAGGGCGTGAACGTTCCGGGGTTCCTTCTTGAGGATTTCCGTCGCGACTTCCCGCGCCTGACGCGATCGCCCACCTTCGTAGAGGGCGGCGGCCTGTTTCATTTGGGCGATGATCTGCGGAGAGCTATTGGCCATGTTCGGAAGGATACCGGATCAATGGTCTCGTCTCCGCAGCCGGAAACAACCCCATCGATCCCACTGCGGGCATTTCGGCCCCGATTTGTCCACACTCCGGCGGGTCTTCTCGATCGATGCCTCCCGCTTCCGCTAGGGTCAGGGAAAGGACACTCCATCCACGCCGGTTCTTCGATTCCACCGAGTGTCCAGGAGAGCAACCGTGACCGCCACAAAGCCGAAGCCGGCCACTGATCTGCCACGCCCCTCATCCGCTGACGGAGCACCCGACGCCGGTCGATACGTGGCCAACGGCCGAACCTGCGATGCGCCGGTCCACTTCGAGACCGAGCGCATCGAGACCATCGTCTTCGAGCGAGCCGCGGATGTCAGCATCGCGATCGCTGGAGAGATCGCGACGCTCATTCGTGAGCGACAGGCGTCCGGCGAGTCCTGCGTGCTCGGGCTCGCGACCGGTTCGACACCGACCCAGGTGTATGGCGAACTGGTCCGGATGCACCGCGAGCAGGGACTTTCGTTCGCGAACGTCGCGACCTTCAATCTCGACGAATACTGGCCGATGAAGCCGGAAGCGCTTCAGAGCTATCGCCGCTTCATGGACGAGCATCTGTTCGATCACATCGACATCGACCCCGCCAACACGCATGTCCCGGACGGCACCATCGCCTTCGAGGAGATCCGGTCCTATTGCAGCGCGTACGAACAGGCGATCGCCGACGCGGGCGGCATCGACCTGCAACTCCTGGGGCTCGGCCGGACCGGTCACATCGGATTCAACGAACCCGGTTCGGGTGCGGACAGCCGAACGCGTCTGATCCATCTCGATCGCGTCACCTTGAAGGATGCGGCAAGCGACTTCTTCGGCGAAGAGAACGTGCCGACGCGGGCGATGACGATGGGTGTCGGTTCGATTCTCGACGCTCGAAGAGTGGTGCTCATGGCCTTCGGCGAAGGCAAGGCGAAGGTCGCGGCGAGTGCCATCGAAGGCGACATCACCGACACCGTCGCGGCGTCCTTCCTGCAGCGGCATCCCGATGCGACCGTCTATCTGGACGAAGGCGCCGCCGCGGCGCTTTCGCGGCTGGCCACGCCGTGGGCCGTCGGTCCGGTGAACTGGTCGGAACTGCTCGTCAAGAAGGCCGTCATCTGGCTGGCCGATCGAGTCTCCAAGGCGATTCTCAAACTGGAAGCCGAGGACTACAACGAAAACGGTCTGCAGGAGCTGCTTGCCGAGCGGGGGAGCGTCTACGACCTGAACCTCGAGGTCTTCCGATCGGTCCAGCGATCGATCACCGGCTGGCCCGGAGGCAAGCCCGCGGGGCGAAAGCGATCCGGCGACATCGATCGACCGACGAACGAGATCTTCCCGAAGCGGATCCTCGTCTTCAGCCCGCATCCCGATGACGATGTGATCTCGATGGGAGGGACCCTCATCCGGCTCGTCGACCAGGGGCATGAGGTCCATGTCGCGTACCAGACCTCCGGCAACATCGCGGTCTTTGACAGCGAAGCGCTCCGCTTCGCTGATTTCGTGGCGCACTTCAATGCGACCTTCGGATTCGGCGCGGCCGAGGCCGAGGCACTGGAACGCCGGGTCGCGGATGTCCTGCGGAAGAAGAGCCCCGGCGAGGTCGACATTCCCGAAGTCCAGCAGATCAAGGGGTTGATCCGGCGAATCGAGGCGACGGATGCCGGACGGAGCTGTGGCGTGCAGGACGACCGCCTCCACTTCCTGGACCTTCCCTTCTACGAGACGGGTCGGGTCACCAAGAAGCCGCTGGGTGAAGTCGACGTGTCGATCATCACCGAACTGCTCCGTACCGTGAAGCCGCATCAGGTCTACGCCGCGGGAGACCTCTCCGACCCGCACGGAACTCATCGGACCTGCCTTGCGGCGGTGTTCAAGGGAATGGAGGCCGTCGCAGAGGACACCTGGGCGGAGGATTGCGTGCTCTGGCTCTATCGAGGCGCCTGGCAGGAATGGGCGATCGAGCAGTTCGACATGGCGGTCCCGGTCTCTCCCGGAGAACTCAAACGGAAGATCACCGCGATCTTCAAGCACCAGTCCCAGAAAGACAAGGCACTCTTCCCCGGACCCGACGAGCGGGAGTTCTGGCAACGGGCGGAACAGCGGAACCGTGGCACGGCAAGGCATCTCGACGAACTCGGTTTTGCCGAGTACGAGGCGGTCGAGGCCTTCGTGAAATGGGACGGAAGACCTCTCGACTGATGCCTGGAGCCGTGAAGATCACCCCTGGAGAAGTCCCCCCGACCGCGCCGTCGCCGCCGCCCTCCTCCCCGGCGCTTCGAGTGCAGGGTGTCCACAAGTCCTTCGGGAAGGTGACGGCGCTGGCCGGCGTGGATCTGGAACTCGGGCGAGGAGAGTGGATCGCGTTGCTCGGCCCCAATGGCGCCGGCAAGACGACCTTGATGCGGTGCATCGCCGGTCTGCTCCGGGAAGACTCGGGGACGATCTCCGCATTCGGCGCTGGACGGCCCACGGCGGGCGACCTCGGATTCGTTCCGCAGCGGATCGCGTTGCACGAGACGATGACGGCGCGCGAGCATCTGGTGAACTACGCGGATCTCCTCGGTGTGGCACGAGGTGACCGTGCCGACCGCGTGAAGTGGGCGCTTTCGTTCAGCCAGCTCGAAGATCGAGCGGACGATCAGGTTCGACACTATTCGGGAGGAATGCAGCGCCGGCTCAACCTCGCCGTGAGCATCCTGCATCGTCCTCGCCTCCTCCTGCTCGATGAGCCGACCGAAGGCGTCGATCCTCAGGCCCGGGCGGCGATCTGGAGGATGATCGAGGGGCTTCGAGCCGAAGGGGCCACCATCCTTCACGCGACCCATCTGATCGAGGAAGCGGAGACGCTGGTCGACTCCGTGGCGATCATCGATCATGGAAACCTGGTGGCGAGGGGCGACACGGCTTCGCTCGCCGCGGAGCATCTCGTTTCGTCATTCGAACTCGAAGTCCGACCGGTGAATCCGGTCACGCCGGACTTCATCCCGCCGATCGGTGACTGGAACGGACGAACGATTCGTGTTCCGCTTGATGGTCTCGGCGACGAGTTGCATGCCGCGCTTGCCACATTGGAGTCCATTCCCGGTGGCATCGAAGGCGTGCGCCTTCATGAGGCGAGCCTCGAAGAGGTCTTTCTGGCATTGACCGGTCGGGATCTCCGCGAGTGAACTCGGCCATGACTGGGATCCAGTCGCCGGTGGACGTCGATCCGGAGGTCATGCGTCTCTATGACCGAGCCGCGAAGCGATACGACCTGCTCAACAATCTGATCAGCTTCGGAACCAGCAACTGGTATCGACGCCGAACCGTGCTTTCGCTCGAGCTTCCGTCGGACGCTTCCCTGGTGGATGTGGGTTGCGGCACGGGCTCGCTGGCGATCGCGGCCCAGATCTTCCTTCCCGACTCGTCCGACATCATCGCCGTCGATCCCTCGCCCGAGATGCGGGCCTTGGCGATGAAGGCGGGAGCCCTCGACGTCAGAGCGGGGTCGTTCGCCTCCGTCCCGGTCGACGATGCATCGATGGATGCGATGGTGAGCGGCTACGCCGTTCGCTACGTCCGGAACTTCGGAGAGGCGTTCGCGGAGGCCCGCCGCGTGCTTCGGCCCGGCGGCCGTCTGGTCTTGTTGGAGATGGTGGTTCCTCGATCGCCGGCGAAACGGCGGCTCCTGAGATTCCTCCTTCGGGGTGTCGGCCCCCGCCTATTCTCCCTGGTCTGCGGTTCACGGGCCACCGGGGAACTGATGCGTCATTTTTGGGACTCGATATCCTCTTTCGAGCCTCCGGATGTGGTCGTCGAGGCGATGGAGAAGTCCGGATTCGTCGACGTCGAATATCGATACGTCGGTGGCCTGCTTGGAGAGTTTCGTGCTCGTGTCCCCGTGGAGTGAATCTCCAGACATCCCTTCGGTCCGATCCGCTCGAGGCCGCTTCGCCGCTCCCTTGGGGCTGGCGTTCGCGGGCGCTTTCGTCGCCGGATGCCAGACTCCGCCGGTCGTCGAGCCGGACGCCGACTCCTTCGAGACCACGACGCTCCGCATCGAGTTCGAAACCCCGAACGACGCCGACAAGCAGATGAAGGTGGCGGTCGTGCAATCGCCCGACGGATGGTTGAAGTCAACCGGATGGGCCGCGGCAAGGTCGATCTCGGTGACGCCCCCGTTGACGGTCGTGGAATTCGAGGACCTGCCCGCGCGGCCGACCGCCATCTCCGTGTTCATCGATGTCGACGAAGACAATGATCTCGGTCGGGGGGCCTTCGGCATTCCCATCGAACCCTACGGATTCTCCAACAACGTCACCGTGCTCTTCGGGCCACCGCGGTTCGGCGATGCGACGATCGAACTCGTGCCGCCCTTGACCACGGCCCGGATTCGAATCAGAAGTCTGTCGAAGGGGAGTGACGCTTCCGAGCTTGATGGCCGCCGCGATCGACCGACGGTGTCCGATCGGGTCCTGGCGGCCGCCTCGGCGGGAGTCGCGCGATGAGCCCATCGAAAGCCATCGCTGAATTCCGCATTCCCATGTCGGTTCCATCGCGTGTGGTCGCGCGGAGCCTGTTGTCGTTCCTCCACTTTGCCGGGCGATTCGTCTGCAGGGTGCCGATCCGGCGATCGGGCTTCGATCGAATCAACGAGATGCCACAGTCGATCGTGGTTTCAAATCACCACAGTCTCGTCGACACGCCCTGTCTCTTCATGTCGATACCGGGGAGTCGCCGGAATCGCACCGCGACGGTCGGCGGTCTTGATTTCTTCAAGGCCGAAGCGGGGCAGCCGTGGTTCGAGCGGCTCTTCCGCGGGGCCGTGATCTGGTTCATTCGAAGCGCGATGAACGTCATGCTCATCGATCGAGTCGGGGGCGAGTACTCCGAATTGGATCGAATCGACGCGATGATCGCGGCCGGATGGAGCCTGGTGATCTTCCCGGAGGCGACACGAAGTCGTGATGGCCGGCTGGGGCGTTTTCGGCATGGCGCGGCCGAGCTCGCGCGCCGCAACGATCTTCCAGTGATCCCGGTCCGCATCGAGGGGACGGAGTGCATCCTTCCTCCCGGAGTCTGGTGGCCCCGCTCGGCGCCGCTTCGCATGATCGCCGGCGAGCCGATGCGGGCCGCGGTCGACGAGAGCGCCGCGGCGTTCACCAAGAGGCTCGCGGCGGCGATAGAGAGATTGTCCACGTCGTCGGAATCGCGCGAGGCGGTCGCCGCCGAAGAACTGACACCGGAGCGGGTGGCATGAAGGACTCCGGCGTGTCGAAGGTCGAGCGGCTGGCGGTCTCGTCGCTCCTGCAGGGGTACGCTCGAGTGCCGGGCTTCATGCGCCTGATCCGTCCCCTGATGGTGCGTCAGACCTGGCGTCGCGCACCGGTCTGGCGGGAGGCGCTGCGTGAGAACGGTCGGATCATTCTCGGCCCGGAAGCGGACGACGCCCGTCTGGACGCCTATGGTCTCGGCGTGTTGGATCACATGCAGCGATACATGGAAGGGCTGGTGATCGCGTCGCGATCGAATCCCGAGAAGTTGCTGGAGCGCATCGACACCGTCGAGGGCCTCACCGACTTTCGCGAGTATTTTCAGGACCGGAAGAGCCGGGGCCTGATCCTGCTTTCCATCCACATGGGCGAATTCGAGCCGGCGGCGGCCTTCATGAGCCGTCATGCGCCGGTGCACGTCCTCTACCGCCGGGATCGGATCAAGACTCTGGAATCGATTCGTTCGCGAGCTCGGGGTCTGCTCGGCGTCATCGGCCACGCGGTCGATGACGGGCTCGGGGCGTGGATGGAACTTCGCGATGCACTCGAGCAGGGAGAAGTCGTCGCGCTGCTCGGCGATCGTGTGCAGCCCGGCCAGACCGGAACGTTCATGCCCATGTTCGGGCGACAGATGGAGATTCCGGTCGGCCCGTTCAAGCTGGCCCAGGTCACGGGGAGTCGGTTGGTACCGGTCTTCAACTGGTGGTTGCCGGATGGGCGCCTGGGCATGCGCATGGAGGCGCCCATCGACGTGGATGGCGATCTCCGCCGTGATCCCGGGGCCAATCCCGCCATGCGCCGATGGGTGGAACTCGTGGAATCGAGAATCCGCGCGATGCCGGAGCAGTGGCTCAACGTGCACCCGGTCTGGCGCGGCGATGACGCATCCAACGACGATCGGAACGCCGCATGAAGCGTCTTGCGCTGCTCCGAATCGCATGGATCACCTTGCACCGTGATCGGCTCGGTCTCCTCCTCTATGCGATGGTGCCGATCATCTTTCTTTCGATCTTCGCAAGCGTCTTCCAGGGCTTCGGTCGAAACGGTGACAATCAGATTCGCATCGCCCTGCTCGACCTCGACCGCAGCGACGCATCGAAGGCGCTCGAAGCCTCGGTGAAGGAATCGAGCGACCGGGTGAATCTCCAGGTGATCGACGGCTCGGACGTCGCCGATGCGGACCGGCAGGTCGCCAGCGGGGCCTTCCCGGCGGCGGTGGTCATTCCCGCCGGCTTCGGTGCGGCACTCTCCGATCCGAAGGCGAAGATCCCGCCGTTGTTGGTTCGATTCGATCCCGCGAATCCGATCGCTCCTGATTTCGCCAAAGGCGTGCTGGCGTCGGCGACCTGGAACGGGTTGGCGCCGCAGATGCTCGGTCGAGAGATCCG
>JABABZ010000122.1 GCA_014237965.1 Phycisphaerales bacterium | reverse complement strand
CCGGACTCGATCAGCCGTGACTGACTCCGCCAACGAGGCCGACCGGGTGCGAGCGCTTCGCGGTCTTCTGGATCGTGCGAACCGGGCGTACTACGTCGATGCCGATCCGATCATGTCGGACCGCGACTTCGATGCCCGGCTCGAAGAACTCGTGACGCTCGAAGCCCGTCATCCGGAACTTCATGATCCCGACAGCCCGACGTCGAGGGTCGGCGGTGAGCCGGTGGACGGTTTCGAGACCGCGGTGCACGCGGTTCCGATGACCTCGATCGACAACACGTATTCCATGGAGGACCTGCAAGCCTGGCACGAGCGGGTGGTGAAGGGGCTCGACGATCTCGTCGAGCCGGGTGGCTTTGGAATGGTCTGTGATCCCAAGATCGACGGCGTCGCGATCTCGCTTCGATACGAGGAGGGACGTCTCGTCTCCGCGACGACCCGCGGTGACGGCACCAAGGGTGACGTCATCACCTCGAACGTCAGGGCGATGCGATCGATCCCGGTTCGCCTCGATACCGAGGCGCCGCCGGCGATCTTCGAAGTGCGGGGCGAGATCGTGATGCCCAACTCCTCCTTCGAGCGCCTCAACACGGAGCGTGAAGCGGCGGGCGAGCCGCCCTTCGCGAACGCTCGGAATTCGACCGCGGGGACCCTCAAGAGTCTCGACCCGAAGATCACCGCTGGCCGAGGCCTTCGTTTCCTCGCCCACGGCCGGGGTGAGGTCGTCGGCGTGGACATCGACGGCTACGCCGGCTTCCTGGAGATCGCGAAGTCCTATGGACTCCCGGTGAACGATCGGTCGGAGTCCTTCGATTCGATCGATGCGGTGATGGAGCGCGTCGAGTCGTTCCGTGAGGATCGGCAGGCGCTCGATTTCGGGGTGGACGGCATGGTGATCCGGGTCGACCGGTTCGATCTGCAGGCGGAACTCGGAGCCACGGCGAAGGCGCCGCGCTGGGCGATCGCCTTCAAGTACCCGGCGGAGCAGGCGACGACCACGCTGACCGCCGTCGAGTGGCTGGTCGGGAAGGGCGGAACGCTCACCCCGCGGGCGACCATGGAACCCGTCTTCGTCGCCGGCACCACGGTCCAGCACGCCACGCTCCACAACATCGAGGAGATTCGACGGAAGGACATCCGGGTCGGTGATCGGGTGGTGGTGGAGAAGGCGGGGGAGATCATTCCTCAGGTGGTCGAGCCTCTCGTGGCATCGAGATCGGGGGCGGAGCTTCCGATCGATCCACCTTCGAACTGCCCCGATTGCGGCGGTTCGATCGAACAGGACGGTCCCAAACTCTATTGCACCAAATCCCGAAATGCCCCGCTCAATTCCGCGAGAAGTTGAAGTGGTTCGTGGGCCGCGACCAGATGGACATCGACGGTCTGGGCGAGAAGTTGATCGATCAACTCGTCGACGCCGACCTCGTCCATCACTTCGCCGATCTCTTCACGCTCGAGCGTGATGATCTGCTCGGTCTCGAACGAATGGGCGAGAAGTCGGTGGAGAAGCTTTTCGAAGGAGTCGAAGCAGCCCGGAGTCGCGGCCTGGCCCGGGTCCTCGCGGGGCTGGGAATCCGACACATCGGAGCCAGCGCCGCCAAGACGCTCGCTCGGAACTTCAAGAACGCGGAAGCGCTCCTCGCGGCGGACTTCGACACCCTCGAGGCCCTTCCGGATTTCGGGGAGATCACCGCCCGCAGTCTTCACGAGCATCTCGCAAGTGAGCCGGCCCGGGAGACTTTCGAGCGGTTGGCCGCGGTCGACGTGTCCCTGGAGAGCGATCTTCATCGGTCGGATGCCGACGCCGAACCGGCCATCGATTCCTGTTTCACGGGCAAGACGATCGTCATCACCGGCACGCTCGAGTCCTTCGGTCGCAAGGAACTTGGTGATCGATTGGAATCCCTGGGGGCGACGATCACCGGGAGTGTCTCGAAGAAGACCGATCTGCTGATCGCCGGCGAGAAGGCGGGAAGCAAGCTCAAGAAGGCGTCGGATCTCGAGGTCGAGGTCTGGGACGAGGCCCGACTCCTGAGTGAACTCCCCGAAGCGTGATCGATCGTCCCTGAAATCATCGCGTCTGAAACCCGAATCAGGCTCCGGTCGATCGCGAGGGACAGCCCTTGAGAGGTCGCCCCGACCCGATTCGACGATCGGTACGCCGCAGGGGATACACTCCATGCCATGTCTCCCAGCGCCAATCCCATGGGCCAGGTCTACCTCGGGTTCCGCAGCCTCCTCGTGAAGTTCGCGGTCTTCGTGGTGATGGCGGCCTTGCTGGCCTGGGCCATCGGCGGCACGCTGTGGCCTCGGACCGCGGTGGGGATCGTCGGGGCACCCATCGTCATCGATGGATCACGCATCGCGCTGATCTCCCAGATCAGTGGCGAGTACTCCGTCTTCGGACTTGGAGTACTCGATCCGGATGGAAGCGTCGTTGATCGCTGGCCGAAGATCGAACTCGTCCTTCCGATCTGGAGAGACGCCCTCACCCCCGTGTCGAATTCCGAAGGAACCGCGGGCGCGGTCGCATATCGCATCGGGGCCACGACGCCCAAGTGGTTTGTTCGGGAGTTCAGAGGGGTCGATGCAGAGGGGCTCCATCCGCTTCGACGAGCGGGAGATCACTTGCACGAGGTCGCGGACCGACTGGCAGCGGCTCGGATCCTCGAGGGATTCGCTTCAGGGCTTCCCGTGGCGTCGTCCGGCGGCGGGCAGGATCAGTCGGATGCGTCAGACACGAGTGAGGCGGGATCATCCGCGGCCGCGTCGTCGGGCCCGAACTGAACGACCCCGCCGATCCAGAGTCCGGCGAGGACGATCGCCAGGGCGATTCGATACCAACCGAAGATCGCGAGCCCGTGATCGGCGAGATAGCCGACGAGCCACTTGACGGCGAACGCCGCGGAGATGGTCGCGACCGTGATGCCCAGGAGCAAGGGAAGGACACCCAACGCGATGATCTCGTCGCCACTCTTCGTCGCCTTGTAGATGCACGCCCCGCCAAGGGTCGGAAGTCCAAGCAGGAATGAGAATTCGGCGGCCTGTTTCGGGCGAAGGCCGACGAACATGCCGCCGACGATGGTCATCATGCTGCGGCTGGTCCCCGGCCACATCGCCACGCATTGCAGCAGCCCGATCAGAAGTGCGTTCTTCCAGGTCAGGTCCTCGATGTCGATGAACCGGCGCTCGCCCTGCTCGTCGTTCGCGTTCGCGTTCGCGTAGACCCGATCCTGCCAACGTTTCATGCCGATGAGCAGGAGGCCGCCGAGGGTCAGGGCGCCGATCACCGGCCAGGGACGGAACAAGGCGGCTTCGATGATGTCGTCGAGTAGAACGCCGAAGATCGCTGCGGGGATGAAGGCGATCGCCAGATTGATGAAGAGGCGTCGGCCGCCGGGGTCCTTCCCCAGCAGGCCTTGGATCATCGACCAGACTCGAAGGCGATAGAGGCCGATGACCGCCAGGATGGCCCCGCCCTGAATGACGATGTTGAAGGCGTTGACCGCCGACTCGATCTTGGGATCCCGATCGAGGCCCAGGAGGCTCGCGACGATGATCAGATGGCCGGTCGAAGAGACTGGCAGATACTCGGTGATGCCTTCGACCAGGCCGAGGATGATGGCGTCTAGAGGCGTCATGAGGTCCATTCAGGGCGGAAAGAGAGTCAGGATCGATCTACAGCGGTGATGTCGGTCCCAGCCGGACCTTCATCGGCCCACCGACCCGGTCCCCTTGCATCCAGTGGCCTTCCGGACATCAAAATGGCCGGTCGAAGCCTCTCCCAGGGGTCGGTGGGAGGGGCTGGGACGTCTGGGATGGACGATTGGTCTGGATTGGTCCGACAACTCTTCAGTCGCTCGGGGATGGCGTCGATTCACTTGACGAAGCTGGAATTCGTCAGTCGGACGAACTCGCTTCGAAGCCGGAGCGTCGCCATGCAGGTTGCCGAACTGATCCAGGAACGACCCTTCCGAACCGACCGCGATCGTCGTCGCCATCGCCGTTACGCGGTCCGGCCCATGTACTCCCTGATTCGCCTTCAGACGGAGTCGGGGGAGTTGGTCGATGGTCACATTCACGATCTCGCCGTCGGTGGCGTTCGATTCGAATGTGACGCTCCACTGCCCGAGGGAAGTCGAGTTCGATTCGAGATCGAACTTCCCGGTGGTGCGGCCACGCTCCACGGATGGGCGAGCATCATCAGGATCGCGGACGAGGACACACGGACCGGCACCATGGTGCTGGCAGCGGCCTTCGAACGATTCGACACCAGGATCGAGTCGGGGACGCTCACCCGCTATCTCGAGCAGGGCTGCCTGCTTCGATCTGCCTGACCCGTTCGGGCGCGATCAGGAAATCAACCGGACCAGTTCGGCGACCACCGCGGAAAGCGGGCGGTCGTCGATTTCGATTCGGGCATCCGCAAGCTCGTCGAAGATCGGGCCGCGGCGTTCCAACATCAGACTCATCTCCTCGGTCGGACCGAGATCGGTCAGGGCCGGTCGGCCGGGCTGGTCGGCGATCCTTGCGGCGAGGTTCGCGGGTGTGTCCTTCAGCCAGGCGATTCTGATCCGCCCGTCTTGTCGGGCGTCTTGAAGAATCGCCGCGGCGCCGGGTGCGGTCGGGGTCCCGCCGCCGAGCGCGATGACCGAAGGCTCGGTCTCATCGACGGCGAGCCGGAGGACGACCGTTTCCGCTTCGCGCCAGGCGTCCTCGCCCCGTTCCTTGAAACAGGTCGTCGCATCCGCGCCGCAGTGGGCTTCGGTTCGTTCGTCGAGGTCGATGAAGGGGCGGGAAACAAGATCGGCCGTCGCGCGACCGGCGGTGGATTTGCCGGAGCCGCGAAGGCCGATCAGGATCAAGTGCATTCTGGAATCCGCGTCAGATGGTGGTCAACCGCTTGCGACCGAGGGAACGCCGACGATTGATGATCTTGCGACCCGCCTTCGTGGACATCCGGGCACGGAAACCCATCTTCCGGACCTTCTTGATACGGCTTGTCTTGCGAGGGTAGTGCAACGCCATGGCGAACTCCGAAACCTTGCGGGACAGGGGCGAGACCGGGGAACTTCGGAGGACTCGACGTATCGAACGCCGCGGCCCAGCCCGAATCCGGGGAGGCGTGCCGGCGATTCCGGCAGCGAGGAATCGGAAAAGGTAGCAGGATCACTCCGAACGGTCGACCCCATCGGCGTCGATTTTCCACAGGATCATCGATCTCGACCCCGATAACGCCGATGCAGAGGGAGAACGAGTCTTCCACTGGCCTCGGTACGAGCCGGAGGAGTAGACTCGGGACGATCTCGCGGGCGCGCGTTTTCTCCCGGAGCCGGTGCCGGCCGTCATGGCCAGCCACGACTCCAGGAGCAACCGCTCGACCCGTCTCACGTGTCTGGTGCCTCCCGGGCCGGTATTTCGGCTGGGGATGTCGGCGGGAAGTCTCAATGGAACTGATGGACAGACTGGCGGAAGCCGAGCGGCGAATCGGCTATCGATTCAAGGATCGGGAACTCCTGGCGCGGTCGTTGCGTCATGCCTCCTCGGCCGACCTTCGACTCGACTCCAACGAGCGACTCGAGTTCCTTGGCGATGCGATCCTCGGCATGGTCGTGTGCACGGAGCTCTTCGAACGCTACCCGGATCTCCTCGAAGGCGAATTGACCAAGATCAAGTCGAACGTGGTCAGTCGCCGGGTGTGCGCCGAGATCGCCGAAGAACTGGAGCTCGGCGAACTTCTCGAGCTCGGGAAGGGCATGAACGGTCGAGGTGACATGCCTTCATCGCTGCATGCGGCGGTCCTGGAGTCGGTCATCGGCGCGATGTACCTCGACGGCGGTTTCGGCCGGTCGCGTCAGTTCATCCTGGACCTTCTCGAGTCGCGGATCGAGCACGCCGCGAAGCTCGGGCATCAGCACAACTTCAAATCCGTTCTTCAGCAGGTCTTCCAGCGGAAGGGTCTGGGGGCGCCCTCGTATCTGGTCCTTGACGAGCGTGGGCCGGATCATGCGAAGTGTTTCGAAGTGTGCGTCGCCGCCGGAGATCGGCAGTTCGAGGGATGCTGGGGGCCGAACAAGAAACAGGCCGAACAACAAGCGGCGCTGGCAGCGTTGCTTCATCTGGATCTGGCGGTCACCGATGGTGAAGGCGACATCCGACTCTCGGACGCGTGTTGGAACGACGATCCCGTCGAAGCGGCGGCCGCGGCGGACTCCCCGGCGTCGGACATGGAAGAAGTGGTGGATGACGGCTCGGAGATTGGACCGCCGCGCTCCTCGGATGACGAGGACGATGCATCGACCGATGTGGAGTCGCTGGTGGAATGAGCCGTTCGGGGCTCAGGCCTGGGTGAGCCATTGGACGAGAAGCGTGGCCAGTCCGATGGCGATGCCGAGTCCGGCGCCCAGGGTCACGAATCCCAGATTTCCAAGTCCTGACGATCGACCGCGGGCGGCAATGATCTCGAGCGGACCGACGATGTCGTCCATGGATTCGCCTCTCCGGGCCCGATCTTGAATCACCGCGATCACCAGACTTGCATCGAATTCGCGGACCCCGATCGACTTCGAGAAACGAAGCAGGTCCTGTCGTCGTTCGGGTGGAAGCACCGCGCCGTCGAGGCTCGCGGCGATTCTGCCGGCCAGAATCAGATGCGGTGAGGCGATCTCCTCGAGATCCGAGGTGTCGAGATGGCTCGAACTCGAGGCGAGTCGGTTTTCGAGCGCGATCCTCCGTCGCGTTTCAGCGAGTTGTCTCGTCGCTCGAACCCGCGCATCTTCCGGCGCGAACGCCGGAACGAGCGTGAGATTCGGATGCGTCGACGACATGGCTTGATCCCGGTGTTGAACCGTTCCGTCTTGGAAGGGCATCCCCGGTACGACCGAAGGGGATGACCGGTTCGGTCTTCCACTTCGAGTCTAGAGGCGTCCGGGATGGATCCAAACGGGATCGTCGCTTCATCCACAGCGAGATCATTCTCGGACGATTCCTGGCGCCGTCTGAGCGGGTCAGGCCGATCATGCAGGTCGCTTCGGTGCGGGTCGGGTCCTCAGGACGCGGTCTGATCGGAGGATCCGGGCTTCGGCGGCTTCCGGAAGTCCAGATCTTCGATTCGCCCGAAGACCGCGGTGGCGATGTTGGCCAGATGGGAAGCGATTCGCTTGAAGTATCGCGTCTGCATGGAACACGAGACGGCGTCCTGCGTGCTGATCGTGGAGCGATCTTCCAGCAGTTCCTGAGCGAGTTCGTCACAGGATGCCCGCACCGCATCCGCCGCTTTGATCGCGACCTTCGCCTCCTTCGTGTCCGAATTCTGAAAGGCGGTCCGGACCAGGTCGAAGATCCTCTCGACCTCGTCGGGAATCTCCCGGATCCGATCCTGATAGACCGAAGGCGTCTGGCCGAAGCCGCCGTGTTCGGTGACCTCGTAGAGGTTCTTGCAGTAATCCCCGATGCGTTCGGCGTCCTTTGCGATGGACATGAGGGCGAGGCACGCGGCGATGTCCGCGTTTCGATTCACCGAGAGATGGGTCACGATGTTGCCGCGGAGCGATCGGAGCAGGCGATTGATGTCCTGGTCTCGCGTGAACACCGCTTCGCGGACGTCGGCGGGATCTCCGCCGGCGAGGACGCCGTGAACCTCGCGGAACATCCACTGACCGGCGGTCAGCATCTCGTCGAATTCACGGAATGCCTGATCAAGGGCGTCGCCGCCGCGAAGTGCTGCCAGTAGGGCTCCAAGCATGATGACAACTCCAGGTTCGAATCAGTCGTAGATGAAGACTTCGGTGATGATCAGGCCGATCGCGGGCAGTACCACGAACATGACCCCGAGGAAGATGAAGGCCCACTTCTTTGATCGGCTTGCCAAGGCACTGTACGACTTCGAAATTCGGATCGGGATCTTCCGCAGTGGATACCAGATCAGATTGTCGGAGCAGTTGAAGAGCACATGGGCGATCGCAACGGTCACGGCGGCGCTGGTGGGATTGGCCAGTGCCGCGATCAGACCGGTCACGGTGGTGCCGATGTTCGCGCCCAGCATGAACGGGAAGGCTCGCTTCAGTTTCACGGCACCGGCGCCGACGATCGGCACCATCAGACTGGTGGTGACCGAACTCGACTGAACCGAGATCGTCGAGAAGATCCCGGAGAGCCAGGCGACGAAGTCGTTTCGGAAGAACACCGTCGAGAAGAGTCCCTCGAGACGGCTCAGGACCGCGCCCTTCAGGTTCTTCACCAGGAACACCAGGGCGAGGAACAGAAGAAGCAGCCCGATGATCGAGAGCGAGACGGAACTCACCATCGACGCGCCGCCTCCGAACCACTCGGTCACCGATTGCAGGAAGCTGACCACCGGCTTGGTGATCACCTTGATCGGATTGGTCGGCTTGGTCACTTCGTCGAAGCCCAGAGAGCCTGCGATGCGACCGGCGGTGTTGGCCAGAATCCCCTCGCCGTTCTTGAACATCGTGCTCGTGATCCACTCGACCGGGAACAGGATCACCACCGTCAGGATGTTGGGGACCGCGTGGAGCAAGGCCGCCGCATAGGCCCGCCGGAACTGCCGTCGGATCCGCATGGTTCCCAGGGAGACGATGAGCCCGGTGACGCTGGTGCCGATGTTCGCACCCATGATCGCGAAGACCGCGGTTTCGATCGGCATCTGTCCTGCGGCGACCAACGTGATGATCAGCGATGTCGTGAACGAGGAACTTTGGACGATCGAGGTGACCAGCACCGCCCCGAACAGGGCGAACAGCGGATTGTGTCCTTGCGCGATGATCATCTCGAGCCAGTCGGACTGTTTTCCAACGCCTTTGAGACCCGATCCCATCACGTTGATCGCGCAGAGGAACAAGTAGAGCGCAATCAACGCGAAGATGGCGTTGAAGAACGGGAAGG
>JABABZ010000121.1 GCA_014237965.1 Phycisphaerales bacterium | reverse complement strand
AAGATCTCCGCGAGTTCATCGACCCGTTCCCCGCCGACCAGGTCGGACTGATCGTCGACGTGGGACACTCCTGGACCAACGGCCGTGACCCCGCGGCTGAAATCGTCGCCGCCGGCGATCGACTTTGGGGCACGCATCTCCAGGACGTCGATCGCGACGATCCACAGGACAACCACTGGGCTCCCCTGCAGGGAGGCCTGGACTGGAGTTCCATTCTCAGCGCACTCGAGCAGGTCCATTATGCCGGAACGTACACGTTCGAGATCATCCGTCCGCGCCACGATGAAACAGCCGAGGACCTGGCCCGGCTGACCATCGAGGCCGCACGGTCCGAAGGTACGGCGGACGGCCGGATCCTTCACGATGTCGAGAACTGGACCCGCGGCATGGCCGAATCGGTCGGTCTCGAACTCCCATCATCACCGTGAACATCGTGGGTGGTGCGGGACGAGAGTAGGATCTGGTCGTGCATCTCTCCACGCTCGACTGGTCGATTCTCGCCACCTTCTTCACGCTGCTCCTGGTGGCGGCGATCGCCACCAACAGATATGCCCGGTCGGTTTCGGGATTCCTCGCCGCGAATCGGTGTGCCGGTCGTTACCTGATCGCGGTCAGTTATGGAATGGCCCAGCTCGGCGTGATCTCGCTGGTCTGGTTCTGGCAGCAGTACTACGACGTCGGATTCACCAGCATCTGGTGGGGTTTCATGGAAAACCCGGCGATGATCCTCATCGCGCTGTCGGGTTGGGTCGTCTACCGTTTCCGGCAGACCCGCGCCCTCACCATGGCGCAGTTCTTCGAGCTTCGATACTCGCGGAGATTCCGGGTCTTCGCAGGTCTGGTCGCCTTCCTCTCCGGGATCATCAACTACGGGATCTTCCCCGCGGTGGCGGCTCGTTTCTTCATCGCGCTCTGCGGACTTCCGACCGAGATGTCCGTCGGTGTCTGGGTGCTTCCGACGTTCGCGATCCTCATGGCGGTGATGCTCGCGACGGCGTTGTTCTTCGTCTTCCTGGGTGGCCAGGTCGCGGTGATCGTCACCGACTTCCTGCAAGGCACCTTCGGCCAGGTCGTGTTCATCGGAGTGATGTTGTTTCTGCTGACCACCTACTCCTGGAGCGACATCGGCGAGACCCTGCTCGCGGCTCCCGAAGGAAAGTCCATGGTCAATCCTTTCGACCTCGGACAGGAAGAACAGTTCAACGCCTTCTACTGGGTGATCAGCGTGGTCGTGCTGTTCTACGGGATGCTCGGCTGGCAGGGGACTTCGGGCTACAACGCGGCCGCCATCGATGCGCACGAGGCGAAGATGGCGAACATTCTGAACGGTTGGCGGTTCAGAGTGCTCCTGCTCATCACGTTGGTGCTTCCGATCTGCATCCGCGTGGTGATGAACTCGCCGGCGCACGCCGACGCCGCGGCCGAGGTGCAGGCGATCATCGCGGCTCAACCCGCCAACGGCGCGGATCCGGCCGTTCTGGCCAGTGAACTCAGAACCCCGGCCGCCGCGAGCGTCATGCTTCCCTCCGGACTGCTGGGGCTCTTCGCGGCCGCGTTGCTGGGCGCGTTCATCTCCACCAACGACACGTATCTTCATTCGTGGGGTTCGATCTTCATCCAGGACGTGGTGCTCCCGTTCCGCAAGCGCCCGCTCTCCGCGAAGGCGCATCTCTGGCTGCTCCGCGGGTCCATCTTCGGCGTCGCGATCTTCGCCTTCTGCTTCAGTCTCTGGTACACGCCGAATCAATACGTCGCGATGTTCCTCGCGCTGACCGGTGCGATCTTCGTGGGTGGCGCGGGAAGCGCGATCATCGGAGGTCTGTACTGGCGCCGTGCGACGACGGCGGGCGCCTGGGCCGCCATGATCGCGGGGATGTCTCTCGCGGGATTCGGCGTCGTGGTCAAGCAGATGAGCGCAGCGGCGATTCATCCGGATGGTGTTCTGACGATGACCTTCGGGTCCGAGGACGATGATCGGGAGGTGGTTCTCCTCGGCGACGTCGCCTCCGGTGCCGCGGAGTGGGAGTTCCCCGAGCGAGGGCTTCGATTCAGGACCGACCCGCCACGGTCGTCCGCCGGAGACCGCGGCGCGGAACTCGGAATCACGTTCCTCGACGAGTCCGGCACGCCTCTGGCGGTCCGGTCGGTCGCGTCGAACGCCGCGGACGGGGCGAGCCATCGACTGCCCGACGGCGCTTCCGTGGAATTGGAACTCCGCGAGCCTCGAGTGGGACTGCTCGGAGTGATGAGCCGTGGTGCCGACTACGTTCGGAACGAGATGAGCGGTCAGGTCCTGACCTTCTGGTCGATCGCGATCTCCATCGGACTCTTCGTGGTGGTCTCGCTCCTGACGGGCCGGGAGCCGTTCGATCTCGACCGCATGCTTCATCGCGGCATTCACTCCGACTCACCCGCCGAGGGTGACGTCGTCACGCCGCCGCGATGGTTCGAACGGCTCGGGTTCGGACGTGAGATGACCCGGTGGGATCGGATCGTCACGGCGGTGACGATCGCCTGGCCGATCTTCTTCACGTTGGTCTTCGCTCTGGGACTGGCGTGGTACTTCCTGGCGCCGTCCTTGAATCTGCCTCGGATCTCGGACCGGATGTGGCTCGAGGCGTGGGGCTGGTGGCTCTGGTTCGCGCTCGCCACGGCGATGCTGGTCACGGTGTGGTTCACGATCGGTGGATTCCGAGATCTCGTTCGAATGTTCCGATTGATGGGTCAGGTGCAATCCGACGAACGAGACGATGGACGGGTCATCGGGCACTTGAATGCCGATGAAATCGAGACCGGAGGGTCGAAGGACCGGACCTCGCCACCGACGGATCCCGGAGGGATTTCATGAGCACGCGCTCGTCACGATCACTGCGGGAAGGCTGGCGAGTCCGGCGAAGTGGTGGGAGCGTCGATTCGCGGGTGGATCTTCCGAAGGACGGGGTCACCGCGGAGGTTCCCGGCTGCATTCATCTCGATCTCATCCGAGAGGGCCTGCTCGTCGACCCTGATCACGGAGACGGCGAAGCGGCGCAGGCGTGGGTCGGTCGGACCGACTGGACCTGGCGCCGAGCGATGAGTGGTTCGGATCTTCCGGGCGATCCGGGACCGGAAGCCGTCCTGGAGCTCGTCTTCGATTCGCTGGACACGGTCGGCGAGGTGAGACTCGATGGCGAGCGCCTCGGCGACGTCCGGAATCAGTTTCATCCGCATCGATACCGCATCGACGCGGCCGCCGTTCAGCGGGGATGCGTGCTCGAGGTCGAACTTCGGTCTCCGTTGGATGAAGTCGAACGCCAGGTCGAGCGGCTCGGTGATCGGCCGGTGAACGCCGATGGTGAATGGAGCGTCTACTCGTACCTTCGCAAGGCGTCATGCAGTTTCGGTTGGGACTGGGGACCGAAGTGTCCGGGCGCCGGAATTCTCGGCGACGTTCGACTCGAAGTCTGGAAGGACGCTCGAATCGAGCACGTCCGACCGCTCATCCGCAGCTGCAACGACCGCATGGCGGTGGTCGAGGTCGCCGTCGACATCGTGACGTAGTCGGAAGCGGACCTCGAAGCGCTCGACGTGCTCGTTCAGATCGATGCGCCGGACGGGCGACTGTTCGAGAGGGTGGCGGCGCTCCGGGCGAGCGATTCCGCCGCGACCGCGACCGCGATGATCGAGATCTCCGAGCCCGAAAGATGGTGGCCGCGAGGTTTCGGCGAACAACCGTTGCACGACGTCCGGGTGGCGTTGCGTGACCATGGCGTCGTCCTCGACGACGCCTCACGGAGGCTTGGTCTGCGGGTCGTGGCGCTCGACACCGCCAAGGACCCCGAAGGAGCTCGGTTTCGATTCGTGGTGAATGGAGAGCCGATCTTCTGTCGCGGCGCCAACTGGATCCCGGACGGCCTCTTCCCGGGTACCGCGGAGCCGGCGAGGATTCGTGAACGGATTCACCAGGCGGTCGCCGCCGAGTTCAACATGCTTCGGGTGTGGGGCGGCGGGATCTATGAGGGATCCGAGTTCTACGACACCTGTGACGAGCTCGGAGTACTGGTCTGGCAGGACTTCATGTTCGCCTGTGCGACGTACCCCGAGGACGATCCGTACCCCGAGTCGATCGAGCGAGAGGCCCGCCATCAGGTGGCTCGCCTCGCCTCGCACCCCTCGATCGTGCTCTGGTGCGGCGGAAACGAGAACGTGCTCGCCTGGCGGAACTGGGGATGGCGGGAAAAGATGGACCCGGCGCAGGCCTGGGGAAAGACCTATTTCACCGAGCTTCTGCCGAGACTCTGCGAGGAACTTGATCCTTCAAGGCCCTACCTCGTCGACAGTCCGTGGTCCGGATCCGTCGAGATCGACCCGAACGATCCCGATCACGGCGATCGGCATACCTGGGATCTCAAGGTCGAAGAGGTGCGGGAGCTGGTGCCTCGCTTCGTGAGCGAGTTCGGACATCAGGCGCCTCCGCTGCGCCGCACGATCGAAGAGGCGCTCGGCCGCGATGTCTTCGCATCGGAGAAGCCCGAGGCGATGGACGAATTGGCCGGACGTCAACGCGGGTGGGGTGGGGATGCCGAGCAATACGATCGATGGATGGACGACTGGTTCCTGCCGGCGACCTCGCTCGATCAGCGGTTGTTCCAGATGCATCTTCTGCAGGCTCGCGCCACGACCATGACCTACGAGTGGCTTCGCATGAATTCGGCGCGGTGTTCGGGCGCCCTGGTCTGGCAGCTCAACGACGCCTGGACCGGACACTCGTGGTCCTTGATCGATCGCGCCGGACGCCCGAAGCCGGCATGGTGGGCGGCTCGCGCCGCGTGTGTGCCGAAGCTGCTTGGATTCACCACGAGTGACGAAGGCATCGCCGTCGGAATCGCGAATGACGGCGAATCGCCGTGGTCCGCAGAGGCGATCGTTCGTCGAGTCGACGCCACTGGTCGGGATCTCGCGGTGGATCGGGTTCGACTGCGGGCCGAGGTCGGAGAGTCGAGTCAGGTTCCGGTGAGTCGGGAGATCGTGATTCCGACTGATCCATCGAGTGAGTTTCTCGTCGTCGAGTCGGGAGCGCGCAGAGCGTTCTGGTTCTATGGGAAGGATGCGTGGCTGTCGCTTCCCGCCGCGGCGTATGACCTCGACTTCGAGGCGATTCCGGGAGGACTTCGGATCGGCGTGCACGCTCGAACCGTGGTGCGGGATCTGGTCGTGGATCCCAGCCGTCTGGCCGCCGACGGGGTGGTCGATCGGAATCTCCTGACCTTGCTTCCCGGCGATCGGGCCATGGTCGAATTCCGGGCGTCATCGACGGTGGAAGAGGCTCGATTCCGAGATTCGGGAGTTTTTCTGGCGGCAAATATGCCCGCTGAAATGGGTCGATCTGACGGCGAAGTTGGTCGCCGTGAGTGATCCCGACGCGGTATTTGCGCCGTGTTTTCACCACTCAGCCCCTGATTTTCACAAGTCAGGCCGTTTTTCTCATCCCCATCACGATTTTCAAGAAGAGCTGAAATTCGGATGAAGCCGAAAGATCCGGGGTTGGCACGCATTTTCCGATTGTGTGAAGTCGGTCGATTTCAACGTTTCGTCCGAGAAACACTGTAGAAAAACGATAGATGAGCCGAACTAAGGAAATAACGGGGTCGTAGCAGACTCTGGAAATCATGCGGGGATCCGCCGCGGCGGACGACCGACCATTCAACCTGTCATCTCTTTCTCCTCCTGTCACCTCGGGGCCTAACGGCACCGGGGTGATTTCTTTCGGTCGCTGCCCCCCGGGCTGGTCCTGGTGACCGGCGTCTTCCCGCCGGCGAATCCGCCTTGCATCCAGAAACGGCTCGGGAGGCATCTAGGGTGGGCGACGGAGGGCGGAGATGGATGCATGCTCGACTCGGCCGAACGCGAACGAATCTTCGATCGCAAGCGAAACGCTCGCGAGCGTGCGATCGACGGCCTGCTCTCGTCGGCCATCGCCGATCGTGGCATCGTGGACCGAGGCTACTGGACACTCGTGCATGATCTCGAGTTGGCCGCACTGACCACGAATCTCGAACAACTCGAGGAGATCGGCGTCGAGGTGCCGATGCCGGATGCGATCGACGATGAAGAACTCATTCAGTCACTCGGCGAGGTGATTCATGGATTGGGGGAGTTGGAGGTGTATCTCCTCCACTCCGACCATCTCGACGATCGAACCTTGTATCGGAGACTCCGCGAAGACGTCCTGATGGATCAAGTCCGGGATCTGCCACCACGGATCGGTTGTCGGGAGTGGATCGATCTCTCGAGCGGTCTTGGAGACCCGGTCGAGACCTGGCTTCGATATCACGCCAGCGAAGAGGAACGTAGTAGCGCCTCGGATCGCGGGGAGATCGTGCCGCCGAGATCGCGGAAGAAGGCGGATCGTGATCGCTCGCTCCCCAGACCCGATGCTTGACCGTCTCAATCTTCGGTGCTGGTGGGGCGAAGGGTCTTCGCATGCGCGCCGGGCCGCGGTACCGGGGCGTCGGTCTTCAGGTCGATCGAGATCGATGCGCCGGTATCGACGTACCAGTCGTCGAGCGCGAGCAGCAGGTCCTGAACGATCTCGGGGCGGTCCTCGGCGAGGTTGCTCGTCTCCCCCAGATCGACCGAGAGGTCGTACAGTTCGACTCGCGGCCCGTCATGGAAGTACAGGAGTTTCCAGTCGCCTCGTCGAAAGGACGTGAACGGTTCGATGCCCGGACCGCTGGCACCCCACTGGTGTGGCATGTGCCAGGCAAGCCCTCGGTCTCCACTCGGGATCGGCGTGTCGCTGCCGGATCTGAGCAGCCCGACAAGGGACTCCGCGTCGACCGAAGGGGCGTGCTCGGGCGGAAGGGGCGTGTTCGTGAGCTCGAGCACGGTCGGGAAGAGATCGATCACCGTCACCGGAATCGAGCGTCTTCGGCCGTCCGCGTGGATCTCGTTGCGTCCCGGTCCGGAGATGACCATCGGCACCCGGACCCCGCCTTCGTAGGCCGAACCCTTCCCACTGCGGAGCGGGGCGTTGTGGACATGGGGTTCTCCGCCACGAGCGTGGGCGGAGAGTCCGCCGTTGTCGCTGGCGAAGATGACGACGGTTTCGTCGGTGAGGTTCAATTCGTCGAGCGTGTCGAGGATTCGACCGAGCGCGGCATCGGCGGATTCGATCATGGTGGCATACGCGGCTTCCCGACGATCGATCCCCTCGTAGTCATCGAGGTGACGCGGGTTCGCCATGATCGGGGCGTGAACGGCGTAGGGTGCGAAGTGCAGGAAGAAGGGGCGGTCATCCGCGGTCTTCTTGCGGATCTCGGTCACCGCTTCTTCCGCGAGCACGTCGGTGAGAAAGACGTCCTGGCCGTGATACGCGTCGAGTCCCGGAACATCCCAGACGCTTGGTCCGGTCTTTCCCTGACGCTTCCTGGCGCCGAAGTCGTGGATTCCGTAGAAACTTCCGGGCCCACCCGCGGCATGACCTGCGATGTTGGTCTCGAATCCCAGATTCGTCGGATCCGCCCCGCTGGTTCCAATCGCACCGAAGTGGGCCTTGCCGATGTGGATGGTGCGATAGCCCGAGTCCTGCAGAAGACCGGGAAGCGTGGTGTCTTCCGCCGAGAGTCCTTCGAGGCGCCACTTCGGACTCTTCAGTCGAGGGTGCCTGGTCGAGTTGTCCCGATCGGCATGCAGCGTCCAGTAGGTGATGCCGGTGCGGGCAGGGTGACTACCGGTCATCAGCGAAGTCCGGGTCGGAGTGCAGACCGGGCTTGCGGAATAGGCATCGGTGAAGACCACGCCGCGCGACGCCAGTCGCTCGAGATTCGGCGTGCGATAGCGACGGTTGAAGTCGGTGGTCTCGGGGCCGAGCGGAAGAGAGACGTCCTGCCATCCGAGGTCGTCCACCATGACGATCACGACGTTGGGTTGCGGTGGAGTTTCGTTTTCAATCGGGCCGGCCGCGATATTGAGGAGCGCGGCTCCGAGAATGAGAGAAAGGACGTGGCGCCTTCCCGGACGCCGGCGTTGCTGGAGATCGGTTCGTCGCATGCCCAAAGCCTAGCGATCAGGGTCCGGAACGAGACACATTTCTGCTCCAGAGGTTAGATTCCGCCCATGAGCACTCTCGAACCACGCCGCTGCGCCGAGCAGATCTACCGTCCGAAGACGGGTGAAGTACAACTCTCGTGGCGGGCGGTGATCACCGGTTGCCTGCTCGGGGCCGTGGTCGCCTCCATGAACATCTATTTCGGCCTCAAGACCGGCTGGTCGATCGGTGGTTCATTGATCGCGGCCATTCTCGGATTCAGCGTCTGGAAGGCGATGGCCTCGGTCGGATTCCGACCCTTGTCGGTGTTGGAGACCAACATCGCCCAGACCGCTGGAAGCGCCGCGGGTTCGATGACCAGTGCCGCCGGCATGTTGAGCGCCATTCCGGCGCTGGGTCTTCTCGGTCTCGAGTTCTCCTACCTGCAGCTGGCGGGCTGGGCGTTGGCGGTCGGCTTCCTCGGAGTCTTCTACGCGATCCCCCTTCGCAATCAGATGGTGGTGGTGGAGAAACTCAGGTTTCCGACCGGGACCGCCACGGCGGAGACCATCGTGTCGATGAATTCCACGGGTGGAGCGGGAGACGCGCTCAAGCAGGCGCGGTTTCTCCTCTTCTGGGCGCTGATCGCGGCGGTCTTCACGCAGGTGAAGTACTTCTATCCGGTGATCGAACATCCGATGTTCGCGAATCTGATCGCCGGTCCGGAACGAGTCGCTCTGATCAATGCGGGCGACGCTGCGGCAAGCATCGGCGCCACCGGCCTCTTCGTCATCGCCGGCATGTGGGGCTTCAGTCTGTTGATCTCACCCTTGATGTTCGGGGCCGGAATTCTCATCGGGCCACGGGTCGGAACATCGCTTCTGCTGGGCGCGATTCTCGGCTGGGCCGTGCTTGGCCCCTGGTCGAAGTCGCAGGGCTGGGCCGAGGGCTCGATCATGTCCTACGCCGACGGTCCTCGCGGATGGTTGTTGTGGCCGGGGGTCGCCATCATGATCGCCGACGCCTTCGCGAATCTCGCACTGTCGTGGCGGACGATTCTCAACACCTTCCGACCCGGAGCGAGTGCGATGGCGGACGGCGAC
>JABABZ010000120.1 GCA_014237965.1 Phycisphaerales bacterium | reverse complement strand
GAATCGTCAACCCCACCGGAGCGAAGTTTCTCTTCGCGCCGGTCCAGGGAGCGGAGAAGCTCGATATCGGGCAGCCGGTGTTCGCGATCGGGAATCCCCTCGGCCTTGAACGAACTCTCACGCAGGGGGTGATCTCCACGACGCAGCGGAACTTCAGCGGACTGACCTACGTGCAGACCGACACGCCCATCAATCCCGGCAACAGCGGGGGGCCCTTGTTCAACACCCGCGGCGAGGTGATCGGCATCACCAACATGGGAATCCTCGGCGGTGAAGCCCTCGGATTCGCCATTCCGGCCCGGTACGTGAAGGACTTCGTCCGCAATCGCGAAGCGTTCACCTACGATCGTTCGAACCCGAACAGCGGGCACATCTATCACCAGCCGCCGACCCGCAGCCTGTCCGGCGGGCCATCGGTCCTCGATGACGGCACTGCCGGTGACTGACCGCTCCAGAAATTATATTTCGAGGAATCCCAGAGAAACCTCGTTCGCACCCTGATCCCGTCCAGCATCTCCCTTTTCGGAATCCAACCATGATCCGTCGTCCACTCACTGAAATTCTGCTCAGCACCGCGCTCGTGACCAGCGGTTTCTCCGCTTCGGTCCTCGCCGCCGACTCCTACACGATCGCCGACATCGCGCCGGCCGGGACGTTCTTCATCATGGGGGCGGATTCCACCGAGACCATGTGCGAGCGATTCGACGGCAATCCCCTCGGAGGCCTTTGGAAGACCGACGCCGTTCAGAAGACGATCGGAAGGGCGTTCGAGAACATCCGCGAAGAAATGGTGGAGGGATTCGCCGGGGCGGGACTCGACATGGAATCGATGGAACTCCCTGCGAATCTGGGAATCGCGTTCTACAGCGATCTCGATGAGGAGACCGGCCAGTCGAAGTCGTTCATGCTGGGATACGGTGATTGGGAGGCCGAGGGGAAGAACGCCGAGATGATGGCGGCCCTTCGTGATTCCTGGCAGAAGGACGATGGAATCGATCTCGATTCGAAAGAGCTTCGAGGGCGGGAAGTCGTCGTGCTCACGCGAGTCGAGGTGGCCGACCAGCAGGACCCCGCCGATGAATTCGCCGAGATGGACGACATGATGATGATGTTGGGCGATCCATCGGAGATGGCGCCCGACTTCTCGACCATGTACATGGTTCAGGACGGTCCGCGTTTCATCATGGCCAACGATCTGCTCGCGGTCGATGACGCGCTCGCGATCTTCGATGGTGACGATGCGAAGGTGATCGGCTCGACCGAGGACTGGAGGAACACCCTCAAGCAACTCGACGGCGCCGAGGCATACGCGGTGCTGCTCACCGGGCCGTTGCAGGATCTTCTCGCTCCGATCTTCATGGGGCCGGCGGGCATGGTGAAGCCGATGATCGGCGAGATGTTCGGAGACATCCGCGGATACGGATTCGGGCTCTCGATGCCGGAGGATCCCTCGGTCGCATCCATGGTGCTGACCGCGTCGATTCTCGCCCCGGATGACAAGAGCGGAATCATGGGCCTTCTGCTCGAGCAGGACGAAGTCGGCCAGGCGCCGCCCAGGGTCATCGGCGACGAGGCGATCGGCTACGGTCGGATGAACTTCGATTTCAAGGGGCTGATGCCTCTGGTCGAGAAGATGTCCGCCGCGATGCCGATGGGTGGCGAGGAAGTGGACGCGATGGTCGATCAGTTCGGGCCGATGGTCACGCCGGCTCTCGAGTCGCTCGGACCGGCCATCCACGTGATGTCCACGGCCGGTGGCACCACGTTGGTCATTCCCACCAGCGACCCTCAGAAGGTACAGCCTCTGCTGGCGATGATGGGACCGGGAATGAGCCTTCAGCCCCGAGACTTCCTCGGTGCGACCATGTGGACCGGCGACGGCATCGGCGCCTGCGTTGCGGGCAACTGGTTCGTGATCGGGAACGACAAGGGCACCGAACAGGTGGTCCGAGGGTTGAATGCCGGTGCAGCCGATCACCCGATCTCCAAGTTGCGCCTCTTCACCGACTCGGTCAACCGAATGCCTGGTGGCGATGCGGTTGGTTGGGGCTATGTCGATGTCGTCCAGCAGTTCGCCTCGAGCCGTGAGATGGCCGAGCAGATGATGGGAATGCTCGATGCTCAGGGCGAGTTCGGACCGGAGAACGCCACCGGCGCCGACGAGGTGACCGAAGCGGTGGTCGACCTGATGGAGGACCTCTCGCCGGACGAGCTCGCTCGTTTCGTCGGACCGACCGTCTGGAAGTTCAGCAGCGACGATCTCGGTTGGGTCTATCGCCAGTGGCTCCTGCCTCCGGTCAACGTGGGCGGCTGAAGCGGTCCCCGGACCGTTCTTCGTCGACGAGATGTTCGATGAAGTTGAATGATCGACGAGCGACGCTCCACCCTCGGGTGGAGCGTCGCTCGGTTTCATCGGTGGGTGTGTCGGTCGAGCGGGGTTCTCAGGAGTGGTCGCCGGCCTTCGTCAGCTCCGCATCCGTCGCCGTCGAGGTGGTCGAGGCATCTTGAATCAACCGATCGACCGCCGCATCGAGTCGATCGCCTGCGAGGTCCCAGTGGTTGCCGTGGCCGGCGCCGGGGACGATCTCCTGACGTCCCTGCGGCGCCGCTTCCGCGATCGCGATCGCATCTTGTGGCGGACTGATGGGGTCCTGGTCGCCAACCACCACGAGGATCGGAACATCGGTTCGTGCCGCCGCGGCACGCGTGGAGCGAGGGGTCCGGCCGATGAGGCGGAGCCCCTGGATCGCAAGCCAGGAGACGTATCCCGAGGGAAGCCCGCGAAGAAGAAGTCGCTGGCGGAGCGGGACTCGAAGCGTCTCGTAGGGCGCGACGGCGACGACGCCGGCGATCCGGTCGGTTTCGGCGGCCGCGAGGATGGCCACGGTGGCGCCGAGACTCCGGCCGATCACCACGATCGGTTGTTCGTCGGGTGCGTCCAGGCGATCCAGCAGGGCCACCAGATCGCCGACGTCGGTGTCACCCAGACCGGCACCGTCCGGCGCCGCATCGCCGTGGCCTCGCAGATCGATCATGATCAGACGCGAGCTTCGTCGACGCCAATCGTCGAGGTGCGGCAGCCAGGTGAGTCGGGAACGTCCCCATCCGTGAACCATCACCAGAATCGGGGCGGACTCGAGAAGTCCCGGAACGTCCCAGACCGGGAGTCGGACACCACCGGGGCGGACGATCTCCCAGGTTTCGAACGGGGCGTCCACGTCGCCGGGATCCGTCGGCATGCCTCGGCCGAGCGCCCATCCCATGGTGCGTCGCATCGGACGAGTGGCTTCGCGCATCGTGGCGAGGACCATGAGGAACACCACGATCGTGGCGGCGATGCTGAAGAGGATGAGAAGTTCCATCGCGGCACACCCTACCCGAGGCGGCAGCGAGCGGGATGTTCCGGAAGGGGCCTCATCGTGCTTCGAAGATCCGCCGCGTCGATCCACCCGGGCCGATCCCGGCGGAGACGTCGCCTCCGCACCGAGGGCATCGTCCCTCGTACCGGGTGGCCGCCGCATTCCGACTCAGGCGGCCGTACTGATGGCAGCAACGAAACCAGACCATGATGAAGCGTCGGTTGGAATCCTTCGCCGTGGCGCCGCTCCGCGGAATCTCCGCAGATCGCTCAAGGCCTTCGATCTCGATTCTGTCACGCGGTTCGGTCATGCGTCCGGGTCTCACGTTCGAGTACGGAATGACGTTTCGATGAGAGCATACCGAGCCGGTTCAGGATGAGATGGTGTCGCGGCCGCCCGCTCGGCAGGCCGCGTCGATCGCGGCCGCTCCGGCGATGGCGGCACGAATCGCACCGTGCGTCTCGGTCTCCATCGCGATCGCCAACGGGGCTCCGTCGGCCAGCCCGCGGAGTGCATCGAGGTTCACATCGACGTTCCAGCCGGCCGCTTCCGCGGCGAATCCCGCCAATCGACCGGCGATGGCGAGATCGCTCCGGAGGAGCGTGCTTGATCGCCCGACCAGTCGTTCGATGATCTGCACCGTCTCGGCGGCGCGGAGCACGAGTTGATGCGGTGCGGCGATGGCGCCATGAACCGCGGCAGGCCACGCCTCTCGGCGGGTCGGGTCGTCTTCCGCGAGCGGCCACAGGTCTGCCAGTGTCTTGAAGCCGTGGGCGTCGAGATCCGCGAGTTCCAGACTCTCCTCGCGGAGTCGTTCGAGCCGGCCGGCGGCTTCAGCGAGATCCGCCTCGAACTCGGCGAACTTCTTCTTCCCGTGACTGAACGCGACGACCATTCCGGCGAGGCCCGCGGCATGTGCCAGCATCGAACCGGCGGCGGCACCACCTCCCGGTACGGACTTCTTCGCGGCGAGGTCGGCGGTGAACTCGTCGAGCGTTCGATTCGCGAAATGTCCGTTCGACTCGGTCATTGTCGGATCTCACCGCCCACCGAACCGATCAGGGAGTCGGTGATGGTCTTCATCTGCGGATCGACTTCATCGTGCCGGAGCGTGCGATCTGAGGCCCGGAATCGGAGGCGAAGGGTGATGGCCTTTCGATCTGCCGGGAGTTTGCGTCCGCGGAAGACGGTCACGAATTCCGTCGACTCGAGAAGTTCGGGTGTGCCGGAACGGACCGCTCGCTCGAGCTCGGCCCAGCTGACCGGCTCGTCGACCAGAATCGTCAGATCACGATCGATCGAGGGGAAGGCGGGGAGGGCGGTGGCGGTGCTCTCCGGAGGCCAGGTCGACAACGCTTCGGCGACTCCTTCGGGCGCGAGCTCGATTTCCGCGGCGACCAGGGGGCGATCGTGGCCGGACCGTGCGGCGACGTCGGATTCGACCACGCCGAGGGTGCCGATCGACCGCCCGTTCACTCGGATGACGCCCGACGCGGCGAAGCCGGGAACCTCGACGGAGCGGTCGATCTCGACCTCGCCGTCTCCGACGATTCTCACGACTCGATCAATGGTGGTTCGCAGCACGCCGAACGCCGCCTGGCCGAGCGACGCGGCATCTCGAGTCCCGCCGCCCTCCGGGGAGTCGACGAGCAGTCCGAGCAATCGGCGCTCGCGATGCTGGCCGTCGCACTGATCGAACACCGAGGCCGTTTCGAAGAGTCGGACGTTGCTCGTTCCGAGGTCGTGATTGTGCTTCGCGACTCGAAGGAGGCTCGGGACGAGGCTTGGCCGGAGGATCGGCTCGGCTGCGGCTCGATCGTCATCGACCTTCAGCACGTCGTGTCCGGTCTCGAGGAATGCCGCCGCCGCCTCGGGACCGATCAGCGTGTGGGTCACGGTCTCGTGAAAGCCGGCGCCGACCAGCATCTCGCGGATCGCGTTGAGTCCTTCGTCGACCGGCTGCGGTGCGACGGCTCGAATCCGGATGGTCTCGTTGATGGGGAGCGCGTCCAGCCCATGGGTCCTCGCGATCTCCTCGATCAGATCGGCCTCGCGGTCGATGTCGAGGCGTCGAGGTGGGATGGTGCACCGAATGTCCTCGGCGGAGGCGTTCGGTGCGAACCCGAGGCCTTCGAGAAGTCGGAGGATCTCCTGGTCCGAGATGTCGATTCCCAGCACGGCCCGGCAGCGTGCGGGGCGCATCGAAACGGCACGGGGCTCTGGAATCGGCTGGCCGTCCGCCACCACGCCGTCGCAGAGCTCGCCGCCGGCGAGTTCGAGAATCAGGGCGGTCAATCGGTCCATCGCCACCGAGATCTCCGCGGCATGGACACCCCGTTCGAAACGGTAGGAGGAATCGCTCGCGATGCGATGGCGTCGTGCGGTGTTTCGCACGCCGACCGGATCGAAGGTCGCGGCTTCGAGCAGGATGTTCGTCGTTCCGTCGGTCACCGACGTCTCGGCGCCACCCTTCACGCCGGCCATGGCGACGGCGCGTTCGGCATCTGCGATCACCAGATCCGCCGGCACGAGTTCCAGCGGTTCGGCGTCTTCGCCGATGGGGAGGAATCGTTCGCCGGAACGAGCTGCGCGGATCTCGATCCTTCCGCCGCGGAGCGTGTCCAGATCGAAGACATGGGTGGGTTGGCCGTACTCGAAGAGCACGAAGTTGGTGGCGTCGACGAGGTTGTTCCGGGGTACCAGGCCGATCGCGATCAGACGCCGCTGAAGCCAGTCCGGGCTCGGGCCCACCGTGACGCCGCGAATCACCCGTCCCGTGTAGAGGGGGCATCGGTCGGGCTCGGTGTTCCGAACCTCGATCGACTCCGAGATCGACGCTCCGCCCTGCGGAAGGGTGATCTCCGGCATTTTCAGCCTCGAACCGCCGAGCAGCGCCGCTTCCCTGGCGAGGCCGAAGTGGCAGAGACAGTCGCCCCGATTGCTCGTGGTCTCGATCTCCTGCCAGGGTTCGCCGTTCTCGGCCACATCCTCGCCGTCGAAGGGGAATCCGGCGGCGGTGAGGAGGTCTGCCTGGGTCTCGGCGTCGAGGGCGGGATCCAGATAATCGTTCAGCCAGTTGATGCTCGTTCGCATGGTTCGAGGAGAGTACCGCCTCAGGCCTTCCGGCGGGCGGGTCGAGGGCGTGCTAGTTTTCACACATGGCACTCAGTCTTCGACGAATCTCCGCGACCATTCTGGCACTCGTATTCCCGCTCGTCGCCTCCGCGGGTTGTTCGAGCACCTCCTCCCGGGTCGATTCCGATGGTCTGGCCGAGGATTCGGTCATCGATGCCACGGTGATGGTGGGCGAGGGTCTCGGAGTGCGAATCGAGCGGGACCCTGGAGCGTGGCCGGTGCAGCTTCGGCCGGCCCGAGCGATCGTCCTTCCGGATGGTGTCCTTCGAGCCGACGTCGGCGCAGATCTGGGGGTCGACGATCGGCCGGGCATGACCAGATCGTTGTATCGAGCCCAACTGGTCGAACTGTGGAAGGAGATGGATGTTCTGAACTTCGGTTCGCCGTCAGCCGGCAACTACTCGGGCAATCTCGAACTGCTCGAGCCGGGCGACGACGAGGTGATCCAGATTCTGCATCTTCAGCGTGACGGACGGGATTGGACCATCGTCCGACGATTCGAGATTCCCGAAGATGCCAGCCCCCGGGACGCGTCGACGTTCGACGTCGAAGATCCCCGGATGCGGTCGGCGATGCGGCGATTGGCGGCCCTGGCCTGGGCGTGGGACGTTCCGCCCGACGACTCGATTCGATTTCCCGAACGGTACGACTTCGGTCCGGATCCCTGGAGTCGGTATCGCGAGGACGAATCGTCCAAGGAGTCCTCATGAGCCCGTCTGCATTCCCCCGGTGCGATCATCGACGTCCGCGAATTCATCGTCGTGGTGTCACGAGCATGGTGCTCTTCCAGACGATGGTGTTCGCCTTGGCCGCGGTGTCGTTGGTCGGTTGTGTCGGTCCGGGTCCGTCGACGGGGATACCCGACGAGCCGGATCAGCTGGCGATGAACATGTGGTTGCTCGATGCGGACGGGACGGCGAAGCGGTACGCCCTCTACAAGTGGGATTCGGACGGCACCTTTCGCTTCGGTGGCGGCCAGGCGGCGCTCGAGTATCAGACTCCGGTGCGTCTGACCTTCACGTCCGAGGCCAGATCCTCGCTTACATCGGCGATGAAGAGCGCCGGCTGGTTCCAGAAGTCCTTCGAGCCGTCGGCCGGTTCCGGCCCGCGTGAACTCGAGGTCGACCTTCGACTCGACGGAACGCATCGCAAGTTCACGGTGATGGCGGACGGTCGGACCTTCGACTCCGGAACGCAGGCGGTCCTGGACGTCCTGCAGGCGATCTCGGCCCAGCAGTTCCGTGGGGTGCTCGAGAGCCTTCCGACCGCTGACAAGCCTGCTCGCTGATCCCGGGTCGGGCCACGCGGACGCCCGCCGGACGAGTCGACGACGCGGACTGAACAGACAAAAAAGGAGGAGCCACCCTCGGAGGCAGCGAGGGAGACTCCCCAGGAGAGTGTGTTCTGAAAAACCGGTTCCAAGGCGGTCGGCCGATCCGGTCGTCCGCGTTTGCAGACAACGCGGGACTCCGGGTGTGTTTTCGGTTTCTCATAGGGATTGGTGAATCTTCGCTGGCTCTCGAGTTCCGGGAGTCCTCGGAGATGGTCGGGGTAGGGACCGCGGAGTTGGAGGACCTGCAGGGGGGTTGGAGGGGGGAATCCTGGGGCAGATCCGCCGGAAAAACCGCAAGGGACCCACGAGCGCCTGATCCCGGTGCGTAGAGACACGTCCATGAAAAACCAGCCCTCTCCGCACAGGAGGAGGTGAACGGCCTCGCCCGCACGAGCCAAGCCGCAGAACTGACCGAATGTGATGGCAGGACTTCGATCGGGCCGCTCGCCCGGGGAGCAAGCCGTGATTCGTCAGTTCCGCCGGAGGCGGTTCCTGGCTCGGAATCGCCGCCGCCAGCGAGAATTCGAATGGTGGAGGACCTGTATGAGGCACACCATTCCGAGGTGTCGAGGTTCCTCTGCCGCCTGGTCGGACCGGGACCGGCGGTAGATGTCACTCAAGCGGGTTTTTTCGTCCTCTTTCTAGTGGAAAAACTTGAAAGACAGGCATTGCCAGCGAGTTACATTCACAGGATCGGTGAGAATCTCGTGCGGAAATCGTATCACCGCAATCGCCGATCTCGAGAAGTCATGGAAGGCATTCGGAGTCTGAGACGGAGGAATGAGGCCAGAAATCCTTGGGAGTCGTCGACGGACTCCCTGATAGGCCTGCATTCGAGCGAGAGATCTCGGGTCGGCGATGTGAAGTCTGAACGACCACGAGAAATCTACCATCAACCTGATCGTGTGCCGGGGGATTGAGCTACGAACAGGCAGCACACTTACTTGGTGTAAGCACTTCGACCATCAACAACTGGGAACATCGTGGTGTCAAGAAACTCAAAGAACATCTTCGAATTCGTGAGTCGTTCAACTCCGACCGATCCGCCGCCGGAAGGTCAGGTCGTCATCGATCCGGCCATTCTTGCCGAAGCAACGGCGAGCAAGGAGAGAATCCGCGCTCGCCTGGAAGTCCTCGCGACTCGATTCGCCGGGCTGACGCCGTCGCAACCTGAGGAATCCTCGGGAGAGTCGGTTGATCAGGGGGACCACTCCCCGCTCATAATGACGACTTCGGAATGAACGGGAGCGCGGTCGGAACTCGATCGAGCTTGTCAAGATCGAGGATTCGTCCTCATCGGTGCGCCGAGAGAGCTCTGCCGAGTCTCCAGTCCCAATGATGTCGACGACCCCGGAT
>JABABZ010000011.1:15040-31358 GCA_014237965.1 Phycisphaerales bacterium | reverse complement strand
ATCGGCAGTGGATGGTGCTGGCGGAGCCTCTCCCGGATGGCGCGTTGATCGTGGTCAACGGGTCGAGGGTGCTCCCCGACGGCATCGCCGTCGAGGCTCGGATCGCGACCGAGATCGACGATGAGAACATCCCCGTCGGATCTGCGCCGTGAGTCTTCCGTCCTTCGGCGCCCGACGTCCGGTTCCCGCGAACCTCTTGATGATGGCGTTGATTCTCGGAGGGATCTACTCCGGGTTCTCGATGCGCCGGGAGTTCTTTCCCGAGATCAATCCGGAAGCGGCGAGGGTGGAGCTCGTCTACCCGGGTGCGACGCCGAAGGAACTCGAGGAGTCGATGGCCCGGAAGGTCGAGGATGCCATTGGAACGGTGCAGGAAGTTCGCCGGATGGAATCCACGGTCAGCGAGGGCGCCGGCATCATCGTGGTGAAGTTCGAAGAAGGAACGGACGTCCCCAAGGCCATTTCCGACGTCGAACGTTCGATCGAGCGGCTCTCCGATCTCCCCGCCGACGCGGAACGGATTCGAGTGGTCGAATTCGAGCCCAATCTCCCGGTCATCATTCTCACGCTCTTCGGAGACCTCGACGAGCGGGTCCTGAAGTCCTCGATGCGATCGATGATCGACGACCTCGAGTCGTTGCCGGGGATGGGATCGCTCCAGATATCGGGATTGCGGGACTACGAGATCCGAGTGGCGGTCGATCCGGATCGGCTGATCGAGAACGGCCTTCCGGTGACGGCGGTCGCCGATGCGATTCGAGCGTGGATGCTGGAACTGCCGAGTGGCGCGATTCGCGGGCCAGGCGGCAACGTGAACGTTCGAACCATGGGCGTGGAGGAACGGGCCGAGTCGATCGAGTCGATCGTGGTTCGCGCCGGATCGACGGGTGAGATGCTGCGGATCGGCGATCTGGCGAAAGTCCAGGACGGCTTCGCGGACGTCGAGGTCGAAGAGCGATTCGAGGGAAAACCCGCGACCAGTCTGACGATCTTCAAGACCGGTTCACAGGATGCGGTCGCGATCGCTCGAATGGCCTACGCCTACGTCGCGGGGAGAAAAGGGGAACCCTTCACCGGGCCGGTCTGGGCTCGCCCGATGGCGACCTCGGAATGGCAGGCCTATCAACTCGGCCTTGATCGTCCGGAACCGCTGCCCGCCGCGCTGATCGCCCACAACGATCTCTCGAGGTTCATCCAGGGCCGGCTCGAGCTGCTTTCGCGGAACGCGATCCAGGGAGGGGCGCTCGTCTTCCTGGCTTTGCTTCTGGTGCTGAATCTTCGCGTCGCCTTCTGGGTCATGGTGGGCTTGTTCACGGCGATCTGCGGAACGCTTCTGGCCATGACGGCGCTGGGCGTGACGTTGAATCTTCTGACCATGTTCGGACTTCTGGTGACGCTCGGGATGCTCACCGACGATGCGATCGTGGTCAGCGAGAACATCACGGCGCGAGGGAGTCTGGGCGAATCACCGATCGATGCCGCCACTCGCGGGGGAAACCAGGTCTTCTGGCCGGTGGTCGGAACCGTCCTCACGACGATCGTCGCATTCCTCCCCTTGACGTTCATCAGCGGCAACATCGGGAAGCTGCTCGGCGCGCTGCCGATGGTCGTCTTCTGCGCGCTCGCGATCAGTCTTCTCGAGTCGATGCTGATTCTCCCGTCGCACATGGTCCACGCGCTCAAGGGGATGGTTCAGAGTCGAGGGACGGGAATCTTCGGATTCGCCGACCGATTCGCCCGATGGCGTGATCGAACTCTGGTCGATCCGGCCACGCGGTTCTACGGACGGGTCGCGACGAAGAGCGTGCAGTACCGCTGGATCGCCGCGTCGGTCGCGCTGGGTCTTCTGGCGATTTCGATCGGGATGTACACCGGGGGTCGCGTGCCTTTCGTCTTCCTGCCGACCGAAGACACCGAGAACGTGGTGGTCGATCTCAAGATGCCGACCGGAACCGAACTCGCCGAGACCAGGCGGGTGGCTTCGAGGATCGAGACCGCCGCTCGATCCCAGCCCGAGGTGCAGTTCACCAGCCTGGCTCTGGGAGCGAGTTTCGATCTGAACACGGGGCTGGCCAATCCGGGATCGAGTTCGATCGCGCAGATCTTCTTCGAGCTCTCTCCGATCGAGCAACGAGATCGTCCGAGCACGGAGATCATCGATGCGATCCGCAACGCCGCGGGGGACCTGACCGAAGTGGAGCAGGTCTTCTGGCGCGAGATCGACGGCGGTCCCGGCGGCCCGGACATCACCTTCGAAGTCGCGGGGGATGATCGCGTGGAGGTCGATGCCGCGGTCGCGGACGTCCGAGCGCTGCTCGCCACCTACGAGGGTGTCTACGGCATTTCGGACGATGACGACGTCGCGCAGCGTGAACTTCGGATCTCATTGCTCCCGGGTGCGGCGTCGCTCGGCATCACGGTGGCGGAAGTCGCGCAACAGGT
This sequence comes from Phycisphaerales bacterium, assembly GCA_014237965.1. Lineage (GTDB taxonomy): Bacteria > Planctomycetota > Phycisphaerae > Phycisphaerales > SM1A02 > UBA12014. The sequence goes on along the minus strand of JABABZ010000011.1, from coordinate 28,916 downwards.
GCGAGGCGCGGTCTACGGGATCGACGCTCACGTCTTCAGCGAGACCCGGGAGGACATCGACGTCCGGGTCTCCTTCGATGCGGAGTCGAGACGGGATCTCGGCGGTGTGGAGCAGATGTGGATCTTGACCCGGGACGGACGGTCGATTCCGCTCTCGGAGATCGCGAGCATCGAGGAGGCCGACGGTCGGGCCACGATCCGGCGGATCGATCGGAGACGAGCGGTCTCGGTGACCGCCGACGTCGATACCCTCACGAATCCGGAGCAGGTCGTCGCATCGATGACGCCGGCATTGGAAGCGATTCGACTCGAACATCGTGGCGTCTCGATCGACAGCGGGGGGCGGCAACAGGATGTCATCGATGCATTTGCATCGCTCCCGATCGCGATGCTGGCCGCGAGCCTGATGATCTACGTCATTCTCGCGTGGCTCTTCGCGAGCTACATCCAACCCTTCGCCGTGATGCTGGCGATTCCCTTCGCGCTGATCGGGGTGGTCTGGGGGCACTGGCTTCTGGGGTTCGAACTCACGTTCCTGAGCCTGATCGGGGTCGTGGCCCTCGCGGGGATCGTGGTGAACAACTCCCTCATTCTCGTGGAGTTCCTGAACAAGAACATCGAAGCGGGGATGCCGCTCGCCGAAGCGCTCGTCGACGCGGGCAGACGACGACTTCGACCAATCCTGCTGACCACGCTCACCACCGTCCTGGGGCTGACGCCTTTGATGCTGGAGCAGAGCTTCCAGGCGAGGTTCCTCATTCCGATGGCGATCTCGATCACCTTCGGGTTGATGAGTTCGACGTTCCTGACGCTGCTCGTCCTCCCGGCGATCCTGGTGATCGTCGATGACATCACCGCCGCAGGCCACTGGTTGTGGTTCGGGATGACTCGGGCCGAGCGAGCGGAGATGTTCGACTCGATGGAACAGGAATCGGTCTGAGCCGTCGGCTCATGCCGGGCGAAGCGGGTCTCGGTCCGCTCGGCTGATCGAAATCTCGGCCTTGAGCTCCTGGCGGAGCCGGCGACGAAGGACTTTCAGCCAGCCTCGTTCGGTGTTGGTGTGCCCGGCGAGGATGACCGCGCAACCGCGGCTTGCGGCGTGCAGGACGTCGTGATGCTTGAGCTCGCCGGTGACGAACAGGGTGCATCCCTGGTCGATGGCGGGGTCGAGCAGTTCGGCGCCGCTCCCCGCACACAAGCCGATTCTCTCGTGGCGTCGTCGTCGATCGGCGGTATCGACGGTGAAGCGGTCGGTACCCAGATGATCACGGAGACGTCCGGTGATCGTCGCGATGGTGACGCCGCGATCGAGGGCGACCAATCGTCCGGCACCGATGGACTGGTCCGGTCTCGCCGCCTGGCGGTAGATCTCGATCGGGGGTTCTTCGTACGGGTGCAGCGAGCGAATTCGATCGATCGCGGCAGCGAGGCCTCGATCTCCGCAGACCATCTCCAGGCGAACCTCCTCGACTCGTTCCAGTCGTCCGCGTCGACCTCGAACCGGATTGGATCGCTCGCCGCCGCGGTAGGTGCCCATGGCCGGGATCTCGATGGAGCAGATCTCGTACTCTCCGATCACGCCGGCGCCGACCGAGGCGAGGCCCTCGCGAATGCGGTCGATCGACTCGACGGGTCCGTACGTGACGATCTTGACCGTCTCAGATTCCGGGAGTTCCGAGGCGGGATCGATCGCTCGTCGTGTTCCGTCCCCCAGTCCGTCCGCCAACCAGTCGTTGACGCCGTCCGTCGCCGCGTCCGCGGCGGTGTGGGGGGAATGGATCGCGATCCCCGAGGCGATCGCTCGCAGGAGAATCCGCCCGCCCGCATCCGCATCGGTGATGGACTTTCGCGGAGAGAAGATCGGGGGGTGATAGGCGACGATGGCGTCGGTCTTCTTGCGAACGGCTTCATCGAGAACCGCCTCGGTGAGATCGATGCAGAGCAGAATCCGCCTGACGCGGTCGCCGGTCGAACCGACCAGAAGGCCGACGTTGTCCCACTCCTCTGCGAGTTGGATGGGGGCGATCCGCTGCATGGCGGCAGTGAGGGCGGCGATGTCGGGGGTGGTGACCATGGAGAAGAGAGTACGCATTTCGGAGATTGAAGGGGTGACGGGGCATGTGCCTGATCTTTGCGCCAACTCGAACACAAGAGGTGTTTCGAGGGTTACTCTTCTCCGGGGAGCGGTGTACCCATCTCCCGGCGGTGCCGGCGAGGTCGCTTCCCCTTTGAGACGAAGTCCAGTCCCAGCACGGAGGAACCTGCCTTGAGTGATTCGGCTGAAGCGCCCCCGACCCCGACCCCGACCCCGATCGAGACCGGAGCGGATCCCGCACCGGGTGATTCCACGAAACGTGTGTCGGCGAAAGATCGCAAGTACTTCATCCTGGACACCAACGTCCTGCTTCACAATCCGAGCTCCCTCTTCAAGTTCGCGGAGCACGAAGTGGTGATTCCCCTCACCGTCATCGAGGAGCTGGATCGATTCAAGAAGAACAATGACGAGACGGGTCGAAACGCCCGCCAGGCGATCCGGTCACTCGACGAGCTGCGTGGACGAGGCCGTCTGCTGGAAGGCGTCGAATGGAACGACCAGGGAGGCTCGGTCCGGATTCACTCCTGCGACCGGACCCGGCCCTTCTCGCTCGATCTGGACGTCGCGGACAATCGCATCCTCGGAGTGGTCAACGAACTTCATGACTCGGGCCGTGAGACGATCTTCATCTCGAAGGACATCAATGCCCGGGTGAAATGCGATGCGCTCGGAATCCGGTCCGAGGACTTCGGCGCCGACCGCGTGGATGCCGACTGGCTCTACACCGGCTGGATCGAGTTGGTGGTCCCCGGCGCCGTGATAGACGAGCTCTACGACGAGCGGCAGGTCCACGTCAGTCGATTCGAGATGTACGCAAGCACCATCGACGATGGCGACGTCATCTCGAAGCCGGAGTTGTTTCCGAATCAGTTTCTCAAACTGGTGGATGAGGGCGACGCCTCGCACACCGGTCTGGCACGGATCCTCGCGGATACCGGGCACGTGATTCCGGTGACCGGACCGCGGAAACCGGTGCAGGGGATCATGGCCAGGAATCTGCAACAGAAGATGGCGCTTGATCTGCTCCTCGACGACGACGTTCGACTGGTCACGATGATCGGGCCCGCCGGTTGCGGAAAGACCCTGCTCGCCCTGGCCGCGGGGATGCAGAAGGTTCTCAAGGAGGAGCGGTACGACAAACTCCTCACCGCTCGTCCGATCATGCCCCTCGGTCGCGACATCGGCTATCTCCCCGGTGACAAGGACGAGAAGCTGGCGATGTGGATGCAGCCGATCTTCGACAATCTCGCGTATCTGGTTTCCACTCGAGGAGGCCAGTTCAACGATGCCGAGAGTCAGTCGGCGGAGCAACGGCTCGATCAGCTGCTGGCGACCGGCCGTGTGGTGCTCGAGCCCATCACCTACATCCGAGGTCGTTCGATCCCGCACCAGTTCATGCTGGTGGACGAGGCCCAGAACCTATCGCCTCACGAAGTGAGGACCATCGTCAGTCGGGTCGGCGAAGGAACCAAGATCGTCCTTTGTGGCGACATCGGACAGATCGACAGTCCGTATCTGGATTCCTCCAGCAACGGCCTGAGTCACGTGATCGAGCGGATGAAGAATCATCCGATCGCAGGTCACGTCACGCTCGACCGCACGGAACGCAGCGAACTGGCATCGATCGCCGCCGATCTTCTGTAGGACCACTTCAGGCTCGATCACCCGAAACCACGAATCCGATCGGACTCGTGGCCTCGAGGTGATCGGGCCGATATGCTTCGAGGCATTCAGGGGCCGTACAGTCTCGGAAGCGCTCCGAGACCACGTCGCTCAACCTGTTCAGGGAGTCACGCCAGCATGCTCAAGTCAAGCAACCCGGCCTTCGGTGACGAGACGATCCGCAATGGTGACTGGTGGAGCCATACCAACTCCGCCATCGCCGAAACCGCTTCGATCTCGGGCATCGTGAACAAGACCGGTCTCTTCGCCTTCGTTCTGGCGATCGCCGGCGCCGTCGGTTACTCGGTCATCAATGCGAATCCCTGGCTGCTCTGGCCGGCGACGCTGGTGTCGATGGTGGTGGTGTTCGGCGCCTTCTTCATGATCCGGGGCAGTGCTCGCATGGCCCGGAACATCGGGTTCGTGTACTCCGCGTTCCAGGGATTCATGCTCGGCGGCATCGCCGTGATGTTCGACAAGATGCTCGCCTCGCAGGGGGTCGCGGTGGCCGGCGGCATCGTCTTCCAGGCGTTCCTGCTCACCGCGGGCGTGCTGATCGCGATGCTGGGCCTCTACAAGGCGAAGATCCTGACCGGCGGGCCCATGTTCACGAAGGTGGTGATGGTCGCGACGGTCGGCGTGATGGTGGCGATCCTGCTGTCCTTCGTGGTCAGCCTCTTCGGGGTCGCGGTTCCGTTCATGAATCCCATGAACGCGTTCAGTGGCGGAAACTCGGCCTGGATCGGCCTCGGCATCAGCGTCGGGCTACTGCTACTGGCGTCCCTCTGGTTGATCATCGACTTTCGCCGAGCCGAGGAACTGGTGGCGAGTGGGGCGCCGAAGGAGTCCGAGTGGTACGTCGCCTTCGGACTCATCGTGACCATCGCCTGGATCTACCTCGAAGCGATGCGGGTGATCTTCTACATCACCGCCATGACCAGTCGGGATTGAGACGACACTCGTCGTGTGGATCATTGAACGAACCCCCTCTCGGCACCTGAGTCGCCGCGGGGGGGTCCGTTCTTCGCGATCACGAGATCAGGGGATGCTCAGCTCTTCAGGGCTTCGACCCGGCTGGTCAGGTCTCCGACCGCCGAGATCCGAACGCCGAAGTTCTCGCCGACCTTGACGGCGGTGCCGGTTCCCACGGCCTTGTTGTTCACCAGGATCCGGAGTTCGCCGTTGCTCGCCTGCGGGAACTCCACGATCGCGCCATGGACGAGATTCACGGCTTCCGCCAGTGGCATTCGCTTCTGGGCGATCTCGACGATCAAGGGGACTTCAAGCGAGAGAATGGAACTGAGGTTTGAGGTCATGGTCGGTGGTTCGTGTTCGGGCGAGGCGTCGGAAGAGCGGTCCCTACTTCATCGGCTTCCAGAGGGATTCTGGTGCACTCCCGATTTCAAGGTCGACGGGGGGCGTCCGGGCAAATGGGCCCGTTGAGCCTGGTGGGCCGAAGATGGCGGGCGAGCCCGGCGAATCAGGCCCCTCGATCATCGATGGAGAGGAGCACTTTCGGGGCGTGGTGTTTCAAGGAGATCCGGAATTCGTCGATGCCCGGACTCGGGGAACCCGGAGAGGGCCCGGAAAGGCCGGAGGCTGGATTGGAGGGGTGGCGGCGAGGCCGGGGTGTGGGTCTCAATCGCCGCGATATCGGCTGAAGATCAGGCTGACGTTGTGGCCGCCGAAGCCGAAGGAGTTGTTGATCGCGTACTCGATCTTCTTTTCCCGAGCCGCATTGGCGACGAAGTCGAGGTCGAATCCATCGTCAGGGTTCTCAAGGTTCATGGTCGGCGGGAGGATGCCGTTCTCCAGGGCCTTGATGACCGCGACCGACTCGATGCCTCCGGCCGCTCCGAGGGCATGGCCGGTCATCGACTTCGTCGAACTCATGGCCACTTTCTTGGCGTGATCGCCGAAGACGGAGTTCACCGCATAGACCTCTGCGGCGTCGCCCAGGGGGGTGGAGGTGCCGTGAGCGTTGATGTAGCCGATCTGTTCCGGAGCGATCTCCGCATCCCGCAGGGCCCATTTCATGGCCTTCGTCGCACCGATTCCGCTTTCTTCCGGGGCGGCGATGTGGTGCGCATCTCCGCTGCTGGCATAGCCGAGGATTTCCCCGTAGATCCGCGCTCCTCGAGCCTTGGCTGATTCGAGATCCTCGAGGATCAATACGGCGGCACCTTCTGCAAGGACGAAGCCGTCCCGGTCCCGATCGAACGGGCGGGAGGCCTTCTCCGGCGCGTCGTTTCGAGTCGACAAGGCCTTCATCGTTCCGAAGGAGCCGATGCAGAGGCGGCTCACGGCCGCCTCCGTGCCACCGGCGAACATGACGTCGGCATCACCTCGCTGGATCAGCTGGAATGCGGCGCCGATCGAATGGCCTCCGGTGGCGCAGGCGGTCGCCGTGGCGATGTTGGCGCCACGAAGATTGTGTCGAATGGACACGTTGCCCGCACACGCGTTCACCATCAGCTTCGGGACGGTGAACGGGCTGATCTTCTTCGGGCTCGTTCGTTCGAGCTTCCGCAGCCCGAATTCGATCGTGATGATGCCGCCGATGCCCGAGCCGATGGCGACTCCGCGGCGATCCGGATCACCGGATGCGAAGTCGATCCCGCAATCTCGGGCGGCTTCCTCCGCCGCGACCAGGCCGAGCAGGCTCGCTCGGTCCATGCGCTTGGCTTCGCGGACGTCCGCGACGTGGGAGGAATCGAATCCCTTGACCTCTCCCGCGAAGCGGGTCGTCCAGTCGTCATCCTGTTCGAACGCGGTGATGGGGCCGATGCCGGTTCGTCCGGACACCATGCCTTCCCACGTCGAATCGACGTCTGTTCCGAGATCGGTGACGGCACCGAGTCCGGTGACGACGACCCTGCGGAGGGTGATGGTCTTCATGGGCAGTTGGAGCGTTCCGCCTTCGAGACATCGGAAGCTCACGCCGCCGATGAACGAGGTCAGTCAGCTTTTGTTCAGGTTCTGCTTGATGAATTCGATTGCTTCGCCGACGGTCTGGATCTTTTCGGCGTTCTCATCTGGGATCGAGGTCTCGAATTCATCCTCGAACTCCATGACGAGTTCCACGGTATCCAGGCTGTCGGCATTGAGGTCGTTCGTGAAACTCGTTGTTCGCGAGATTTCAGCACGGTCGACGCCCATCTGCTCGGCAACGATATCGATCACTTTGGTTTCGATCTCGGCTTCGGTCACGGGTCGGTCTCCAACGAGGCCCTTCCGGGGCCGTCGCAATTGACAGGAATGATAACGGAGGATGGCCTCCCCCTGTGGGAGGCGTACCTTGAAATCCGGCGACGTCGCCGGGTTTGAGAAGTCAGAGTGCAAGTCCTCCGTCCACCACCAGGACCTGCCCGGTGACGTAGGAGGCCCCTTCGGAGGCGAGATAGGACACGGCCGCGGAGATATCCGTGGTCTCGCCCAGTCGCCGGGTCGCGATTCGCTTGGTCATCTCCTGTTCGAGATGTGGGATGAGCGATTCGGTCATTTCGGTCTTGATGAACCCCGGGGCGACCACGTTGGCGGTCACACCCTTTCCGCCCAGTTCCTTCGCCACGGTCTTGGTGAGACCGATGAGGCCGGCCTTGGAGGCGGAGTAGTTCACCTGACCGGGGTTCCCGGTGATTCCACTCACGGAGCCGATGTTGATGATTCGTCCGTAGCGACCCTTCATCATCGGCCGGGCTGCGGCACGGCAGGCGACGAAGGTCGATCGGAGATTCACATTCAGCACGTCGTCGAAGTCCTCATCGCTCATGCGAAGGAGGAGCCCGTCACGGGTGATTCCGGCGTTGTTGACCAGTACATCGAGTCGGCCGGCGGTCTCTGCGACCTCTTCGATCAACTCGCCGAGGGCGTTGCCCTTGCCGATGTCGCAGACTCGAAACTCCCCGCGGCCACCTGCTTCGCCGATTTCCTCGACCAACGACTCGAGCGGATCAGCGGACCGGGCGATCGCCACCACATGCATGCCGTCGGCAGCGAGCTGAAGGGCGATGGCGCGTCCGAGGCCACGACTGGCGCCGGTGACGATGGCAAGGCGGGTGTCGATGAGCGGGCTCCAAGGGGAAGGAAGTCGTCTGGTCGTCCGTCGCAGAAGACCTGAGTCCCAGTGCGTCGGGTCGGAATTGTACAGATCATCCCCGAGCCTGTGGCGAAATTGGGGTTTTCGTGGCGAGGCGGCGTCTGCGGCTCCATCCGTCAGCTGCCGTCGTGTGGCCGTGTGACGCTCGTCCCGTCGGCCCTGATCGGACTGGCCGGATCATCAACGAAAACGCGACCTCCGAAAACGGAGGCCGCGTCGTGGTCTTTCTGGATGTCCAGCGATCGAAGTCGCTCAGTTTCCACTAGGTGCGAAACCGGGATTCGGATCGATCTTCGGTCCCTTGGGGCGTTTTCGCTTGCCGGGAGCGTTTCCGCCACCGCCGGGCCCGCCGGCCGGTGATCCCATGGAACTGCTGCCGGACTCTTCTTCGGTGAAGTCCTGAGCGGGGATTTCGACGATCTCGTCCGGTGCAGTCGCTCTGGCCATCTCTTCGCCGAGAATATTGAACCAGGCTGTGATCCAGTCATCTCCGCTCAGTCGGTCCATCATGTTCGGAGGCGACGGCTGAGCATCGAACTCGGCGCCATCGGCTGCGGGGTCACCGGAGATCTCGTAGGCCCACAGTTGCGGTTCGAATTGGTTGCCGACCATGAAGACGGCCAGGGCGCAATCGCCGACCACCGGGTGGGTTCCGGTTCGAACGTCGATCCCGATGATGTCCGAAGTGGCGGCCTTCCACTCGCCGGATGCCGTCATGTCCTTCAGAAGAAGCGCGTCCATGCCAGAGAGCATGCCTTCGACTCGGCTGGAATCACCGCGTGCGAAGCCGTCGAAGAATCGCAGGACGGCGATGCGTCCTTCATCGTTGTCCGGGGCGAGATCCTCGGAGAGGTTGACGCGGGGATCGATGTCGTACTTCGCCATCAGGTCTGCGATCGGCGTCACCGTCGGCGCGGCCGGCGGGGGCGGGGGCGCGGGGGCCTTCTTCGCCACGGGGGCCGGCGGAGGCGGGGCCTCCTCGGAGCCGCAGGCTGCAAGTCCGAGTGACACGGCGGTCAATGCGGTCAATGCGGTGAGGTCACGAAACATTCGAGTGGTCGGGCGCGGGATCCGGTTGGTCATGGCTGGTGACCTCCACGGTTTTGTCGATTCGGCGGAAGAGCCCCTTGAGCACCTTGCCCGGGGCGAGTTCATGAATCTGTGGCCGATCCGACTCCGGAGTCTCCGAAATCGTGCGGGCAAGATCCAAACAGTTCGAAGACCATCGTACCGGGGTCGTCAGTTGTTCGATCAACCGAGTCTTCAGAAGTTCCGGATTGTCCGGATCATGTGGCTTTCCGGTCACATTGGAGTAGACGACCGTTGAGAGAGGTTGAAAATCCACTTCTTCGAGCGCCCGGGCCATTCCCTCCGCCGCGGGGGCCATCAGGGGGCTGTGGAAGGCCCCGGCCACGGCGAGCGAAGTCGCTCGAACCCGCATTTCGCCCGCGGCCGTCACAGCCCGTTCACATGCGGTTTTCGAGCCGGAAATCACGATCTGGCCGGTGGCGTTGAAGTTGGCAGGGACGAGGATGTCATCTCCTCGGGCGGCATCGCAGACCTCGTTGGCCTGATCTTCGTCGGCTCCGATGAGGGCGACCATGCCGCCTTCCGAGGCCTCGGCGGCTTCCTGCATGAGGCGGCCCCGGATCGCGACCAGCTTCAAGCCGTCACGAAATCCAAAAGCTCCCGCCAGGTGCAGGGCGGTGTACTCGCCGAGCGAGAGTCCGAGGGTGGCGAAGAGGTCGGCGCCTCCCCAGCGATCGAGGAGGCCTTGGAAACTCGCCACCGCCGCCGTGAAGAGGGCGGGCTGGCTGACATCGGTTCGATTCAACGCATCGGCCGGACCGGCGAAGCAGAGGTTCGTCAACGAGCCGATGCTGCCGAGATCCACGACTTCATCCGCGGCGGCGAAGGTCTGGGCCGCGGCGGGATGTGCTTCCATCCACCCCTTGCCCATGCCGACGATCTGAGCGCCCTGGCCGGGACAGAGAAGAACGACGTTGGGTTTGTGCATGACGGAAATCTCCATCGGGCTTCGCAAGCGTCAGCGGTCACGCTGATCAGGAAGAAGGAACATCGGTTGTTCGACCCGGAACAATCAAATGGGTTCTGGCAAGCGGGTTCTGGTGCCGGGCGCATTCGCTCGATCAGTGTCGCCAGACCGAGCTGGCCCAGGTCATGCCACCACCGAAGGCGACCAGCATCGTCGGCTTCGACTCGTCGATTCGACCGGACTTCCGCATCTGATCGAGGCACAGGCCGACCGATCCGGCGGAACTGTTTCCGAACTTGTCGATGTTGACGAAGACCTTCTCGCTCGGGAGGCCGAGCTTTTCGACGGCGCTCTCGATGATTCGGGCGTTGGATTGATGGCAGATGTACGCGCCGACCTCGTCGGGGGCGAGTCCGGATTTCTCCAACCCGTCCTTGATCGCCCGTTGAAAGCGGGTCACGGCGAACTTGTAGACCTCGCGGCCGTTCATTCGCAGGCAGCCCAGCCTGATCGGATTCTCTTCGTCGCCGGCTGCGATCTCGTGCTCGCGGCGGGGGATGTAGAGCGACTGCCAGCTGCTGCCGTCGGCTTCCATGGTCTGGTAGATCGACCCCTTGGTGGGGTCGTCGTCCGCTTCGAGAATCGCGGAGCCGGCAGCATCTCCGAAGAGAATCGACACCGAACGATCGTCGTAGTCGATGATCGAACTCATGCAGTCGCAGCCCACGACCGCGATCCGATTCGCCCGCCCGACTCTGATCAAGCTGTCCGCAAGGTTCATCGCGTAGATGAATCCGCTGCAGGCGGCCACGACGTCGAACGCGCCTGCGGGTGTCGCGCCGATTTCACCCGCGATACGGCAGGCAAGTGAAGGACAGGCCATCTCGCCGGTCACCGAGGCGACGATGACGAGGTCGAGGCTGGAGCCGTCGAGGCCGGCGTCCTCCAGGGCTCTTTGGACGGCGAGTCGGGAAAGCGTCAAGGTCCCTTCGCGGGGCTTGTCGCAGATCCGACGCTCTTTGATTCCGGTTCGTTGTTGGATCCACGCATCGCTGGTATCGACCATGCGAGCGAGATCATCGTTGGTCAGAATTCCGTCAGGTACCGCCGATCCGGTTCCCGCGATTCGGACACCGCGGGCGAATCCCGCGGTCAGGGCGGCATGGTTCATGTCTTGATTTCTTTCCCGGCCTCATTGCTGATCGGATCCTGACCCACGGTTGCGAGCGATTCCGTGATGGTCTGATTGACCCCGCTCAGTACGAATTCCCGGCCTCGAAGAATGGCATTCGTGATGGTTCGGCCGACCGCCGAGCCGTGGACGATCATGCAGACGCCATTGACGCCCAGCAGTGGAGCGCCGCCATACTCGTGGTAGTCGTGCTTGCTGTAGAGACTTTTCACCACGGGCTCGAATCGCATCGCGAGCTCTGGATCGATCTCGAAGACCTCGCTGGCGATGGCCTTGAAGATCCCAGCCGACAGGCCCTCCGCCAGCTTGATCATCACGTTGCCGACGACTCCGTCGGTCACGACCACGTCGGCTTCACCATCGAAGACGCCACGGCCTTCGACGTAGCCGATGAAGTTGGTCGCATCGGCGTCGCGGAGCATGTCCCGTGCGAATCGCAGATCCGCGGTGCCCTTGGCTTCTTCGCCGCCCACGTTCATCAGGCCGACTCGCGGGGAGTCGATGCCGAGGATTCGCTGGGCGTAGATCGAGCCCATCACGCCGTACTGGGCCAGATGGTGGGGCTTCGGTTCGATGTTCGCGCCGACGTCGATCAGGACGATCGGGCCGCTGAAGGTCGGAACCGTCACGGCGATTCCGGGACGATGCACGTTGCGAAGGCGCCGCATGTTCATCTGTGCGGCGGTCACGCACGCGCCGGTGTTGCCGGCGGAGATCCAGCAGTCGAGCCGACCCTCGCCGCCCTTGGGTCCGCCAAGTCGTGAGAGCTGGGCGATCGAACTCTTTCGTTTCGATCGAACCGCTTCCACGGGAGACTCGCTCATTCCGATGGTCTCCTCGCAGGGGAGGATCTCGATTCGATCGTCGTTCACGCCACGTTCGACCAGGGCTTCACTGATCGCCGCCTCGTCTCCAGCGAGAACGAGTCGATCATCGGCCTCGAGCCGATCGAGCGCATCGAAGCAGCCCTTGAGGATTTCGTGGGGGGCGTTGTCACCGCCCGTCACATCGACACCTATACGCATAGGGGCAGCGTATCCGTTCCGAACCTGTGAAGTGGAGGAAGCATCCTGAATCGGTCAGGACGCCGGCTTGGTCGGCTTCACCTGAAGGCCGGGGCGGACGAAGCCGCACTCTCGGCAGGCGTGGTGAGGACGCTTGGCGGCGCTGCAGTTTGCGCAAAGCACGGTGTGAGTCCGCTCGATCGCATCATGAGCACGGCGACGGCGGGTACGACCGGGGGATTGTCTGAATGATGGGACGGGCATCGCTGGGTTCCTGAGGGCTCGAAAAGCCTGAATCGGGCTTCTCGTCCCCGCAAAGCGGTCTGTGAGCGAGAATTGGGTAAGGTACGTCGACCCCGATGAGGTGTCAAGGATTCCTCTGCCCTGGTCCCGGAGCGATCATGCCGAAACCCGATTTCAAGTTGTTCACGGATGGTGGCGCCTCGCCGAATCCAGGTCCTGGAGGCTGGGCGTTCATTCTGGCCTCCGCTGATGGGCAGATGGCCGAACATTTCGGCGGGGAGCCCGATTCGACCAACAATCGCATGGAAATGACTGCCGTGATTCGCGGATTTGAGGCCGCTCTGGCGGCTTCTGATGGGGTCAAACCCGCTTTGGAGCTCATTGCGGATAGCAAATATGTGCTTCAGGGGCTTCAGGAGTGGATGCCCGGCTGGAAGAAACGCGGATGGAAGAAAGCGGGAAAACCCGCCAAACCGGTCCTCAACGTCGATCTCTGGAAGGAGTTGGATGTGCTCTCCCAGCAGCTGGACCTCACTTTTACGTGGGTTCGGGGGCATACCGGCCATCTGGGCAACGAGCGATGCGACGAGCTCGTCAAGGACGGCATCCGCAGTGTGGGCGGCAAGGTGGCCTCGGAACGGTGAACCGTCCGAGCCCGGATCGGGGTGGCGTTCAGCAGGTGGTTTGAGCCTTGCCCTCTTGGCGGGGTCCCGGTATCCTTCGCGGCTCGCGGCTCATTTTCCGAGCCACGTATTCGACCGTCCGACGTCCGACTGAGACCCCGCATGCCGACCATCAACCAGCTCGTTCGCAACCCCCGCCGCAACCAGGCTGTGAAGTCGAAGGTCAAGGACCTCGACGCCTGTCCTCAGCGACGTGGTGTGTGTCTCCAGGTTCGAACCGTCACCCCCAAGAAGCCCAATTCGGCGCTTCGGAAGGTGGCTCGAGTTCGCCTCTCGAACGGTAAGGAAGTCACCGCGTACATCGGCGGCGAAGGACACAACCTGCAGGAACACTCCATCGTGCTCGTGCGTGGTGGTCGAGTCCGCGACCTTCCCGGTGTCCGTTACCACGTCGTCCGTGGCTCCCACGACTGCCTCGGCGTCGACGGTCGCCAGCAGGGTCGATCGAAGTACGGCGTGAAGCGCGGCAAGAAGTGATTCAACGGGACCGCTCGGTCCCATTCAGTGCATTCGGCGGATCGCGGCGAAGGTCGCCGCGACCGACGGATCGAAAACATTTTTCGGCAAGTAATCGCGGCCCCCGAGACCCCGGGAATCACCAAGTCCCAGGTCGCGATGAACGAAGGTTCCAATTCCTCGAAGCAGAGGATGCGGAGCGGACGAGCCGGAAGGAGTCCAAGCTATGGCCGGTCGTATCACAAAGGCAGACGCTCAGCTCAAGCCCGATCCCCGCTACGGAGATCTGGTGCTTTCACGCTTCATCAACTGCATGATGCACGGTGGCAACAAGTCCACTGCGATTCGTGTGGTCTACAACGCGTTCGACGAGATCCAGAAGCGTCTTGACGACGGCAAGGCTCCGGAGCTCCCCGAGACCGCCCTCGAGGTCTTCCAGCTCGCGC
>JABABZ010000011.1:0-15030 GCA_014237965.1 Phycisphaerales bacterium | reverse complement strand
GACAACGTTCGACCGCAGGTCGAAGTCCGATCCAAGCGGGTCGGTGGTGCCAACTATCAGGTCCCGATGCAGTTGAACCGTCGCCGACAGCAGTCGCTGACCTTCCGATGGATCATCGAGGCGGCTCGTGAAGAGCGAGGCAAGCCGATCCACATGCGTCTTGCGAAGGAACTCTGGGATGCCGCCCACAACGAGGGCAAGTCGGTCACGACCCGGGAGAACACGCACCGCATGGCGGAAGCCAACCGTGCGTTCGCCCACTTCGGTCGCAGTCGCTGATCGAATCCGTTTCAATCGAACACGCCGCGGGCCGGATCTTCCTCGAGATCCGGCCCGCGTTCTTTCTTCGAGGCGGTGGAGCCGGGATCAACCCGGAACCTGATCGTCCGAGCCGTCGACGGTCGGGCCGCCGGTCGTCTCGGGATGATCAAGAAAGATCTGGACTTCGAGGGTCTCGGTCTCAAGTCCTCGGTCCGACGGGGTGTTGCGGACCCGACTCACCACGAAGACCGGAGGCCGGACCGCAGCCGCGAGCCGGTGCCTCCGGAGCAGTCGTCCATCGGCACTGAGGGGGTGGGGGGCGTCAGGACCGTCGAGGCGATTCCGGCTTCCATCACACACCACGTAGTGCGGTCTTCGTCCGTTCGCATGGGCGATCTGGATGATCGACATGTCGCTCCCGGGATGCGCATCTTCAAAGCCGGCACGACGCAGGGCGGTGTGGACTTCGGTGATCAGATCGCGACGGGCCATGAAGGCGACTCGAAGGTAACGATGGGCCGCGTCGGTGTCGGCCAGTCGGACCTCGGCGCACGTCGCCGATCCCGTCAGGACGCCGGACTCCGGAATCGACCTGGATAGGAGGGTCTCTATCTCGTGAACTCGGGATTCGACGAGTGCGACGGCTTCTCGGCGTCGGCGTTCCGAGAGATTCTCTCCCCATTCTGACCGGCCGTGCTCGGCTTCGGAGCCCGGGGGCGTCGACCCGTCGGTCCCTCCGTCGTTACGCTCCTGATCTTCACCTGTCATTCGAGGAGATCCTGATCATGAAGAACACCACTCTTGCCGGCATCGCCGTCGGCACCATCGCCGGAGGCCTGTTGGCCGTCAACGTACTTGATGCGGCCGCTCCGGACGTCCGAAGCGTCATCGAGACCGCTCGTGCCTCGATCGCGGTTTCGTTGCCGGCCCACTGTGAGATTCCCTGCGGGATCTACGACGACCATGCCGAGGTCGAGCGGATGCGGCTCGACGCGATGACCATGAAGAAGGCGTCCGCCCAGATCGTGGCCCTGTCCAAGGACGTCCCCGTCTCCAGCAACGGTGCCAATCTGAACACCATCGCTCGTTGGGCGATGATCAAGGAGGAGCACGGACGCAAGCTCCAGCACACCGTCGCCTGGTATTTCCTCACGCAGCGGGTGAAGGCGCCCGCCGCCGGCTCCGGCGACGTCGCCCGGGAGAAGTATCACGGTCAGCTGGCGGCGTTCCACCGGATTTCCGTCGGGGCGATGAAGGCGGCCCAGAATCTCGATCCCGCCGCCACCGACGAACTGTTGGCGGCGATCGACGCGATCGCGCCGTGGTATCCGGCCGACAAGGGGGCGGGAGCGGCGCTCATTCCGGATGACCATCTCGCACTCGAAGAAGCGGGCGACGTGTGGCGTTCCAGGCCCGGCGGTTGACCTGGCAAGCCGAATCATGATGCAACGCCGCCTCGTCCGATGCGAGGCGGCGTTCTTTCCATGGCGAATTCCGGTGGCTTGATTCGGGCGGGACGCTACGCTTCGAGGATGCCCTCCGACCACCGATACCACCGCCAGGCCCTGCTCCCCGGAATCGGTGAGCGAGGTCAGGCGCGACTTCGAGATTCGACGGTGTTCGTCGCCGGATGTGGGGCGCTCGGAACCGTCGCGGCCGATCTTCTCTGCCGCGCGGGCGTGGGCACGCTGGTGATCGTCGACCGGGACGTGGTCGAGCTGACGAACCTGCAGCGGCAGACGCTCTTCACCGAGCGTGACGCGGAGCGGAGCATTCCCAAGGCGGAAGCCGCGAGGCTTCGACTGGGGCAGGCGAATTCCACCGTCCGGATTCGAGCGTTCGTCGAAGACATCGACGCGGAGACGATCGACGATCTCGCTGCCGGTTGCGATCTTCTGCTCGACGGGCTGGACAACTTCGAGACGAGATACCTGCTGAACGATCTCGCCGTCTCGAAAGGCATCCCCTACATCTACGGCGCTGCCGTGGCGACCGAGGGCATGACGATGCCGATCCTTCCCCGAGGCGGACCCGGCGAGGATGCGCGGATCCGATGGGCCGACGAGGAAGCGACGCCTTGTCTTCGTTGTCTCTTCCCCGAGCCTCCGTCGCCCGGAACCTCGCCGACCTGTGATACCGCTGGTGTGCTCGGCAGTGCGACCGCCATGATCGCGGCGCACCAGGTGTCGCAGGCGATCAAGTTGATCGTCGGAGACGTCGCCGCCGTCGATCGGGCATTGAGGTCCTTCGACCTCTGGAGGAATGAACATCGAGCGATGGCCACGTCGGCGGCATCCAATCCCGAATGTGATTGCTGCGTTCACGCCCGTTTCGATTTTCTGAATTCCAAGACCGCGCCGGCGAGGATGCTCTGTGGTCGGAACGCGGTTCAGATTCGGTCCGGTGCGGCGCGGGGCTCCTTCGATCTGGATCGGATCGAGGAGAGACTCGCGGCTCACGGGGTCTTTGAACGAGGAAGTGCATCGATTCAAGGGGTTCTGGATGGAGAACGCAGCCCGACCGGCCATCCGGTCTCGATGCTGGTGTTCGAGGACGGCCGAGCGATCGTTGAGGGGGACACGGACGTGGAATGGGCCCGTGGCGTGTTCGATCGATTCATCGGGCGCTGAAAGTCACACGGCTGGGAGAGATGATTCGCCCGTTCGATGTAGAATCGGACCGGGGCCGGGGATGCGTTTCCTCGGTACCCGAAACGAACAGAAGAGATCTCTTGAAAGAAAGCACCCTCAATGCCGACCCTGACCACCAGCACCTTCGGAAACGCCATCGCCCGCGGATCCACCATGAGCCTCGGCTACCTCCTTGGTCTCGCCGAAGACATCCCCGCGGATCGCTGGCACGACAAGTGCATGGACGGGATGAACCACCCCGCGTTCATCTACGGACACCTCGCGATCTATCCCAACCGCGTGCTCGGTGCCTTCCTCGATCGCGAGGATCTCGTGATCGAATGTCCGTTCGACGCCGCGCCGCTCGGTCAGGGCGAGGACGGATCCGGGGACGCCGCGCTCTATCCGGCGAAGGACGTCGTGCTCCCGTTCATGAAGGAGCGGTACGAGACCATCATCGGCATCCTTCCCGAGGTTCCTGCGTCGGTGTTCTCCGCGGCGAATCCGATGGAAGGCAAGTTCGCCGAGTCGCTTCCGACGCGCGGAGACGCCGTGAGTTTCATGATGAACAACCACATCATGATGCACGCTGGGCAGGTCAGTCACTGGCGTCGGGCCATGGGCATGGGTTCCCTCCACCCCTGATGCAGCGATGAAACTCCGGCGCTCCGAGGGCCAGGAAGGTCCTCGGAGCGTCTTCGTTTTGGAGACGACCGGTAGTCCATCCCGGAGGAGACTCGACCTGGCACGTCATCTGAAGATCCGGGTCTCGGACTGCGTGTGATCGGGAAACCGAGTTTCCAGCACGAGGAACTTCGGGGACGGTTGCGAAAGCGACCGCTTTCGACGTCGTCTCCCGAGCAGCGTCGCCGGATCGACACCTGCCGTTGAATCGTCCGGGCCGTGGGGATCAGTCGATCGCTGGTCGAACGGCGTCCGGATCGGAAGTGCGTAGGATGGTGGCCGGAGGAACCACCGATGGCCGGAAACTACGTACTCGCGCTCGACGAAGGAACCAGCAGCTGTCGGTCGATCGTCTTCGACGCGGCTGGTGGGATGAAAGGGGTCGCCCAGACCGAATTCACCCAGCACTTTCCGCGGCCCGGGCTCGTCGAACATGACGCGAACGAGATCTGGGAGAAGCAGCTCGGCACCGCCCGCGAGGCGATCGCGAAGGCCGGGATCGACGCTTCCGAGATCGCGGCGATCGGTATCACCAACCAACGGGAGACGATCGTGGTCTGGGATCGCTCGACTGGCGAGCCGATCCACAACGCGATCGTCTGGCAGGACCGACGGACCAGTGAATTCACGGAGTCGCTGCGGGCGGCGGGCCATGAGGCCGACGTGCAGGCCCGGACCGGTCTGGTGCTCGATCCCTACTTCTCGGGCAGCAAGCTGAAATGGATCCTCGACGAGGTTCCGGGGGCCCGCGAGCGGGCGGCCAAGGGCGAACTCGCGGCCGGCACCATCGACTGCTGGCTCCTCTGGAAACTCACCAACGGCGCGGTGCACGCGACCGATCCGAGCAACGCCTGCCGGACCCTGCTCTGGAACATCCACGAAGGCGAGTGGGACGAGACGCTGTTGGCGCTGCTCGACGTGCCGCGGGAGATCCTCCCCGACGTCGTCGCCTCGAGCGGCGTGGCGGGGGAGTCGACTCCGGATCTGTTCGGTGCGTCGATCCCCATCGCCGGCATCGTCGGAGACCAGCAGGCGGCCCTGTTCGGCCAGCTCTGCACCCACGACGGGATGGTGAAGAACACCTACGGCACCGGATGTTTCATGCTCATGCACACCGGCACGGTGGCGAAGCCGAGTCCGTCGCGCATGCTCACCACCGTCGCCTGGCGGATCGGCGACGGCCCGCTCGAGTATGCCTTGGAAGGCAGCGTGTTCATCGCGGGCGCCGCGATCCAGTGGTTGCGTGACGGCTTGAAGATCATCGATTCGGCACCGGCGGTCAACGAACTTGCGGGCTCCGTCGCCGACACCGGCGGCGTCATGGTGGTTCCGGCGTTCGCCGGGCTCGGCGCTCCGTACTGGAACCCCAATGCTCGCGGTGCGGTGCTCGGTCTCACCCGCGGATCGACCGACGCCCATGTCGCGCTCGCAACGCTGCGGAGTCTTGCGTACCGTTCGAACGAGATTCTCGGTTGCATGACCGCGGACAGCGGAATTCCGATCGAGCGCATGCGGGTCGACGGCGGCGCGTGTGCGAGCGATCTCCTGATGCAGTTCCAGGCCGATCTTCTCGGCGTGCCCGTCGAGCGGCCCGTGATGACCGAATCCACCGCCGCCGGCGCCGCCTACATGGCCGGACTTGCGACGGGAGTCTGGCAGGATCTCGACGAACTTGAATCGCACCGTGAGATCGACCGCGTCTTCGAGCCGTCGATGGCGGAAGCGGAACGGGCGAAGCTCATGCACTGGTGGAAGAAAGCCGTCGAGCGAACGCTCGACTGGATGGAGGACGAGGAATGAAGCGGGACTCAATGATCGACCGACTTCGGAGCGAAACCTTCGAGGTTCTGGTGGTGGGTGGTGGCGCGACGGGGCTCGGGGTCGCGGTCGACGCGGCGAGCCGGGGCTATCGCACCGCGCTGCTCGAAGCCGAGGACTTCGCCAAGGCCACGAGCAGTCGAAGCACCAAACTGGTCCATGGGGGCGTTCGGTACCTCGAGCAGATGGACATCTCGTTGGTGACCGAGGCGCTCCGCGAGCGGGGGATCTTCTACCGCAACGCGCCGCACATCGTTCGTGATCTTCCGTTCATCGTCCCCCGATACAAGTGGTGGGAGGGTCCGTTCTACGGCGCCGGCCTGAAGGCCTACGACCTGCTGGCGGGAAAGTTGAATCTCGCGCCAAGCCGCAGCCTGAACGCCGAAGAGACCATCGCCGAAATTCCCAACGTCGAGACCGAGGGGCTGCATGGTGGAGTCCGCTATCACGACGGGCAGTTCGACGACGCTCGCATGGCCGCGACGCTGGCGATGACCGCCGCCGATCACGGCGCCGCCGTCGCGACGAGGTGTCGGGTGATCGGCCTTCTCAAGGAGGGTGATCACTGCGTCGGGGTCCGGGTCGTGGACCGCGAAGCCGCCGCGGGGGATGAGGAATTCGAGATCCGTGCGAAAGTCGTGGTCAACGCCTGCGGCATCTTCGCGGATGAGATCCGCCGGATGGACGAGCCGGAATGCGACTCGGTGATCGAGCCTGCGCAGGGTGTTCATCTCGTTCTCGATCGCAGTTTTCAACCGTCCGAGACGGCGATCATGGTGCCGCACACCGACGACGGTCGCGTGCTGTTCGTGATTCCCTGGCACGGTCGAGTGGTGGTCGGAACCACCGATACGCCGATGAAGTCCGCCGACCTCGAACCACGGGCGCTGCCGGACGAGGTGGACTTCATCCTGCGGAATGCGAATCGTTATCTCGCGAAAGACCCGTCGCGTGCCGATGTGAAGTCGGTGTTTGCCGGCCAGCGGCCGCTCGTTCATCCGGGTGGAAACACCGGCAACTCGAAATCGATCTCTCGCAATCACGAGGTGTTCGTGAGTTCGGCCGGCGTGGTCACCATCGTGGGTGGCAAGTGGACGACCTATCGCAAGATGGCCGAGGACACTCTCAAGCACGCCATGTCCGTTGGCGGTCTCGACGAGCGCCCGTGCATCACCGAGGAACTCAAGGTTCACGCCGCCCTCGAGCGAGACGATCCGAACCTTCCGGCCCATGATCCGCATCGGATGTACGGAAGCGATTCAGCCCGCATTCTGGAGATCGCGGCCGCGGAACCTTCGCTGGCCGAACCGATTCATGCGGACCTGCCATACACCGGAGCCGAGATCGCCTGGGCGGCGCGGGAGGAGATGGCGCTGGATCTTGATGATGCGCTGGCCCGCCGAACGCGGTCGTTGTTGCTCGACGCGTCGGCGGCCATCGAAGCGGCGCCTCGGGCGGCGTCGATTCTCGCATCGGAACTCGGTCGTGATTCGCAGTGGGAAGCGGATCAGGTGCGGTCGTTCACCGAACTGGCCAACGGCTATCGATTGACCTGATCCGGATCGACGGGTCGATTTCGGCCGAAGCGGGCATGGATCGCGTTGGGAGCACTCGACTTGCAGAAGCATCTGGAGATCGGCCTGTTGATCGTGCTTTGCGGCGCGCTTTCCATGGAGGTCGCGTCGGCCCGGAGTCAGTCCTCGGCTCCGAAGGACCCGCCGCCCACGCCGGCGGCCGCCGCCCCTCCCTGGCCGGTTCTTCTGGGTGCGAGAGTGATGCTCTGCGAGCGGAATCGTCCGGTTGCGTCGCGGGTCGTGCTCGTACCGGATGCGGCGACGTATCTCGAACAGATTTCAAAGTGGTCTCCGCTCGGGCAGTGGCCGGTCCTTTTCGAGGACGACCCGGGGACGGCACAGTTCATTCGAGCCTTCAAACCGGATGAGATCCTGCGGGTGCCGCCGACCGAGCGACTCCTGCCCGAGGATCTCGAGCAACGGCAACGACTCGCGACCGCCGTGGCGAAGATCTCCTTCGGCGCCGCCAACCCGAAGATCGGATTCCGGGAGCACTATGAGAAACTCGGCTGGCGTCCACCCGGCTTCGTGGTGACCTCGATGGATGACCCGGCATGGACCGCAGGCGTGGCGCTCGCCGCGGGGAGGGGATTGCCGCTGGCCTTCGTCGATGGAGATTTCGGCGGGCCGAATCGAGAACTTCCGGCGAGCCGACTCCGAGAACTCGAACTCATGATCCGCGACGGCGCTCGGTCGACGGGATATGAATGGTCCGGTCTCGGTGATGATCTGGACGCCGTGGCGGTCTGCCGGTCCCTTCCCGGGAGATGCCGCATGGACGTCCCGGCTGCGGCGCAGGTTCGACTGCAGGGCCGCTCGCCGGGCGATGGTCCGTACGCCACGATGGATGCGATCTGTCGCAACGACGACGGGGAGCGTTGGGGGTACGCCGGTTGGATCTTCGGCGATGAAGGCCGGTAGGCCGTGATGGCGATGAGTTCGATCTTCCTCGACCGCCGGAACATCTGGATGTTCTCCGGCTACGCGAAGCAGGGGCAGTGGAACGTCTATGAAGTCTCGAAGCCGGCGGGTCGCCTCGCCGAACTGGGGTACGCCTCCCTGTTCTTCGAGACGGGGGATGCCGACCTCGCGTCCTGGTTGAGACTTCTTCGCGGGGCGATTCCCGCCGACGTTCTCTTCATGAATTCACACGGTTCGCCGAGGCTCTTTCATGTGAGCGGCAACCAGCGTGCGTATCCGCAGGACATCCCGTTTTCCGAGAAGCCCCTCGCGCTCCAGATGGTCCACTCGTTCTCGCTCAAGCAACCCGCGGCCCCGGATACCGTCGGGGGTCGTTTTCTCGATCGCGGCGTCTATGCGTACGTGGGAAGCGTCGACGAGCCCTACTTGGCCGCCTTCATCCCGCCCGCGCTCGCCGTTGAACGGCTCGCGGCCGGCGTTCCGTTCCTGCTCGCCGGGAGGTACTGGCCCGGAGGCGGGAACATGAACGGAGTCTGGAAGATCACGGCGATCGGAGATCCGTTCATGCAGGCGATTCCGCCGCGAATGCGAGTCGTCAAGCCGGCGGTGGATGCCCCGGCGATCGAGGGTGGAGTCGACCTTCTGGATCTGGCGAAAGCCGCGATGGGAACGGTCAAGACCGATCCGATGGCGGGCGCGGAGGCCATTCGACTGCTCGAACTGCTCGGTCGGGATGAACTCGCGGTGCAGATCTGGAAGAACATCGAATCGTCGGACGATGAGTCGGCGATCGCGGCCGCGGCTCCGGGAGCACTCGGACCGTTGTTCCGCGAGAAGGACTGGCCCGAGTTTCTGGATGCCTATCGTCGGCTCTCTCGCGAATCGCGCGGACGGGATGCCCGAGACATGCTCTGGCATCTGGCGACGCCGCGATTGAACGGCATTTCCGATCCCGACACCATCGCCTTCCTGTCCGGACAGGTCCGCTCGCCGATGCCCGCGGTGGATCTCGAGCGATTGATGCCGCACCTCGATCGCGTGCTGGGAGGAGGCGCGGGTCGGGCGGCGGTCCAGCGGTATCTCGAAGACGAGCCGAACGCGTCCGCTCGGAAGGCGTTGCAGGCACTGCTCGTCAGGAGATGACCGGAGTGCCGAGCGCGACGCGCGAGGTCCAGCCCGGTCATTCGGAATCAGTCGATTCGTCCGCGGCCTTCGGCCCGGTCGGGTTCGTCCCCGTCACTCGCTCGCGAAGTCGTCTTCGATCGACCTCGAGCGCGGGTTTGATCGTGGCCAGCAGTTCATCCGTGGCGAGGATCTCGTCGATGGCGGCGACGAGGGCGATCAGGCCGTCGAGCGAGGGATGCAATCGATCCGGGAGAATCAGCTTCCGGGCATCGCTGACGCTCCAGGTCTGACCACCGATGTCGAAGGCTTCACCCTTGCGGAGTTGCTCGATCAGTCCTCGCAGGGGGAAGAACCTGGCATTCGGCCGAGCCGCCACCCACTCCCGAATCCGCTCATTCGCGAGACGCTGGGCTTCTTGCGAGGGCACCTGGCTCTGTCGGAGCATTCGTCCCGCGGCACTCGACATGTCGGGAACGTCGCCGACCAACAGCGGGCCGTCGATGCGGTCGAGTTGCGCGAGTCCCACTTCGAGGAGCGCCAGTCGATCTTCGATGGTTCGAATACGGGTGCTGTCGACGCCGATCGTTCCGAAGGTGAACCAGAAGAGGTAGTCGATCGCGAGGGTCAGATCCGGTTTCGACTTGATCGCGCGATTGACCAGTCGAGTTCCGATTCCCGAGGGATTGGAGAAGAACGCTGCGGTTCCGAGATCGATCACCACCACTTCCTTGCCACTGGCGATTCGCAGCAGCTTGGCGAGCGATATTCCCGATGGGCTCGAGCCCGGCTCATCTCGTCGAGTGAAGTAGACCCCGTATCCGGCGGAGGCGCTGGCGCCGATGGTGGCGACGCGGGAGATCCGAGCCGGGGAGGTCGTGCTTTCCGGCTCGACGATCGAGGGCGGTGGTGCGGTGGTCTGGCTCGACGCGATCGATGCGATCGAGGTGATCGATGCGATGGCGAGCAGCGTCAGGGGAAGATTGATGAACCGATGGATGTTCGATGCGGCCATGAACGTCTTCTCCGTTTCGAACCCGGACGAAACCGAAGTCACCCGTCAGCCGAGCGGGGCGTGGTCTTCCTGCATCATTGGTCGAATCCACCGTTCGATCGAATGGCGAAGTCTTCAGACCGCCACTTCGACCCCGAGTGCCTTCGCCATCGTCATTCCAAGGTCGGCCGGGCTCTCCGCGACGTCCACGCCGCAGGCCTTGAAGGCTGCGATCTTCGCATCCGCCGTGTCTTCGGCGCCGCCGATGATCGCGCCGGCATGACCCATTCGCTTGCCGGGAGGAGCGGTCCGTCCCGCGATGAAGGCGGCGACCGGCTTCTTCGCGTGTTCCTTGATCCAGTGCGCGGCTTCGATTTCATCGGTGCCGCCGATCTCGCCGATCACGACGATGCCGTCGGTATCAGGATCTCCTTCGAATCGCTCGATGAGATCGATGAAACCGGTTCCTCGGACGGGGTCGCCTCCGATGCCCACGCATGTGGTCTGTCCGATCCCGAGGACCGACGTCTGCCAGACGGCTTCGTAGGTGAGGGTGCCGGAGCGACTGATCACGCCGACGGCCTTCCCGGTCGAGGCATCGACCTTGGCGGTATGGATGTAGCCGGGCATGATGCCGATCTTGCATCCACCTTCGAAGACGGAGTCCGGACCCTCTCCGGAGACCCGTCGGCCGGGCGTGATGACGCCCGGGCAGTTGGGACCGATCAACACCGAACTTGGAAAGTCGCGGAGGATGGCCTTGACCCGCACCATGTCCTGAACCGGGATGCCTTCGGTGATCGCGCAGATCACGTGCACGCCTGCTTCGGCGGCTTCGAGGATCGCGTCGGCCGCGAACGGCGGCGGAACGAAGATCATCGTGGCATCGGCCTGGGTACCGTCGACGGCCTCGCGGACCGTATCGAAGATCGGGAGGCCGTTGGCGTCGTTCGTCCCACCCTTGCCCGGCGTGACACCCCCGACCATCTGCGTGCCATAGGCGAGACAGTTCTTGGTGTGAAAAGCTCCGGTGGAGCCGGTGATGCCCTGGCAGAGGACCTTGGTATTTCCGTCGATGAGAATGGCCATAGACTCGGCAGGATAGCGGATTCCGCCGACGATTCCGAGGGCCGGAGTCAGGATTTCCAGGTCGGGGATGCCGGCCCGGCATGGGCGGCTCCTCGGCGGGGGAGAAGTCGTCGCGGGTCCCGGACGAGCCTCGTCTTCCGTAGAATCGTTCTCCATGTCACCCGACCAAGGACCCAATGCCACTTCCACGCCGGACCCCTCGGATTCCACCGCATCCGGTTCCGGCGGGATGACCTACGCCGGCGCGGGCGTCGACATCGATGCCGGCGACGAGGTCGTGGATCGAATCAAGCCGGTGCTCAAGCGCACACAGGGTCAGCGGGTCATGGGGCTGCACGGGGCGTTCGCGGGCATGTTCAGGCTCGACTACAACGAGAGTCTCTTCAAGCGGAACTACAAGGATCCGGTGCTGGTTGCATGTACCGACGGCGTCGGTACCAAGGTCATGCTTGCCATCGAGATGAACCGCCTCGACACCATCGGCATCGATTGTGTCGCGATGAACGTCAACGATCTGATCGTTCAGGGCGCCGAACCGCTGTTCTTTCTCGACTACCTCGGGCTCTCCAAGGTCGATCCCGCGAAGACCGCGGACATCATCGAGAGCGTCGCGAAGGGCTGTGAGATTTCGGGGTGCGCCCTGATCGGTGGCGAGTGTTCCGAGATGCCCGACATCTACAAGCCGGGCGATTTCGACATCGCAGGCTTCGCGGTCGGCGTGGTCGAGCTGGATCGGGCCACGGACTCGACTCGGATCGAACCGGGCGACGTCGTCCTCGGACTCGCCTCGAGCGGCGTTCACTCGAACGGATACACGCTGGTGCGGCGGATCGTCGAGGCCAGGGGACTCGACCTCGACGCGACCTACCCGGATCTGAAATCGGATCGAACGCTCGGTGATCTCCTGCTCGAGCCGACCCGGATCTACGCGAAGTCGATCGTCGCGCTGCTCCGGGGCTACACCGTCAAGAAGGTGGTCACCGGCATGGCCCACATCACCGGCGGTGGTCTGCCCGGCAATCTCAACCGGGCGTTGCCCCCCGATGTGGACGCACTGGTCGAGCGATCGGCCTGGACCGTTCCGCCGCTCTTCGATTTTCTGCAGAAGCACGGCGAGGTCGCCGCCGACGAGATGGACCGCGTCTTCAACATGGGCGTCGGATACTGCCTCATCGTGCGACCGACCTTTGCGGATGCCGTCGCTCGGAAGCTCGAGAAATCGGGTGAGACGGTCTTCCGAATGGGCGAGATCGTCGCCGGCTCGGGCACCGTTCGCTACCGCTGAATCGGGAGGTCGAAGCGTGCCGTCAGAGGCGGGACGTCATTCGCCGCCGGACTTCCAGTTTCGTCGCTGCTTCTTGTCGCTGGCGACTCGCTTGGCCTTCAGCCGGCGTTCCTTCGACCCTCGTGAGGGCTTGGTCTTCTTCCGGGTCTTGGGGCGGGTGGTGGCCGCCTCCACCACCGATCGAAGTCTGGCGAGGCACGCAGCCCGATTGTCGAGCTGACTTCGGTTGTCGTCCGCGGTGATCAGGATCTCCTCCGCGGCGGTCAGGTATCGGCCGGCGATCGAAGAGAGTCTCTCCCGATGCTCGGGTCGGAAGTTCCGCAGCGCGGAAAGCGAGAGGCGGAGTTCCGCCTTGCTCGAAACCTTGTTGACGTTCTGGCCGCCGGGGCCGCCCGATCGAGCGAAGGACCAGCGGAGATCGTCGGGCGAGGTCCAGACGCCGTCACCGAATCGGATCGCGTTCTCCGGTCGGACCGGGCGGGGGGGTGGTGGCGTTCTTCGATCCGAGCTGCGCGGATCGACATCCCGGGGGTCCTTGCGACCCGACTTCCCCTCGTTTGGATCTGGTTGCGTCGGTCCCGGCATCGATGGCGTCCTTGGCGGTCATCCTACTGGTCGGGGTACCCTGTCCCACTCTGCCCTCTTGTGGAATCGGCATGTCACATCAAGTCCGCCACTCTGAATCCCGTCGTTTCGTTCTTCCCTTCGTCGGATCGCTGTCCATCCTCGCTTCGGGGGCGTTGGCGCAGTCCGCCGAACCGGGAACGGAACCCGCCCTCGACGTTGATGCGCTCTCCGCACTGGCCGGGCGGCCCGTGCTCGACGTGACTCTGGGAATCTGGTTCCCCAGACTCGAGGGGACGATCGACATCGGTCCCAACGGCACCAAACTCGATGTCGGTGACGATCTCTCGGTCGATGATTCGCAGGCGATCTTCAACGGGGAGGCGCGGGTACAGTCGGGGCGTTGGGAGTTCCTGCTCGGCGGGTACGTCGCGAACGCGAGCGGGAACGCCGCGCTGTCCCGGCCCGCCCGAATCGGAGGACTCTTTGCGCGGGCCGGAACGGTGGTGGACAGTTCGATCGATGTCTGGTCGATCACCGGAGAAATCGCGTACTCGATCTTCACGCCGTTCCGCGATCGTCGATTCGCCTGGTCGGCCCCGGTCGATCGGTCGAAGGGGAATCGCACC
Organism: Phycisphaerales bacterium; assembly: GCA_014237965.1. Lineage (GTDB taxonomy): Bacteria > Planctomycetota > Phycisphaerae > Phycisphaerales > SM1A02 > UBA12014. Next base: position 1,459 of record JABABZ010000011.1, on the reverse strand, counting down.
AGCGATGGTCGGCCCATCATCGACCTCCGGTTCGAAGCCTTGTTCGGAACCCGGTTCCTCAACCTCGAACAGGAGTACGAACTCGCCGGGATCGGGACCGTGAACACGAACAACACCTGGGTCTCACCGTATCTGGGGGTGGGGATCGAGCTCGATTGGAATTCCAGAGAGTCCCTCGGATTCCTGGACCGGATCGAGTTCGACGTGACTGCGGGTTGGGGGCCGGCGTTTGGAGGCGGCAACTCGAGTCTCACGGTCCGGGTCGACGGCGCGTTCTACGTCACCCACGATCTGGCGCTGACGTTGGGATATCGATTGAACGACTTCGATCTCGAACGGGAGGAGACGGCGTACAACGGTGGCCTTCAAGGGCTGTTCGCGGGAGTCCGGTACACATGGTGAATCCTGAGGAATCAAAGCCTGGTCCGGAACGTCGGAATGGAAAGTTCCTGCGGGCGAAGCTCCGGCACTCGATCTTCACTCTCGGCGCGAATCGCCTGAGCGGTGGCCGTCTGCTGGCCACGCATCTGGCGAAGCCACTGATGGTGCGGGAGTTCGAAGTGACGATGCCCGGCTGGCCGAGGGCCTGGGACGGACTGCGGATCGGTCACTTCAGCGATCTTCACTACGGGGATCTCATGCCGATCGAGCGAGGGCTCGAGGTCATCGATCTGCTCGCCGCCCGGAAGCCGGACCTCATCGCGTTCACCGGTGACATGGTCGACCTCGATTGTGCCGGGGCCGAGCCGCTCTTCGAACGCATGGTCGCCAGCGGGGCGCCGCTCGGTTCGGTGATGGTCATGGGGAATCATGATCTGCTGGATGACGGCGAGCGGGTGCGTGCGATGGCGAAGTCGGCCGGAGTCCGTCTGCTGGAGGACGACGCGGTCACCTTCGCGCCGGGAACCGTCTCGTTGCCGCACGTCGGGAAGGGCGAGCGCGGCGATCAGGCGGCGCATCCGCTGGTCGTCGCCGGCGTCGACTGGGATGGCTCGGTCAGTGGTCTCGCCGGCCGGGTGGAGTCGGTCTCGTCACAGAATCCGACCTTGCTTCTGGCCCACAATCCCAAGGCGTTCCTTCCCGCCAGTCGGGCGGGAATCCCCCTCACCCTCTCCGGCCACACCCATGGCGGGCAGATCGCGACACCGAAACTCCCGGGCGTGAATCTCGCGATGGCGCATCGCCACAGTGCAGGCTTCTATCACCGCGACACGAGCACATTGTTCGTCACCGTGGGGACCGGCAGTTGGTTTCCGCTTCGCGTCCACTGTCCCGCCGAGGTGGTGGTGCTGACTTGTCGCGGTGGCGAGACGGGGGTGCGAGAGATCGAGTCGCACGAGGCCGAGGCACGCGAGACCGAATGACCGGGTCGAAGATCGTGTGATGCGCAGGCGAGTTCGCCACCTCGGGGTCCGGGTACCGGCAAGGATCACCCGTGACCGTGCATGCCGAGCAGTTC
>JABABZ010000119.1 GCA_014237965.1 Phycisphaerales bacterium | reverse complement strand
TTCTGGCCCGGAGATGCCATTGGAATACGAACCCTCGAACCGCTTCCCGCGGGCGAATGGGTCGAGGTCGTGGTGGCGTATGACGGTTCCAGTCGGGCTTCGGGGCTTTCGATTCACCTCGATGGCGACGCCGTCGGCATCGAAGTCGTCCGCGACCACCTGACCAAGGCGATCACCGGTGGTGGGCCCGGCGCCATGACCATCGGGCAGCGATTTCGGGATCGCGGCTTCAAGGGCGGCGAAGTCGATCATCTCCGCGTCTTCGATCGCCGATTGAGTCCGATCGAGATCCGCCATCTTCATGATGGTGAGGCACTCCAAAGGGCTGATCCCGATGTTGACGAACTCCGGGCGTACTTCAACGGCTTGGTCGATCCAGCGCAGCGCGAAGCCCGTTCGAAACTCCAGGGGCTGCGCCGCGAACTGGCCGGAGTGATCGACGCAACACGCGAGATCATGGTGATGGCCGAACTCGCCGAGCCGCGGGAGAGTCGGGTGCTGGAACGCGGACGGTACGACCGTCCGATGCAGGTCGTGCAGCCGGGAACGCCGGGCCGGATCCGGGCATTTCCCGCGGACCTCCCACCGAATCGACTCGGACTGGCGACCTGGGTCACCGATCCCGAGCATCCTCTGACCGCGCGGGTCGCGGTCAATCGGCTCTGGTCCATCGCGTTCGGACGCGGCATCGTCGCGACGCCGGAGGACTTCGGTTCGCAGGGCATGCGGCCGTCGCATCCGGAATTGCTCGATCGACTCGCCCTCGACTTCATCGAGTCGGGATGGGACGTCAAGGCGATGCTGCGGCGATTCCTGGTCTCGTCGACCTATCGGCAGGCATCCGCGGCCACCATCGCGTCGAGGGACGTTGATCCGGAGAATCGCTTCCTGTCGCGTGGGCCCAGTGCGCGACTGACCGCGGAGATGGTTCGTGACCAGGCGCTCGCGGCGAGCGGACTGCTGGTTCGGAAGGTGGGAGGACCCAGCGTCTACCCATATCAACCAGGTGGGCTCTGGCAGGAGAAGAGCGGGCGGGTCTATCCGCAGGGGACCGGCGATGCCTTGCACCGCCGGAGCATGTACACATTCTGGAAGCGGACGTCGCCGCCACCGTCGATGCTGCTCTTCGACGCGGCGAAACGAGATGTCTGCGTGGCCCGGCGGTCCTCGACCAGCACACCGCTTCAGGCGTTGGTGCTCCTGAACGACATCCAGTTCGTCGAGGCAGCGAGGGTGCTGGCGGAGCGGGTCATCGGCGGATCGCCTCCGGATTCCGGAGAGAATGTGGATCACGCAGGCCAGATCGAACATGGCTTCCGGCTTCTGACCGGTCGCAGGCCGACCGGCCCGGAGCAGGTGATTCTCGAGCAGCTCCACGCCGAGGAGTTCGAAGCCTTCGAGTCCGATCCCGAGGCCGCGTTGGCGGTGGCTTCCGCCGGCGAGCCCCCGAGACAAGAGAAGTTCGATCCTGCTCGAACCGCCGCGATGACCGTGGTCTGTTCGACCATCATGAACACCGATGCAGCGGTGATGAAGCGATGAAGCGTCGGCGATCAGAAAGGGCGTCCACTTGGATCCGATGAACCCCAACCCGCTCGACGTCACTCGGCGGCACTTCCTCTCACGGGCATCCGCGGGCGTCGGCGCCATGGCGCTCGCGTCGCTCGGGCATGGTCGCGTCGGTCCGCCGACCGACATGGCCGACGCCGTCGCGCGGGCCGCCGCCCATCACGCGCCCAAGGCGAAACGGATCATCTATCTCTTCCAAAGTGGTGGTCCCTCCCAGCTCGACCTCTTCGATCACAAACCCGATCTCCAGCGCCTGAATGGCGAAGAGCTTCCCGATTCGGTGCGTCAGGGTCAGCGTCTCACCGGGATGTCCGGCAATCAGTCGACCCTTCCGCTCGCGGGAAGCCAGTTCAAGTTCGCCCGGCACGGGCGGAGCGGGATCTGGGTCAGCGAGCTGATGCCTCGGACGGCGGCGATCGTCGATGACCTCTGTTTCATTCGTTCGATGCAGACCGAGGCGATCAATCACGACCCCGCCGTGACGTTCCTTCAGACCGGCTCTGAAATCGCCGGCCGGCCTTCGATGGGGTCCTGGGTCACCTACGGCCTCGGAAGCGAGAACCGGAATCTCCCCGCCTTCATCGTGCTGGTCACGAAGAACAAGGGTGGCCAGCCGCTGTATTCGAGACTCTGGGGAAGCGGTTTTCTCGAAAGCCGATTCCAGGGAGTGCAGATGCTAGCGGGAAGAGACCCGGTGCTCTACCTCGCGAATCCCGAAGGAATTTCACCCCGGACCCGCCGCCGCATGCTGGATCGAATCGCGTCGCTCGACGGGGCGCAGATGGAGCGGGAGGGGGATGTCTCCATTCGGTCCCGCATCGCTCAATACGAACTTGCCTACCGAATGCAGATGTCGGTTCCGGATGCGACGGATCTCTCCGACGAACCCGAGTCGATCTTCGAGCTCTATGGCGAGGATGCTCGAGTACCCGGAACGTACGCCGCAAACTGCCTCCTCGCCCGACGTCTCGCCGAGCGCGACGTTCGGTTCATCCAGTTGTATCACCAGGGGTGGGACCAGCATGGAGGACTCCCCGCGGCGATCCGGGTGCAGGCACGGGAGACCGACCAGGCCTCCGCCGCGCTGGTGCTGGATCTGAAGCGACGCGGCATGCTTGAAGACACCCTCGTGGTCTGGGGAGGCGAATTCGGTCGGACCAACTATTCACAGGGTGCCTTGACGGCATCGGACTACGGTCGTGATCATCATCCCCGGTGCTTCACGATGTGGATGGCCGGTGGGGGCGTGAAACCGGGAATCGTGCACGGTCAGACCGATGATCTGGGCTACAACGTCGTCGAGAACCCGGTCCACGTGCACGATCTTCAAGCGACGCTTCTTCATCAGATGGGGCTCGATCACGAGCGACTCACGCACCACCATCAGGGACGGGACTTCCGGCTGACCGACGTTCATGGTCGGGTGGTCGGCGATCTGCTCGCCTGATCCCGCACGACGAGCACGCCCGAGATGCCCGCGAAGCTATACCGTGGGTGACATGAACGTCATCAGCGCCCTTGTTCTCCTGTCCATCTCGCAGCTGCTCTTCGGAATCACGGAGCGGGTCGAGCCGGTCTCCGCCGCGTCGTCCGCCGAGGATGCCGGGCCGATGCTCGGCGACCTGACCGCCGAGTCGGTCAAGATCTGGATTCGAACCCCGACGCCGCGGACTTCGGTCGTCGAGATCAGCGATCCCGACGGGAAGATCGTTCGTCGCTGCCAGCTCAGGACGACGGCGAAGAGCGATCACACCGGAACGCTCGAAGTACTCGCGCTTCCGCCCGGGACCCGTTTCACGTTCTCGATCGATGGAGAGGCCGATGACGACTGGTGGTTCCGGACCCGGCCCGAATCGGACGACGCCTGTCGGATCGCCTTCGGTTCCTGCGCCGATGAAGGTGTGGGTTCCGCGTCGGTCTGGCGGCGGATGGAAGAAGACCAGGTGACTGCGCTGGTCCTGCTCGGCGACACGCCGTACATCGACACCACGGATCTCGCGCGGCAGCGGGCGCGGTATCGGGCGTTCGCACAGCCCGCCGACTTCGCGCGACTGGTTTCGCACGTTCCGATCTACTCCACCTGGGACGATCACGATTTCGGGCGAAACGACACCGACGGGAACCTGCCGGGCAAGGAGAACAGTCGGCGGGCGGTGACCGAGTACCGCCCGAATCCGGGGTACGGAGAGAACGGCGAGGGCATCTACACGAGTTTCCGGCAGGGGCCGGTCGAGGTCTTCCTGCTCGATGCCCGCTGGTTTGCGCGAACCGAAGGCGACATGAGCGATCCGACGTTGCTGGGCGCCCGGCAATGGGCCTGGCTCGAGCGCTCGCTTGCGGCCTCGACGGCGCCGTTCAAGATTCTCGCCTGCGGCATGGTCTTCAACGGATCGGTCCGGCCGTTCAAGACCGATTGCTGGGGCGTCTATCCCGCGGAGTATGCCCGGCTCGTCGATCTGATCGCTCGACTGAGAACAAAGGGCGTCGTTCTGGTGAGTGGTGATGTCCACTGGTCGCGGGTCATTCGTCACGACACGAAGGAACGTCTCGGGTACGACCTGATGGAGTTCGTGACCAGTCCGATCCACGAAAAACTGATTCCCGCGGCGAATCCACCGCATCCGGGCCTGATCTTCAGCGTCGGTGAGATCAACAGCTTCCTGTTGGTCGATGCGGTGACGACGGACGATGCCACCACGCTGGTCGCGCGGATCCGCAACGCTTCCGGAGAGGATCTCCACGTGGAGGAGATCTCGGCGACTGCCACCGGCGCCGGTGCGACGCCTTGACTCGTCGGTGTCTTCGGGTCTTCAGCCGGTCTTGCGGCGTTGGGCGATGGGGAGGGGCTTCGGGCGAGTGAAGACCAGAGTGTCGTCCGTGCTGTCCTTCGAGAGCGTGTAGCCCTCGGCGTCGAACTTTCGAAGTGCCGCGATGGTCTTCGGCCGGTGGTCGGCCATCCAGCGAGCCATGAGGCCGCGTGACTGCTTGGCATAGAAGGCCATGAACTTCGCCTTGCCTCCATCGATCTGCAGGAACCTGGTGTTGACGATCGGAATCCCGAGATCGCGGAGTTTCGCGGCTTTGGAGTATTCGTCGCTGGCGAGGTTGACCAGAGTCTCGGAATCCGAGTCCTCCATGTCCTTCCGAAGCGCCTTGGCGATGCGGTCCTGCCAGAACCCGTAGAGGTCCTTGGCGGTTCCGACCTTGAGGCTCGTGCCCATCTCGAGTCGGTACGGTTGGATCAGGTCGAGCGGTCGGAGCAGGCCGTAGAGTCCGCTGAGAATCCGCACGTGATCCTGTGCCCAGTCAAGCGACTTCTTCTTCATGGTCCAGGCTTCGAGCCCCTGGTACACATCTCCGCGAAAGCACATCGCGGCGGGGCCGCGGGGATTGCTCCGAGTGCCGAAGGCCGCCCAACGAGCGTGATTGAGCTTGGCGAGGGGATCGGAGATCGACATCAACCTGCCGAGTCCGGGGGCGGAGAATTTCGAGAGCGCCTGGGCGATCTCCCGAGTCTGAGCGGCGAATCGAGGCTTGCTCGTCGCCAGCCCGCCGGGGAGGTCACCGGCATCCATTTCGAGGCTCTTGGCGGGGGAGAGGATGGCTGCGAATGCTGGCATGGCGACAGCGTAGCGCGTTCCGCCCGGATCTGCCGTCTCTCGAAGGAGAATCCACGCCGATCTCCAAGGTGCGGAATCGGAGAACGACTCAGCCGGCGGAGTCGATCACGGCTGCTCCGAGAACGTCCATTCGAGGGTCGATGCCGAGCCCCGGCCTGTTCGGCGCGGACATCCGCCCGTTTCGCCGCTGTGGAGCGCCGTCCGCGGTCGAGACTTCGACGTAGGAGTTGAAGTCGGTGGCGGTGAAGAGCAGGTCCGTCGGCGTGCTGTGCGCCAGGTGGGCGATCGCCGCGGTGACGATGTCGCTGCCCCAGGCATCCTCGATGGTCATCGCGATTCCCCGCTCGACGCAGAGGTCGCGGGCTCGGCGCGCCTTGGTCAGTCCCCCGAACTTGCCGATCTTGATGTTCACGATGTCCATGGCATCGTCTCGAAGCGCGCGGACCAGGGAGTCGAGATCCTCGATCGACTCGTCCATCACGAAGGGGTGGCTGGTTCGTCGTCGGATCGAGAGGCACTCCTCGTAGGTTCGGCATGGCTGCTCGATGTAGACGTCTCGATCGGCGACCGCCCGGACGATGCGAGCCGCCTCGTGGGGCAGCCACCCGGTGTTCGCGTCGGCGACCAGGATGTCTCCGGGTTCCATGACGTCGGCACATGCATGAATGCGCGCGATGTCGGTCTCGACGTCGCTGCCGACCTTCAGCTGGAATCGTCGATAACCCTCATCGCGATATCCCTTGAGGTTCGCGGCCATGGCTTCCGGATCTCGTTTCGAGATGGCGCGATAGAGCACGAAGTCATCGCCATTGCGTCCGCCAAGCAGGGTGACGAGGGGGAGTCCGGTCGATTTTCCGAGGATGTCCCAGCACGCCATGTCGATCGCGCTCTTGACGTAGGGGTGGCCCTTGAGTCGAGCGTCCATCGCACGGCCCAGGACGTCGAGGTCTCGCGGGTCGAGGCCGATCAGCGCCGGGGCGAGTTCCGCGATGCCGGCTCGGGCGCCGGATGCGTAGGACGGAAGGTAGACCGGGCCGAGAGGGGTGATCTCGCCGAATCCGACCACTCCGCCATCGGTCTCGATCCGAATCACGGTGCTGTCGAAGACTTCGACGGATTTCCCGCCCGACCAACTGTAGTTGCCTTCCTTCAGGGGTAGGTCCACCTGAAAAGCCTGGATTCGAGTGATCTTCATGGCGGGATTCCGTCGGCGTCGTGGATTGCAGCCCTTCCAAGGTACCTTTGTTGCACAGGAGTTGGGTCGGGCGGTAGCGTACTCGCGCCGCGAATTCGTCTCGCAGGTGCGTTCGGCCCGCTTGGCCTCCGTCTTGGAGATTCTCTCGTGACCGTCATCCAGATCATCGCGATCGTCGTGATATTCCTCGTGGGGGGTGGAGGGGCGATCCTCCCGCTGCTGATGCGGACGCGGGTCTCGCCCACCACGTTGTCGCGGGGCAACGCCTTCGCCGGCGGCGTCCTGCTGGCGGCCGGCCTCATCCATCTGCTTGGAGATTCGGTGGGGGACTTCGCGGAAATTCATCCCGATCTCGACTACCCGCTCGCATACGCGATCGCGACCGGAGCGTTTCTGCTCGTCCTCGCGATCGAACGGGTCGTGCCACGAGCCGCGTCGGCCAAAGTGGGATCGACCGGGGATCCGGAGGCGGATGCGTTCGTGGATGCCGCCTCCACGGCCACCGCGACGCCCTACCTCCTGCTGGCGACGCTTTCCGTCCATTCCCTCATCGCCGGCGTGGCGTTGGGGACCGATGAGGAGCAGTCTTCATTCCTCGTGCTGTTGATCGCGATTCTCGCCCACAAGGGCTCCGCGGGATTCGCGCTGGGCACGACCTTCCAGCGAGCCGGTGTGGCCTTCCGCCGGGCGCTGCCGGCCCTGCTTTTCTTCGCCTGCTCGACGAGCGTGGGCGTCCTTCTGGGGCTCTTCGCGGATCTCGCGTTCGACGCGGGAAGCATGCACGTCGTGACGGCCTGGTTCAAGGCGATTGCGGCGGGCACGTTCCTCTACATCGCGGCGCTCGACATCGTCCGGGAGGAATTCTTCCCGGTGGAGACGGATCGGCACGGACGGTACGTCTGTGCGTTCATCGGGGCGGGTGTGATGGCGTTGGTCGCGATCTGGATGTGAAGACCGGGACTCATTTCGACGCGTACTCGACGCCTCGATCAGTTCTGGTTCTCATTGCTGCGTTCGCTCGGAATCGCAAGCGTGTTCTTCGCGCAGTGATCAAGACGCGGTCTGGACCCGGCGGGAGCGTCTCCGTCGTGGAGGTGGTATCCCGCATCGGTCAGGATCCTTCCAACGGCGTCGCTTTGCTCATGCCCGACCTCGACGTAGAAGACAGGTCGAGCTTCGGCAAGCAATCGCTTCCCGCCCTGCAGCGCCATGATCTCGGCACCTTCGATATCCATCTTGATGATGTCCGGTGCAGGGCCTTGGTCGAGAAGGTCGTCGAGGGTGACGGTCGGTACGAGGTTGGTCTTTCGCGTCCCACCCGCCGTCGTGCGTCGACTGGCGGAGTAGATCCAGTTGGAGGCGCGGCCTCGTTCGGCGACGTGGAGTCGGGCGTAGCCGGCACGGTCCGAGACTGCGGCGGCCAGAATCTGGACTTGAAGTCCGGCGGCCCGGTTCAGATGGTTTGCTTTGTCCAGGAGCCCGGCGAGCCAGCGGTCCGCCTCGACGGCGAGCACCTGTCCCTGAGGGCCGGTTCGTGCGGCGGCGGAGAAGGTGAAGACCCCGACGTTTGCCCCGATGTCCCACACCGTGTTCCCCGGCAGGACGAATTCTCTGGCGAAGTTCAGAAGGTCCGTGCTGAACGCCGAGTCCCCCGGCTTCAGGTATTTCAATGCGGCATCCGGCGATACCACGACCCGAATTCGTCCGAAGTCTCGCGGAAGTCTTCGGACGAATGAGCGGCCTCGGCTCAACCGCTCGATGGTGCGTCTGATCGAGATGATGTTTGGGATCCGTGAGTCAGAGAGAGATGCCACGGGCTGGGTCGTTCACATCAGGGAACGGGTCCATGGCAGGTCTCTCATCGGCTGCTCGGTCCTCCAACCTCTATGAATGCGGCGAAGAGAAGACAGAAGTGATTTCCAAGTGGATTTCAAAACTCGCCGGTATCGCCGGAACCGGGCTCGCCTCCGGGAATACACGGCTTTCTCGGGAGGGCTTCTGCTTCTGGGAGGATGGGATTGTGAATTCCGGGCGCGTCACCAACACGCTTCCGGTCGAAGAATGGGAGGTTTGCGGGTGGTGACGGGCTTGATCCAAGGGAATCAGGGACCGGCGGACTGGCGACGAGTGTCGGTCAGTCGGCGGTTCGATTGGTCCTGGCGCGGAACGGCCTGCGACGATTGGCAGCGGGAGTCACTGCGGTGTCCGGGGGGGGCGGTGGCGTCGGTTCGACACCTTGGAATCGCTCCAGTGTCGTGTCATGGAGGAGATGATCGACGGAGGATTGAATGCCGACGAGCTCCGCATGGAGCGGGCACTGTTGGCCTTCGCCACAGACTCCGCCACCGAAGGGACAGACGTGGGAGGTGTTGTCGCACTCGAAGAGGTTATAGATGTCCTTGATGCGAATTTCCTTCGGTTCTCTGGCGAGCATGAAACCACCGCCCGGACCGGGCGTGCCGCTCACCAGGCCTGCCCGCGAAAGAACGGTCAGGATCTTCGCGAGGAAAGGACGCTGCAGATTTCTGGATTCCGCGATTTCAGTGACGGAGAGTCGGGTGGTCGCGCCGTCGTAAACCTCGGCGAGTCGGCTTATTGCCGCGATTGCTGTTTCGGTTTGGCGTGAGTACATGTTCGTTCCTGTTGGTCATCGAACTCTGTGAAACGAATCGTGAGTGGCCTGCGGATCACCGCGGGCGGAGCCTCGATCCACGAATCAGCGACCTGATCCTCGAACCCTCGGGGCCTGGTTTGGCATCTCCGACCTCTCGCCACACGGCTTCCGGCGAAAATCGGAGACCACGATCCTCGTA
>JABABZ010000118.1:251-9199 GCA_014237965.1 Phycisphaerales bacterium | reverse complement strand
GGAATGATTCGCCCGACCATCAGGTACCGACGCTGGCTCCAGTCGGAGAACGTCATCGCGGCCGAAGACCGATTCGAAGTGGAACTGACGTTCGATGAGGGCGCGACCTGGCAGTTGGTGGATCTCGTCACCTTCGGCTCTTCCGAGTGGATCGAAGTGGATCTTCCGCTCTCCGGGCCGTCCTCGGCGTCACCGGTCAGGCTTCGATTCTCGGCACGAGACCTCGGGGAGGATTCGACGGTCGTGGCCGCGGTGGATCAACTGGAACTGCTCGATTGGGGATGTGCCGGGGTGCTGCCGGGCGATCTGAATGCCGACGGCCGGGTCGACGGGCTCGACTTCGGACAGTTTCTGGCAGCGTGGGGGGACCTTGACTCGCCGGCTGACTTCAACTTCGACGGTCTGGTCGACGGCCTCGATCTTGGCATTCTCCTGCTGAACTGGACCTTCTAGACCGACGGGCCACGGCCTCGTGGCGAATCAGAGGGCGGCGGTCGCTCAAGGCTCGCGGCCATGAGATCCCGGGGGCTCGAATTCCAGACCTTCCGCTCGGAAGTACTGGACCTCAGCATCAGAAACGGCGATCATGGCGGCTCGTTCCCCGGCTCCGGGGAGCCGGTGCTCGGCGTCTTGGATCGCTCCGTCCCCTCGGGGCGGTCGATTGATCCGGGGTCGAGCGAGTTCCACGAACTTCCGGCGGTGATCGTCGGTAGATCAGACATGAATTCCGACGCCGAGCGAGGTGTCGGCTCCGGCCTCTCAGGGCTGGAGAGATGGAGCGTGTGAATGACGATCAGCGGTCGGCGACATGCCGTTCATCAAGCCTTCGGAATCGAAGGAACAAGGGCGATCGGAATGATCGTCGCAGCCTGTTCGGTCTCCACGTTCCTGGGAGTCGCTGGATGCCGGAATGCTCCGGCGGTCACCAATGGCGAAGTGGAGGCGCCGAAGCCCGTCGAGCCGGTCAAATCGGCACCGCCGGTCGAGCCCATGGCGGCCTTCGACCTGCCGATCGCCGGAACCAGCGTCACCCTGACGATGCAACCGATCGCCGCCGATGATGGTGTCGAGGCGTTCTATATCTCGACCACCGAGGCGACCTGGGACCTTTACGACGCGTTCATCTTCAACCTGGACACGGACGCGGGCGAAAGCACGCCCGACTCGGACGGCGTGACTCGCCCGAGCAAGCCCTACGTGCTGGCGGATCGAGGCTACGGACATGCGGGCTATGCGCTCTTGAGCGCCAGCCCCGCGGCCGTCAAGCAGTTTCTCGAGTGGCTGAGCATCAAGACGGGACGATCGATCCGAATACCCGCCGAATCCGAGATGCAGTTCCTTCTCGCCGGCAGCGGGATCGATGATGCGGACGGTCGACTGGAGCACGGTTGGTTCGAGGAGAACTCGGACTATTCGACCCAGGCGGTCGGTTCGAAACCCGTTGACGCCAACGGGCTGCACGACATCTGGGGCAACGTCAGCGAATACGCGGTTGCCCGTGATGGAACCTACGTCGCGATGGGCGGTTCGTTCATTGACGCGGTCGAAGGCGTGGGGCTCGATTATCGAATGCCCTTCACCACGGATTGGAACGCGGACGACCCGCAGATCCCCAAGAGCCCGTGGTGGCTCGCCTCCAACGACTGGGTCGGTGTCCGGCTCGTCTGCGACCCCTGACTCCGAACCGAAACTTCCCGTTCCTCCTCGAATACTCGTTTGAACCATCTGACCACGACGGCCTGACTGGAGATCCCCATGACCAAGAAGAACCCTGACGCATCGACCAAGACCGACGGCTCCGCCGCTCAGGAGGTCGATCGGCGTGATTTCGTCAAAGCCGCCGCCGCGGTCGGTGCCACCGGCTCCATCGCGGGTCTCGCCATGCCGGTCTGGGGCGCTGCGCCAGCGGGTGATCGGCTCAAGGTCGGCCTGGTCGGTTGTGGTGGGCGAGGCACGGGCGCCGCGAATCAGGCGATCAACGCGGATCCCGGTGTGATGCTCTGGGCGATGGGGGACGTCTACGAGGACCGTCTCAAGAACAGTTACAACGGCCTGAAGAACCAGCATGGGACTCGAGTGATGGTCGATCAGGAGCGTCAATTCGTCGGCTTCGACGCGATCGACAAGGTCCTCGAGAGCGGCGTCGACGTGGTGATTCTGGCGACGCCGCCCGGATTCCGTCCCGATCATCTCGAGAAGTCCGTCGCTGCGAAGAAGCATGTCTTCTGCGAGAAGCCGATGGCCACCGACATGCCTGGCCTGCGCCGAGTCATGGATACGGCGAAGAAGGCGAAGAGTCAGGGTACTCAGCTCATGTCCGGCTTCTGCTGGAGGTACTCGATGCCGGAACGCGCCATGTACGGCGAGATCAACGATGGCGCGTTGGGCGAGATCGAGTCGATTCACTCGACCTATCACACCGGCCCGCTCGGGACCCGGGCGCGAACGCCCGAGATGACCGACATGGACTTCGAGTTGCGGAACTGGCAGCACCAGAACTGGCTCTCGGGCGACATCATCGTCGAACAGGCCGTGCACAGCGTCGACAAGATGAACTGGGCGATGGGCAACAGGCCGCCGGCGAAGTGCACGGCGCTGGCCGGACGCGGGCTTCGAGAAGGAGCCGAACGTGGAGACATCTTCGATCACTTCGCGGTGATCTACGAGTGGGACAACGGTGCTCGCGGATTCCTCACCTGTCGGCAGGTTCCCAATTGCTCCAATGACAACACCGACTGGATCGCCGGAAGCAAGGGAATCGGTTATGTGAATGGATGGGCGCCGAGGCAGTCGAATCTCAAGTTCAACGACGGCGCCACCACCTTCCGTTTCAAGGGCGCGACGCCCAACATGTATCAGACCGAGCACAATGAACTCTTCAAGGCCATCCGAGATGGAGAGTTGATCAACGACGGCGACTGGATGACCCAGTCGGTCGCGATGGGGATCATGGGCCGCGAGGCCGGTTACAGCGGTCGAACCATCACCTGGGACGAGATCATGAATTCCCAGAAGGAGATCGTCCCTGCTGATCCGAAGTTCGGTCCGCGTCCGCCGATCGTGATCCCGCAGCCCGGGGTCTACAAGTTCAGTTGACCCGTCGACGGGGTCGGGTTCTCGAGTTCATGATCACGCCGGTCTCTATGGAGTCCTGATGATTCAAGTGCTGCTTCTGCTGGTCGCCGCGTTCTCTTTCGGTGGTGGGCCTTCGGGGACGCCGGAAGGCGAGGCGGTTCGGCCGCAGGATTCTTCGGAGCGATCCATGAAGAAGGCCGTGAAGATCGAGATGGTCAAGGATGGGGCGACGCTCGAGGAGAAATTCCGGCTCTTGAAGGAACTGGGTTTCGACGGCGTCGAACTTCCAAGCCCGAATTCGTGGACGGTTGAAGAGGTCGTCAGGGCCTCGAAGTCATCCGGACTTCCGGTGCACGGAGTGGTCTGCAGCGAGCATTGGGCGAGCCCCTTGAACCATCCCGACCCTGCGGTCCGAACGAAGTGCGTGGAGGCGATTCGCGAAGCGATCCGCGATGCGAAGGCCTACGGAGCGACTTCGGTCCTCGTCGTCCCCGCGGTCGTGCGGAAGAGCATGTCCTATGACGAGGCATGGACCCTCAGTCGAGCCGAGCTCCTGAAGGTCATCCCGGACGCGGAAGCCGCGGGAATCGACATCGCCTTCGAGAACGTCTGGAACAACTTCCTGCTGAGTCCCCGCGAAGCCGCCGAATACGTCGACTCCTTCGAGAGCCCGCGGGTCGGCTGGTATCTCGATGTGGGAAATCTCGTCGCCTATGGTTGGCCCGAGCAGTGGATTCGGATTCTCGGGCCTCGGGTCATGAAGGTCGACGTCAAGGAATACAGCCGCGGGAAACTCGACAAGGAAGGCCGCTGGGCCGGATTCGACGTGGGGCTGCTTGAAGGTGACTGTGACTGGCCGGCGGTGATGAAGGCCCTCGACGAGATCGGGTACGAAGGCTGGATGACCGCGGAGATCGGCGGGGGCGATCGTGCCTGGCTGACCGATGTCGCGGCAAGGATGGACCGGATCAACGATGCTGGAATCGATCCTTAAGATGATGCGGGAAACTGAACTTCTCCGGAGCGGCACGGCCGTCTCCTGAATCACCCTCGAATGGGAATCTCTCCGATGAACGACAAGAATCTTGATCGCCGCGACTTCGTCCGTTCCGTGGGAATGGTGGCCGCGATGCCGGCGATCGTTTCCGCAGCCCCGTCCATCCTCGGGGCGATGCCCCGGCGTGAAGAGGAACTCACGGTCGGTCTCATCGGATGTGGCGGCCGTGGTACCGGTGCCGCGGTGAATGCGCTCCAGGCAGGCCCCAACGTCAAGATCCATGCCATGGGCGATCTCTTTCCGGACCGCCTCGCCAGCAGCCGCGGCAATCTCGTGAAGCACGACGAATCCCGAGTCGATGTTCCCGAGTCGAGGCAGTTCGTCGGCTTTGATGCCTTCCAGGGGGTCATCGGCACCGATTGCGACATCGTGATCCTTGCGACGCCTCCGGGATTCCGTCCCCAGCACTTCGAAGCGGCCGTGGCCGGTGGCAAGCACGTCTTCATGGAGAAGCCGGTCGCCGTCGACGCAAGCGGAATTCGGAAGGTCATGGAAGGGGCGGCGGCCGCCAAGGCCAGGAACCTCTCGGTGGTCTCGGGAACCCAGCGACGGCATGAACAGTGCTATCTCGAAGCGATGAAGCGCCTTCATCGCGGAGACATTGGAAAACTGCTCGCGGCCCGTTGCTACTGGAACATGGGCGGGCTTTGGAAAGTCGATCCGACCGACGACCGGTCGGATATGGAGAACCAGATTCGCAACTGGCTCTACTTCACCTGGCTCTCCGGCGATCACATCGTGGAACAGCATGTTCACAATCTCGACGCGATCAACTGGGCCTTCCAGTCGCCGCCGGAGAAGGTGTTCGGAGTCGGCGGCCGGCAGGCGCGAACGACCGATCAGTACGGGCACATCTTCGATCACTTCGGTCTGGAGTACGGATACCCCGATGATCGCTTTGCGATGAGCATGTGCCGGCAGCAGGTCGGTACCGACGGGCGCGTCGAGGAGATCATCACCGGCTCGGAAGGGACGGCCAAGTTGAGTTCCGGCCGGGCCAAGCTCACCGGTGCGAATGCGTGGCGATTCAAGGGGCCGCAGAAGAACCCGTACGTGCAGGAGCACATGGATCTGCAGGCGTCGATCCGAGGAAGCGGCCCGTACCTGAACGAAGGCCAGCGAATCGCGGAGAGCACGCTCACCGCGATCATGGGTCGGGAGGCGGCCTACACCGGCAAGATCATCACCTTCGAGGACGCGCTCAACAGCGATCAGGATCTCATGCCCGAGGTCATGGAATTCGCGGAGATGGCGAACCCGCCGGTGCCGGTGCCTGGAAAGACTCGAATGAATCGGTCGGACGACGCGCGTCGCGGCGAGGGTTGATCGAAGGCTCGACAAGGAGAGATCACGCATGTCCAACATCGAACGACGAACCTTCATCTCGACCGCCGGGGGTGCCACGGTGGCCGGACTGGCGACCGGGTTGGCCGGCGCCGCCGAACTTGAAGCCCGCGAGAACGCGGAGCCGGGAGCGACCTTCAATCTCAAGTACGCGCCACACTTCGGCATGTTCAACGCGATCTCGGGAAACGACCATCTCGACCAGCTGCGCTTCGCCAGCGAACAGGGATTCCGGGCCTGGGAGGACAACGGCATGCCGGGCCGGTCCGACGAGGATCAGAAGCGGATCGGTGATGAGATGAAACGTCTGGAAATCGAGATGGGGGTGTTCGTGGCCGAGGGAAACTTCGGTGCAGAGACCTTCGTCAAACGCGATCAAGACCTGACGACGCGGTTGGAAGCGAAGATGAAGAAGGCGGTCGAGATCGCCAAGCGGTGTGGTGCGCGTTGGATGACCGTGGTTCCCGGTCGGTACAGCCTCTCCGATTCCTGGGACTTTCAGACGGCCAATGTGATCGAGAATCTCAAGCGATGTGCGGCGATACTCGAGCCGCATGATCTGGTGATGGTGCTCGAGCCACTGAACCGTCGAGATCACTCGGGGTTGTTTCTGACCGAGATACCGCAGGCGTTCATGATCTGCGAAGCGGTCGGCAGTCCGAGCTGCAAGATCCTCAACGATCTCTACCACCAGCAGATCACCGAAGGGAATCTCATTCCCTACATGGATCAAGCGTGGAGTGAGATCGCCTACTTCCAGGTCGGTGACAACCCGGGTCGTCGCGAGCCGACCACGGGTGAGATCGACTATCGCAACGTGTTCCGTCACATTCACCGGCGTGGATTCAAGGGCATCGTGGGCATGGAACACGGCCTGAGCCTGGGGGGCAAGGACGGCGTCGATCGGTTGATCAAGGCATATCGCGAATGCGACGAATTCCGAGCCTGAGCCGGGTTGCAGGCCATTTCGGTCTCGCGCTCGCCATGGTGAGTGCGTGCTCGTCGATCGCGGTCAGCGAGATTCGCGTCGTCGATCGGCGGATCGTGATGGGTGGGCCTGCGACGATTCAGGTGTATGCAGAGAGCGAGGAAGCCGGCCATGCGGCGACCCGCGCGGCGTTCGCGCGAATGGCGGCCGTGGAAGCGGCGCTCAGCGACTACCGGCCGAAGAGCGAGTCGAGGCTTCTCGTGGAGAAGGTCGATGAGGACGTGCCGGTGTCGGCCGACCTTGCGGCCGCGATCGAGATGTCACTGCGGTGGCATCGGCAGAGCGGCGGGGCCTTCGATCCGACGATCGGTCCACTGACCGCACTCTGGCGATCCACGCGACGCGAAGGGCGACGGCCGTCGCCGGTGAGCGTCCGATTCGCGTCTGATGCGGTCGGCTTCGAGAAGCTCACCTTCGATCCGGCCGCTCGGACCGTCCGATGTCGCACCGCGGCGATGCAGTTGGACTTCGGCGGGATTGGGAAGGGGATGGCCGCCGACGCCGCGATGAAAGTGCTCCGTTCCCATGGTCTGACTCAGGCCCTGATCGAAGTCGGCGGCGATCTGCTCGCGGGAGATCCGCCGCCCGGCGCGGCCGGATGGCGGGTGCGGATCCAAACCGTCGCGGATGATGATTCCGAGGTCGTCATGCTCGCCAATGCCGCGATCGCGACGAGCGGGGATGTCGAGCAGTTTCTGGAACTCGAGGATGCGGGAGCCACGGTTCGGCTGAGTCATCTGCTCGATCCGAGAACCGGGGAGCCGATCGCCGATCGACGCGAGGTGACCGTGACGATTCGCGGGGGAGAATCCCCGGGGGCTGATGCGGATGCGATGGCGAGTTGCGCGAGTGTGCTCGGCTTCCGGGGAGCCATGCGTCTGGCGGATGGGACCATCGACGGTGAGATTCGGTTCTTCGACGTGGATGATGAGCTCGAGGGTGGTGGACGCGTTCGAAGGATTCGTCTCGAAGCGAGTGCCGATTGGGCGGGAGTTCGGGAGGCGGAGGTCCTCGCCGATGGTTTCGCCTTCACCGAGGGGCCGGTGGTTCTGCCGGGAGGCGACCTGGTCTTCACCGATCAACCCAGGAATCACGTGGTGCGGGTGGATGCCGCCGGTCGGATCGCCATCGAGCACGAGTCGGCGAAACGAGCGAACGGACTCGGCATCCTTCCGGATGGACGGCTCGTCGGATGTGCCGAGGAGGACAACCAGCTCCTGGCCTGGAACGAAGACGGTTCCGTGGAACTGCTCGCGGTCAGGGATGGCGATCCGTTCAACGGCCCCAACGATCTCTGGGTGGCACCGGATGGTGCGATCTGGTTCACGGATCCCTTCTATGCCCGGTCCTGGCATGAACCGGGTCGGAAGCCGATCCCGGCCGAGGTCTATCGTCGAGCGGTCGATGGATCGGTCGATTCCGTCGCGGAGGATTTCATTCGTCCCAACGGGATCGTCGGATCCCGCGATGGTGGGACGCTCTGGGTCGCCGACCTTGATGGAGGCGTGACGTACTCCTTCGAAGTGACGTCATCGGGGGACTTGAAGAATCGTCGACCGTTCTTTCCGCTCGGTTCGGATGGCATGACGCTGGGGCCGGGAGACGAAGTGATTCTGACCGGAAAGGGAGTCTTCGTCCTCTCAAGCGACGGCGCCTTGATCCGTGTCCTTCTTCCTGATGCGAGCTGGGTCGCCAACGCGTGTTTCGGTGGGCCGGACGACCGACGTCTCTTCGTCACCACGCGTGAACGCGTGCTGAGGTTCGAGTTGCCGTCCGATTCGTCGGATTGAAACAGAGGGTTTGCCGGCCGTGCGGTCAGTCGGCGTGGTTCTTCGCGGTCTTGAAGGCGTCGATGGCCCGGGCCCGGGCCTGCTTGAGATCGAGGATGGGAGGGGATGCGCCGGCGGTCCCGAACTCCGGAACCCAGGTTCGAATGTACTCGTGTTCCTTGTCGAATCGCTCTGCCTGACGATCGGGATTGAAGATCCGGAAGTAGGGGGCGGCGTCCGTGCCGGTCGAGGCGGCCCACTGCCAGCCGCCGTTGTTGCTCGGAAAGTCTCCATCGACCAGTCGATTCATGAAGAAGCGCTCGCCGCGTCTCCAGTCGATGAGAAGATGCTTGGCCAGGAACGTCGCGACGATCATGCGGACACGATTGTGCATCCATCCGGTCCGGGCGAGTTGTCTCATTCCAGCATCCACGATGCCGATCCCCGTCTCGCCTCGGCTCCATGCTTCGAAACCGTCGTCGTCGTTCCGCCAGGCCACGCGATTCGTCCAGGCGTGAAGCGGTCGGTCCATGGAGAGGCGAGGAATGCCGTCGATGACGTGCCGATAGAACTCTCGCCAGATCAATTCGCTCAACCAGACCGAAGGCCCCTGGGGCAGAGTCGAGATACCCGATCCGGTGCGGTTGTGGGTATTTGGGAACTATGTGCAAGGTGCGCCGGACGGTCGTGTTTCGGCCAATCAGGTCCGCCTGCG
>JABABZ010000118.1:0-241 GCA_014237965.1 Phycisphaerales bacterium | reverse complement strand
GGCGATGGAGAATGCGGCGCGGAGAGATCGAGCCGCAGGCCAGCCAGGGTGAGAGGGTGCTGGTTCCATCCAGTGCCGGTGCGTCTCGATCCTCGTGATACCGGAGAATCGGACCGTCAAGAAACCGCTCGAGCCTCCGGAGCGGTTCATCTTCGCCCGGTTCGAACATCGAATCCGGTCTCGATTCCAGAGACGGATCCGACTCGCCGGGAAGAGGCGCGTCGGCGAGGAGGGTCGGATT
>JABABZ010000117.1 GCA_014237965.1 Phycisphaerales bacterium | reverse complement strand
AATGCCGAGTTCGGCGGCCCGGTCCTGAACAGCCTCGCCACTTCGTCCCGAGATGATCGCGACCTCACCGCCCGCTCGCTGCCACATCCGGATGGCGGTGCCATCGCGGACGAAGAAACGCTTGGTCTCGTTGCCGTTGTTGTCGAGAAGGACGGAACCGTCCGTCATGACGCCGTCCACATCGAGACAGAGAAGGCGGACTTGGGCGGGATCGGGGGTCGGCATGCGGACATGCTACCCCTGCTGGAGCCTGAAGATCGGAATGACCTGGGCTTGCGGCTCGTCCGGCGACTCAAGCCGGCCGTTTGAGCGATCTGGGGAAACGTCCCTCGGCACACAGGGCCGAGAGGTCCCGAAGGCGATCCGCCACGACCGAAAGATCACCGGGACGCCGCGCGGGAGCCTCTTCGAGACAGGCATGGACGAGCTCGTCGATCTCCAACGGCAGATCGGGAAGCAGCCTCCGAAGAGACTCGACCGGACTCCTGGCGTTCAGCATCTCCGTCGAACCGTACCGACCGGTCAACTGCCGGTAGATCGTCGCACCCAGAAGGAAGGCATCGGTGCGAGCATCGATGATGCCCACGGCGGCCTGCTCGGGTGCGAGGAATCCGGGAGTCCCCTGGACTCGCGGCTTCCGCTCACCAAGACGACAGGACTGACCGAGGTCGATCAGCGTCGCCTGACCCGTCGCGGCGACGAGGATGTTCCCCGGCTTGAGATCCGCATGGGCGTACCCGAGTTCATGGAGGTGATGGAGCCCGTCCGCGATCGTCGCGAACTGCTCGAGGAGATCATGTGTGGTCGCTCGAGGAATCTCGTCGAGCGGAACACCATCGACGAAGTCCAGAATCAGTGAGACTTCGGTGGTCCGGACGATCTCGCGATACCGAAGAAGCTTGCGTGCCGATCGGACCGCAGGATGGTCGACTTTCGAGCCCAGCTCGTGCTCTCGCTCTACCTGCGTCAGGAATCGGCGAGCCGAGGCGTCACGACAGTTCACGTGCTTGAGGGCGAAGAGATCCCGGCTTCGAGGATCGGAGACCACGTACAGCCGGCTCGCCGCCCCCTCTCCGAGCAGATCGATCACCCGGTACCCGTGAATCTCCGTTGGCATCGTCGCTTGCCTGCTGATCATGACTGCCTCCACTCCTTCTGAAGCGCCGGTGTTCGCAAGATCCTGTCTCGCGGTTTCCGCATTCCCTGAAATCCCCGGACCTTCTGAAAAAGACCTGCCGCAATGAGGCGATCAAGGCCCCATCCTGTCTGGCTCACATCTCCGACCGACCCTCGAACACGCGGTCCGATTGAAAGGGAGATTCTCAACCATCCGTGCCTGATTTCCGTGTGGACTTCCCATGGTTTCCATGAGGGTTCCCGAGATCCCCGTCGGTTCGCGGCACGGGCAAACCACTGATCGATACGCACTTCGCTGGACTTCTTGCGAATTCCATCCCCTTTATTTCAGGCCGCCTGGCGTCGACCCGCGCCATGCTGCCCCAGATCGCCCGTGACTCGCAATTCCCGGAGCCGAAGCACGACTTCATCCATTCCCACGGGTCTTCGAGTCGGATCCGGATGCAGGCACTGCTCCAGGAGTCGGTTCATCCCCTCGGACCCGCCCCCTCGACGGAGTGCGTCCGTCCAATCCTGATGGAGATCGAGCCAGTCGGCCGCATTCAGTTCCGAAGCACTGCCCATCTCGAGCCGGGACCTCAGGAACACCGCGGCGATCGATGCTGCAAAGCCGAAGACATCGGCCCGTGCCGTCCTAACTCCACCGAGAAACTGCTCCGGCGCCGAGTACCCCGGATTGCCCTGGCCGCCGGGGAAGGCGGTACCAGCCTCGGCCGCCTCCGCGAATCCGATCAACGAGGGCGCGTCTCCGGCGCCGACCAGGACATGCCGAGGACGAACGGCGCCATGCACCAGCCCCCGCTCGTGAACGTGCGACAACGCCTCGCCCACGTGTTCCATCAATTCCAGAACCCCATCGGTGCTCGGTGCTTCCCAGCGATCAAGGGTCGGCCCATCGACGTATTGCTGAAAGAGACCGACGGAATGAACTCGAAAGCCCTTCCGTTCTCGCTTCAACTTCCGGACCTCCCGGATGGACGGATGTTCCAGGCGTTGACCGATCTCATACTCGGCGGCAAGTCGCCGGCATCGCTCTTCATCCTCGGCGGTGTGCCGCTGGACGTGCTTGAGCGTCTGAAGGGTGCCGTCCGCGAAATCCGCGACCAGATAGGTCGTGACCAGGTCCTTGTGGCCCAGTTCCGCGAGGACTCGATGCCCCATCAGACTGCCACGAAGAACGGTCGCGGGACGACCCGATTCGGATTTGGCGTTCGTTCTCGACACGATCTTCTCTCCCCATCCACGAGCCTCGTGCCCGTGACCAACTACATCCAGACTCTCGAAAACAACGCGAGCCGAGGCAAGCCTCGGACCCGGACCAACGACTCCGTCGGGTCGGTCTGGTTGAATTGTGAGGGTGGCGCGACCGACCGCTCAATCGGCGATCGACGAGGCAAGAAGGACGACGAACACGTCATAGATCGCGTGGGTCGCCGCGACGATGCCGAAACCGCGAAGAATATAGACCACTGAGAAGTAGACGCCGCTCGCGAGATAGAAGACGGCCAACCCGGAGAGAATGCTCCCATCAGGGCCATGAATCGGGTGGTAGAGCATGAACGCGACCGCCGAGATCACCACGGCGAAGAACACCGTCGTTCGCTGGGACAGGCCGAATCCATCCACCAGCAACGCATGCACCGTCGCAATGATCGCCCACCGGAAGATCAGCTCCTCGTAGAGCCCCGCCCCGATGCCCATCGCCATCCGTTCGGCGACCGTCTCCCGAAGGGGAAGGCCTGCCGACAACGGGGTCGCACCCGAGTTCAGGAGTGCCGCCAGGACGATGATCGGGACCACGAGAATGAGCGACTCGATCCACATCAAGCCGATCGTTCCCCAGTGAATGACCCAGGGATGACGGCTCAGAACCTGCCACGCGATCAACAGGACGACGAGCAGAAGTCCGGGAAGTCCGAGCCCGAAGCCAGTGATGCCCATCACCGAGAACAGATCGATGATGTACTTGTGCGCGAGATTCGTGACCAGGATCCCGCCATCCTGTCGCAGAATGGCGATGAGCCCCAGTTCGTAGATCAGGATCAGGGGTGCGAGAAGAACCAGAATTTCAAGCGGACGTTGGGCGCGACGCCAATAGGGTCCGGTCCAGAAGGGCCCTCCGCCGTTGGTATCGGGCGGGACCGCGGACGAACGAACTGGTTTCGCCATGGCAGCGTCACCATCCCTGGCCCTGACTGTTTCCCTGTGGCTTCTTCGGCCTTGGCTTCATCAGCCTGGGCGTCAGGGCCTCGGCTTCACCAGAGTGAGACCGTGAAGCCGGGCAAGACGGACGCGATCAAGCCGCTGCGGACTTGAGATCACGCAATCGTCGCGAGAGTCGACTCTTTCGACGCGCCGCGGTGTTGCGATGGATCGTGCCGGAGCATGCGACCTTGTCGAGCACCGAACAGACCTTGCGGAATTCGGATTCCGCGTTGCCGACGTCCTTGTGCTGGACCGCCGAAAGGAAGGTCTTGATCTGGTTCTTGACGCGTAGCTTCCGCCAGTTGTTGAGGGCGCGACGCTTTGCGTTCTGTCGAACGCGCTTCTTGGCTGATTCAGTATTCGGCACGAGGCCAGCTCCCTGCGAGGATTCGAGCCGCGTATTATCGCCAGCCTCACGCAGGTTGCAACCCCAAATCCGTCCAATCAGGGGGGGAATCCCTTGGATCGGACCGCTATCATCAGGTTTGATGCATGCTCCACCCACCGAATTTCAGACTCAAGTGGTCTCGGACCGCCATGCTGATACCCGTACGGCGGCATTGAGTCTTGCGGGGTCGTTGCGAGAGGAACTGGATGGCCCTCCAGCGGCTCTCCTGGTCGCGGCGAGTTTTCATCATTCCACAGCCCTTCCCGAAGCCGTTCGGACCATTCGCGACGCACTCGACGGTCCGGCGTCCGTCGGATTCACCGCTCGATCGGTGATGGCCGGGCCCGAGGAGTTCGAATCCGGCCCGTCCATGGTCGCCATGGCGATCGGCGGCCCTCGACTTCGAATCCGGTCCTTCCACTTCGACCATCGCGACGGGCCACCCGAAGCCTGGTCGAGAGAACTGGTCCGAAGCCGACTTCGCCCGATGTCGCCGCCGCGCGGGCTCCTGGTCTTCGCGGACCCGTTCACCGCCGGCTCGGACGCCCTCCCCGCCCGACTGGCCGCGACGCTTCCAGCAGGCGTTCCGATCTCCGGAGGACTGCTGAGCGGGGCCAGCCAGGCCGGCGCCAACGTGCTGGTGGCAGATGACGCCGTCTCGATGTCCGGTGCGGTGGGACTGATCTTCGAGGGAGACATCGAACTGGAACCCATCGTCGCCCATGGTTGTCGCGGCGTCGGCGAGTCCTTGATCGTGACCGGCGCCGATGGCAGCTCGATCACCAGCCTGGGCGGTCGCCCGGCGGCCGAAGTGCTGGAGGAAGTCCTCGGAAGCCTGTCCGGTGCCGATCGAACCGCGCTCGCGAGAACCCCGCTGATCGGAATCGCGGCCGATGCCGCCAAACCCATCAAGGGGCGGGGCGACTTCCTGATCCGACCGATCGGCACCGTCGATCGAGCCAGCGGCAACCTCCTCCTGTCCGGAGGAGCCCCCCGCGGCTCGACGGTCCGTTTTCAGGTTCGTGACGCCAAGATCGCGGCCGAGGATCTCGGGATGTCCCTGGATCTCGCCGTGCTCGACCATCGCCCGGCCGACGGCGTGATTCTCTCGAGTTCCGCAGGCCGGGGCTCATCGCTCTTCGGTTCACCCGGCCACGACGCCGGGAGGATCCATGAACGACTGGCCGACCCCCCGCTTCTGGGATTCGTGGCGGCCGCCGAGATCGCAAGCATCGGAGGCCGGCCGCGACTGGCCGGGCTGGGGCTCTCCGCAGTCGTGCTTCGAGGCGTCGTACGGCCCTGAGCCGCCCGATCCGAACCTCCGGAGCGGGAGCACGGTCTCGATCAACCCGAACCAGCCTCACCGGTAGAAAGTCGACATGTCGACGGAGCCGGCCCGATAAAGGTCTTCAGGCCGGGGTTCATCGGCATGGAATCCGGGATCGCCCGGAGTTTGAGTTGGTGTCGTGAGGCCAACCAAGGAAGATGGGTCGGACGGGCACGAATCGGTCCGACGACAGCGGGATTCCATTGCTTTTTCCCGCAAGCAGCTTGTCACGAAGGAACGAACCGCCCATGGGCATCGGCACCATTCTCGTCGAACGCGGATTGATCACCGAGCCGGAGCTCGACGAGGCGATTCGTGAGCAGAAGCGGACCGGCGAACGACTGGATCACGTGCTGGTCCGCCTGGGGCATATCGCTCAAGACGCCGTGCTCGAAGCCATCGGACGCCAGCTCGACATGGACATCGTCGATCTGACGGAGATCGAAGTCGACGACGAGACGCTCCGAACCCTCCCGTCCCGGCTGGTGTTCAAGCAGCTCTGCGTGCCGATCAGCCGGACGGAGACCACGCTTCAGATCGCGACCTGCGACCCGTTCGAACTCAGCGCCTTCGATGAATTGCGGCTTCTGACCGGACTCGGAGTGGAGCTGGTGCTCGCCGACGAGCGGGATCTCCGCAAGTTCATCCGATCCCACTATGGCGTCGCCAGCGACACCCTCGACGCCCTCTCGACCGAGGACCCGGACGAAGCCGAACACCTCCTCGACGCTTCCAGCGGCGAGCTGGATGCCGACGAGGAAGCCAGCGTCATCAAGCTCGTGAACGATCTGCTGCTCGAAGCGATTCGAGAACGAGCGACGGACATCCACATCGAGCCGTACGAGGAAGAGCTGACCATCCGCTATCGGATCGACGGCGTGCTGAGCGAGGCTGGCGTACCGGCCTCGGTCAATCGGTTCAGAAATGCGATCGTCAGTCGACTCAAGATCATGGCGGGATTGAACATCGCGGAAAAGAGGAAGCCACAGGACGGGCGAATCACGCTCCGGCACAAGGGGCGGGAGTTCGATCTTCGAGTCTCGATCATTCCCATGATCGCGGGCGAGGGCGTCGTGCTGCGTGTTCTCGACAACAGCGTCGCCAAGCTCGGACTCGATGATCTCGGCATGCCCTTGCCGATCATGGAGCGATGGGACACCGTGATCACCCGTCCACACGGCATTCTCCTGGTCACCGGGCCGACCGGTTCAGGAAAGTCGACGACCCTCTACGCGTCCCTCAACCGAATCGTGAGCGAAGCGGTGAAGGCGGTCACGATCGAAGATCCCGTCGAGTATCACGTCGAAGGCGTGAACCAGATCCAGGTGAACACCGCGACCGACATGACTTTCGCCACCGGCTTGCGGGCCATACTTCGGCACGACCCCGACATCATCATGATCGGCGAGATCCGAGACCTGGAGACCGCCGAGGCGGCCATCCAGGCATCGCTCACCGGCCACCTGGTCTTCTCCACCTTGCACACGAATGACACGGCGGGAGCGACCACCCGACTTCTCGACATGGGCATCGAGCCGTTCCTCGTCGCCTCGAGCGTCGAAGCGATCCTCGCCCAGCGACTGGTCAGGAGAGTCTGTGAGTCGTGTGGCCGACGGCGTGAAATGATCGCCGCTGAGCTTCCCGAAGGGCTGGAGCCGCCTTCCGACGGGATGGTGGTCGAGGCACCGGGCTGCCGAGAATGCCGTCAGACCGGATTCCGGGGGCGAGTCGGCGCCTTCGAACTGCTCCGTCTGACCGATTCGATCCGGGATCTCGTCGTGAATCGGGCCGATGCGACGCGAATCCGGAAAGTGGCGACCGCCGAGGGAGAGCTCGACCTTCTCCGAGATGCGGCATGGGACCTCGTCCGGGCAGGCATCACCACGCCGGCCGAAGCCATGCGAGTGGTCCGAATCTGACGCCAGACGGGCCCGAGCCAACCTCAGGTCGAACGAGCCCCGGATCTCGGACGCCTGGACCAACCATCACCCCGAATCCCGACCTCGGCCTCCGGACGATCCCGGAGCGTCCCGTGAGGGAGGCGAAATGCCCTGCAGATGGCTGGTGGCTTGACGGCGACGCACCATCGGCGGACACTATGCGTCCCTTTCACGCGGCGAGGAGCCCGTGATCCCGGTGTCACCACTTCCATGGGGTGATCCGGATAATCGATTCGCGAGAGCGGACAAATGGCCTTCGTGTACGGCGAAGGCGTGGAGATTCCCCAATGGCCCGAGGTTCTGGTGCCGGTACCGGCGTGATCGTTGCTTTGGTCGTCAGCGTGGTCTGCAACGTCGGCCTGTTGACCATCACGTTCATGATGTACTCCGGAAAGGCCGAAGCACTCGAGAACGAGGCGAAGGCTCAAGCCGAGATGACTCAGTTCATCAAGCCGTCGGATCGAACCAACGAGTTCGATCGTCAGATGGATGCGGCAAGGAGCAAGCAGAAGTCACTCCACGCTCATCTTCGAGACGAGCGCGGAGAAGTCGCCGCCTTCGTCACCGGCAATCCGAACGCTGATCTGACCGAGATGCGAAGCAGCCTTGGTCTCGGTGACGGTGACGTGGTTCGAAGCGAGATGACCGACCTTCGACGCCAGCTCACCTCATCGCAGAACGACGGCGCGAGTCTGGGACGCCAGTTGGCAGACAGCCAGTCCACCAATGACGATCTCCGCGACCGGATGAAGCAGAACGAGAAGCTCGGCGATGAAAAGGTCGCTCAGGTAGAACAGGAATTCAGTGGTTACAAGACCGCGGCGGTGAGATACCAGCAGGAAGTCGAATCCGCGATCCAGAGCATCGAGGAAAGCCGGGTCAAGCTCGACCGCGACTATCGCAACCGACTCGCGGATCTCCAGAGCCGTCTCGACCGATCCAACCAGGACAACAGCGTCTTCCGTGCCCAGATCGAGGAACTCCGCAAGAAGACGGAGAACTACCGACTCAAGCCCCAGAGCCCGGCGGAGCTCGTCGACGGCCGAGTGATCAGTGTCCCTGGAACGGGTGGCCAGATCTTCATCGATCTCGGCCGGAACCAACGCGTCGTCCCCGGCATGACCTTCGAGGTCTACGAGGATGCGACCTCCATTCGACCCGACCCGCGAACCGGCGAATACGTCCGAGGAAAAGCCAGCGTCGAGATCATCAAGGTCGCGGCCGACACCTCGACCGGACGAATCACCCGGGAACTCAAGGGGCGTCCGGTGGTCAAGGACGACGTGATCGCCAATGCGGTCTTCAATCCCGACTATCGATTCAAGTTCCTCGTTCACGGGCTCTTCGACGTGAATGGGGACGGACGTCCGTTCGAGGACGAGACCGACTACGTCCGGCGTCGAATCATCGAATGGGGCGGCGAGATCGTCGAGGGTGACACCCTCACCGGCGACCTCGACTTCCTGGTCCTCGGTGCTCACCCGCCGATGCCCGCCCCACTGCCTCCCGATGCCGGCGACGATCAGTTCCGTCGCTTCCTCAAGCAGCGGGAATCCCGCGAACAGTACGATCGACTCTTCGATCAGGCGACCGACGCCCAGATTCCGGTACTCAACTGGAACCGGTTCGAGATGCTCACGGGCATGAACCCCCGCTGATCAACTCGCCCCGCCAACCCTGCCCTTCTCCGCGGACCGGACCGACATGACGGTCCGGTCCGCGGCTTTTTCGGATCTTCGTCCCCGGTGAACGCCTCCTCGCAGAACCTCTTCGACGACCCCGTCCGCGGTCTCCGAGACCTTGCTGAGTTTCTGCCGCTCCGCGCGCTGGGCGCCGCCATCCAGTGCGTCGATCCGGATCAGAATCTTCGAACCGCGAACGCGTTCGGCTCGCTGTACGCGAAGATCGCCTCCAAACGAACCGCCCGCGCAAAGACGAACATCCTCCGGTCGCTTCCAGAGGCCACGAAGACCGAAGCCGACCGGCTCGCGGTCGAATCGATTCGATACATGTTCCGAATGTTCCTGGTCGACAGCCTGGCGATGCCACGCCTCGTGAATCCCTGGAGCTGGCAGGAGCACGTCGAGTTCGCATCCTTCGCGCCTGGTGCGGAACTGCTCGCGACCGACAAGCCGGCGTTGTTCATCACCGGCCATTGTGGCAACTGGGAACTCCTCGGATTCACCCTCGCCGCCATGGGTTTCCCCATGACCGCCCTGGCACGCCCGCT
>JABABZ010000116.1:5158-9230 GCA_014237965.1 Phycisphaerales bacterium | reverse complement strand
ATCACCTCGTGCCCGGCTCGACGCAGGAGCGCCGCGGCGACGGAGGAGTCGACACCGCCGCTCATGGCGACCAGGACCTTGCTCGGCTTGGACGGAAGCATGTGAACATCGTAGAGCAGACGGCCTGATCGACGGTGATCGGGGTTTGAAAACGCTGCGGCGGTCGATTCGCCACAATGAGCGGCGGAACCGATCCACGGCCGATCGGCTCATCGAAGATCCCCTGCCTCTGGAAGACCTCGTATGAATCAGGACCTCTGGGCCCCATGGCGAATGACCTATCTGCGCGAACTCGAACGCCGTCGAGCGGAGATCCCCGACGGCGAGCCGACGCTCGCCGATTTCATCACGCATGCCTGGGAGAATCCCGACCTTGACGAGGAATCCCTGGTGATCCACCGGTCGGATCAAGGGCTGCTGATGTTGAATCGGTTTCCCTACGCCAACGGCCATCTTCTGGCGGCCCTCGGGGTCGCGAAACCCCGACTCCTGGATCACACCCCCGACGAACGCGTCGCCTTCTGGGGCCTGGTGGATCTCGGCGTCGATCTCGTCGAGCGGGTCTTTCAACCCCATGGAGTCAACATGGGTGTGAATCAGGGTGATGCCGCAGGCGCCGGCCTCCCGCAGCACCTCCACGCCCACGTGGTCCCCAGATGGTCTGGAGATGTGAATTTCATGTCGGCGGTCGCGGGGGTTCGGGTCGTCCCGGAGTCACTCGAATCGGTCGCCGACCGCTTCCGGGCGGCGAAACGACCGACCTGAGGACATGCCCCGCCAATCCCCAGCAGGATTGAATTCAGGATGCCGGCGCGACCCCCGACGGGTCCGCCGCCGATTGCTCGGCAGGCCGGGCCAAACCCGACTGGACCGGATCTCGAAGCTCAAACCCCGCGTTTAAGGTGGGTTCGCCGCTCGTCGATCCCGACCTTCCACTCCGAATCCACCCTCGAGGGAGAGGATTCGTGAGGCTTGATCATCGTCGCAAGTCGCACGACCCCGTGGGGTTCGCAACGGTTCGAGACATGGAGTTCCAGCACGGCCCGACAGGGGTCGCCCGGCATCCAGCCTGAACTCTACCCCCTGTTCGGCCCTGAGGAAGGAAAACCGAGAAAACTGGACACGAGACTCCTCCGAAAGGGAGCCCGGATCGTTTGACACCCTGCCCCGCTGCTGTCACTATTCACCGCTCAAGGACCGGTTTCCGGTCTTCAATTGATTCCCGAGGACTCAAAGACATGATCACCCGAGCCGCATTTCGTTCCAGTTGCCTGATCGTCGCCATCGGCGCCACCGCCGGAATGAACGGCTGTTCGAGCCCCAACGATGTCAGCTTCAATGCCATCAAGAGTGATCTGACGCCGCACATCATGGGTATCAGCGAACGGGACGTCGACATCGAGTTGAACATGGCCGTGATCGGCAACCAGAACCTCCGAATGTTCTGGGGTGACCTCGGTCGCATCTGGCTCTTCGATCGCCCGAGCCGCCTGAGCCCCTACGACATCATCTCCACGGGCGGTCAGCCCAGCCAGTGATCGTCCAGCAGTCGAGGGGCTGATCAGCTAAAGCCCCTCCAGCCCACTGATCTTCACACGGGGTCCCGCATTCGGGGCCCCGTGTTTCATTCCTCCGACTCCGCAACCGACCATCCTGCGAACTCCCGACGTGCCCTTTCATCGACTCGCCACCTTTCCGATCCGGCTGCTTACCGCATTCGTGTCGAGTTTCCACCCGCACGCACTTCCGCCGATGCTCCGGCGGAACTACGGGCGAGAACTGGCCGCCTGGACCTTCCTCCCGCTCATGCTCGGCGGCATCCAGAGCGGGGCGATGGGCGTGGTCCTCAAGAAGACCTTCGTCGGACTTCCGGAACTCCCCGATCAGACCCTCGACATCGCGGTCGCCGCGATCGCCGCGTCCACCGCGATCGGGAATCTCACCAGCGGAATCTGGGCGACGATCGCCAACGGCCGACGGAAGGTCCCCTTCCTCTCCGGACTGATGCTCGCCACCAGCGGTTGCGTGGCGGCGATGGCCTTGATCCCACGGACCGCACTCGGCGCCTGGAGCCTGGTGGCACTGGTCATCCTCGGCTGGGTCTTCTGGAGCGCCGTGGTCACGATTCGAACGTCGGTCTGGAGAGCGAACTACCCCGATGCGGACCGGACCAAGATCACCGGTCGGATCGCCACCGTCCAGGTGCTCGTGATGGCCGCGTGCGGCGTGGTCATCGGTTGGAGTCTCGACCGCTCCGTCGACTCGATCCGGTATCTCTTTCCCATCCTCGCGGTCTTCGGTGTGGTCGGCGCGGTCATCTACGGGGGTGTCCGCCTCCGAGGCCAGAATCGCCTCGCTCGCGCCGAACGACAGGGACATCATTCGGAACGTCCCTCGCTCAATCCTCTGGCGGTGCTCCGCGTCCTCGGCGACGACCGGCGATACGCCGGCTACATGGCCTGCATGATGCTCTTCGGCACCGGCAACCTGATGATCTCACCGACCCTGGTCATCATTCTCGAAGATGAATTCACCGCCAGCTACCAGACCGCCATCCTGGCCACCACGGTCGTGCCGCTCGTCGTCATGCCATTCGCCATTCCGGTCTGGGCCCGACTCCTCGACCGGATGCACGTGATCTCGTTTCGAGCGATCCACTCGTGGGCGTTCGTGCTGGCCAGCCTTCTCTTCCTGATCGCGGTCGAGTTCCATCTGCTTCCGCTTCTCTTCATCGCGTCGGCGATGCTCGGCATCGGCTTCGGCGGCGGCATGCTCGCCTGGAATCTCGGACATCAGCACTTCGCGCCGCCGCATCGGGACAGTCAGTACATGAGTGTCCATGTGATGCTCACCGGCCTGCGAGGGCTCTTTGCGCCGTTCCTGGGCGTCGCGATCTTCGCCGCCTTTGCGGCGAAAGGGCATCCGGGTCTGATCTATGCGGTGACGCTCGGACTCAACATCGCCGGAGCGATCGGCTTTCTCATCCTGCGGGCCAGGCGAAACGCCGACGTCGGCGGCGATCAACCGACGAGCCGGCCCACCGCGTAGGCCCCTGCGAAACCAGTGAGAATCACGATGCCGACCCACGACCAGACCCACCAGACCCGGGCCGGCCGGTCGCCCGGAGGAATCTCGCTGGAGAAGACACAGCGGTGGTTGAAGATCGCCAGCAGCGGCGCCGCGATGAAGGACGTGATGGTGACGAAGTCGACGAGTCCGGTGAATGTGACTCCGTCCTTCCGGGCCAGCCCGAACCAGAGAATCGCAATCGCACCGATCGAGCCGATCACGAACGCGGCGCCGTAGACGGCGCGACTCCCCGTTTCCACGGGGGGCCCGGCACTCGAACCGGCCTCCGTCGCCACGGCGGAGGACGGCGTCCCGATCAGCTGGAACTGGCGGATGAGCGCCGCCACCGTCCGGGGAAATCCATCGGCGACGGTCACGGTCGTCGAGAGCATCGCGAGAAATGCGACGGAAGCGATCAGTGGATGCGACCATTCACCGAGACTCGAAGTGTAGAGATCGATCACCTGCCCGCAGAACACGACCGAAGACGCCGCGAACTCGACCCCTGCACCATGCATCACCGCCGCGCCCAGAATCACGAAGAGGACGGCCAGGAAGAGGGTCGCCAGGAATCCTGCGTCGAAGTCGCCGAGCACCGCCTGCCGATCCATCCGCCGACCACGAGCGCGGGCCAGAGTCCAGAGAGAACTCCAGACCGCGATGTCGATCGGAGCCGGCATCCACCCCACCATCGCCGCCAGCAGGTCCCGATCGTCGATGGTCGAGACCGGCGGCAGGATCGAGATGTCATCTGCGCTCATCCGCCTGATCGCCAGAATCGTCGCAATGACGGTGCCGATCACGAGCACCGGCATGACCACCTTCATCAACCCCTCCAGCACTCGATAACCGCCCGAGCCGAGAAGGATCGCCGTGAGGCCGAGAATCACCGTCGACATCGCGGCCGTCTGCACCGCACCACCCTCGAACCCGAGGCCGAGCAGACCATCGCCGAGGGACGGCACGAGATTCAGGAGGGGCCCTGCCGTGACCACCGTCACCG
>JABABZ010000116.1:0-5148 GCA_014237965.1 Phycisphaerales bacterium | reverse complement strand
CGGCGATATCCCGCGAGCAGGGAATCGCCGGTGACGGCGGTATAGAGCGGGCCGAAACGGAAGGCCGGATACTTGACCAGGCAACTTGCCACCACGATGAGAATCGCTGCAGTGCCCATTTCGGCACCGCCACGGGTGCTTTGCACCACATGGGAGACCCCCACGGCGGCACCAGCGAAGAGAAGACCGGGCCCGAGAGCCTTCCATCGCGATCGAATCCTGGATGGCGGGTCTTCACGTGTCATGGCTCAAGAGATCCTATCGAGGAGGGTGCGGCTTTTGTCAGAGGCCGGTGGCCCCTATACTCTCCGATTCGTTCTCTCGGTCGGGACCCGAGGCAACGAGCGGATCGAGTCGACGAGCGTCGACACCGCACTCGCACCAGTCCCCCGGCCTGATTCGCCCGTCGGCTTTCGACGACGCGAGATCGAGGCCACCCCCCCCAACCATGGTCGACTACAACCTTATTGAAGACCTCGGGATCGAAGATCTCGAGGCCGAAACGCTTCTCCGCACCGCCTTCGGCGATGACGTCGCGGATGGCGACATGGACTCGCTGCTCGGCGAGGACATGGACAGTTTCTCCGCCGGCACCATTCTCAGTGGCAAGGTCGTCGACTTCGCCGGCGACTTCGTCGTGATCGACGTCGGCCTCAAGAGCGAAGGCCTCGTCCCCAAGACCGAATTCGACGACGGCGCCGTCGATCTCCAGCCCGGAGACGAAGTCGAGGTCCTGCTCGAGAACACCGAAGACGAAAGCGGCTCGGTCGTGCTCTCGAAGCGAAAGGCCGATCGCATCCGTGGATGGGAACAGGTCCTGCGAACCAGAGCCGAAGGCGACGTCGTCGAAGGCAAGTGCATGCGGAAGATCAAGGGCGGCCTGCTGATCGACATCGGCGTGCCGGTGTTCCTGCCCGCCAGCCAGGTGGACATCCGACGTCCGAGCGACATCGGTGAATTCATCGGCCGCAATGTCCGTGCCGTCATCCTCAAGATCGACGAGGAACGCCGGAACATCGTCATCAGCCGTCGGAAGCTGGTCGAAGAGGAGCGGGAGGACGCCAAGCGCAACCTGCTCACTTCCATCAACGAGAACGACGTGGTCCGCGGCACCGTCACCAACATCGCGGAATTCGGCGCCTTCATCGACCTCGGTGGAATCGACGGTCTTCTTCACATCACCGACATGAGCTGGGGCCGGGTCAATCATCCGTCCGAGGTCGTCCGCATCGGACAGGAGATGGAAGTCAAGATCCTCAACATCGATCGCGAGAAGGAGAAGATCGCCCTCGGACTCAAGCAGCTTGAAGCCTCCCCCTGGGAGGAGATCGAGCAGAAGTACCCGATCGGTTGCCGCGTGAAGGGAACCGTGGTCAATCTGATGACCTACGGAGCCTTCGTTCGAATCGAAGAGGGCATCGAAGGGCTCGTCCACATCTCCGAGATGTCCTGGACCCGCCGCATCAACCATCCGAGCGAATGTGTTCAGGTGGGAGACGACGCCGAGGTCGTGGTGCTCGACATCGACAAGGAGAAGCTCGAGATCTCGCTCGGCATGAAGCAGACCGAGGTCAACCCGTGGGAACTCGTCGCCGAGAAGTATCCCCCCGGAACCATCATCGAAGGCAAGGTCCGCAACCTCGCCAACTACGGCGCGTTCATCGAGATCGAGCCGGGCATCGACGGACTCCTCCACGTCAGCGACATCTCATGGACCAAGAAGGTCGCGCACCCCAACGAGATCTTCCAGAAGGGCGAGGTCGTCAAGTGCGTGGTCATCGAAGTCGACCAGGAGAAGCAGCGAGTCGGTCTGGGCCTGAAGCAGCTGAGCGAAGATCCGTGGATCGAGGCGATTCCGACCGCGTATCGACCGGGCATGATCGTCAAGGGCACGGTCACGAAGATCACCAACTTCGGTGTCTTCGTCGAACTCGAGGACAACCTCGAAGGCCTGCTTCACATCTCGGAGCTCTCGGACCAGAAGATCGAGAACCCGCAGGACGTGGTCAAGGTCGACGACGAGGTCGACGTCAAGATCCTCCGGGTCGACATCGACGATCGCAAGATCGGCCTGAGTCTCAAGCGTGCTCAGTGGGGTGCCAACGACTCCACCGACTACAGCGAAGACGTCAACGCGGAAGGTTTGGAGAACCCGCCTCCGAAGCGAGGCGGCATGGACGACCACGGTGCGATGGGTACCGACAAGATCGAATTCTGATCGAGTCCATCTTTCCAACCGCCGCATGACTGCAGAAACACACGGGTCCGTCCTTCAGGACGGGCCCGTGTTTCGTGTGGAAAACGATCTTCTCATGCTCCTGAGAAGGCCCGCATTTCACCCGCGCGAGAGAGTCTGGTGACGGATCTTCAGCACATCGCCATGAAGGTGAGGCCGGTGAGCAGGATGAGTCTGCGACGATGAACCGAGAATTGAAACAGCTGGACTGCAAGCATGACGTAATCTCCGATCTTTGATTTTTGGACACTGACACTTGAGTCTGCCCCACCCCCGACGCAGTGCAAGCCTCGACCCGCTACCCTCCCGCTTTCGAAGTCGATACCGACCGCATGACCCGAACCCCCCCCCATTTCGAGCCCTCCAGCGGGCATGCATGGCATGGTCGAGTTCGTTCTCGGACGTCTGGATTTTCCGCGTTCGCGGCCGGGCTGCTGCTCCTGCTGACGATCGTGTGTCCCTGCACCGCGGCGCCGCCCACCCTCGATCAGGGAATCAACGCGTGGCTCCAGGCGAGATCATGGCTGGATGCCAACGACCTTCCGTCGGAGACCGACCCACACGCCGAAGTCGCGATCGACGCGCTTGATGCCGTCAGCGTGCTGCTGAGAATGGACGGCCGAGTGATCGGCCGGGGCTTCGATCCGTCAGGCGATCCGCTCGCCCTCCGCCGAGCGGTGGGCCGCGCCCTCGCCCAGACTTCGGGAGACCGGGCGATCAGAGGTCTCCCCGCCGCTCTTCAAGATGAAATCGTCGGCCGACTCACGTTGGAGATCGAATTCGCCGGGACCACCGAGCCGTTGCTCGGGAGCACCCTGGCCGCCGCCACCGGTCGGCTGCAACCGGGCATCGACGGCATCGCGGTCAGACGAGGCACGATGATCGCACGGAGTCTTCCCGGCCGGGAACTCGCGACGGGGACCGCGGGCGCCTCGTCCTCGATCATCTTCCGCCTGCTCGACGAGGTCGGACTGCCACCTCGGGATCTTCCGGAACTTCGCCGTCTCGACCAGGTCTCTCTGCACCGTTTCGACACGCTTCGGCTCGGCCAGTCGAAGGCTGATGGCCTTCCTCGAGAGCTCTTCCGAAGCGGCCCGCTCGTCTCGCGATCTGCACGGGATGTTCGAGTCGTCGTGGATGATCTTCGCCAGAAGATCGCCGCTCACCTCGTCTCGCATCGACCGCCGGCGTCGCCCGAGGCCATCGAACGTCCCTCGCTCCTCGGCGACTTCGATCCGATCGCGAATCGCCACTCTCCCTTCGAAGCACGCGTTCCGGACCGACTGCTGGTCGCGTGGGCGCTGGCCAGCAACGCGTCGATCGACCGCGGCGGGACGGCGGACGAGGCGACCTCCGACGCGGGCGAGATGATCGCCACGATGCTTCTCGACGAGCTTCCTTCGACGGCCGACGACGATCCCGTGGCCGTCGACCTCGGCATCCTGACGGCCTCGGCGCTGCATGACCGTGAGCGCATGCGACGATTTCTGGATCAGGTCGAGGGGACCACGGTGACCGAGGATCCGGTGGGGATCGCGAGAAGAGCCGCCGCCCTCGGGAGTCTCCCCACCGATCTCGTGGACGACGAGACCTTCCAAGCGAAGCTCGATGAGGCGTGGCAAGCCAACAACTCCATCGAAGGACTGATCGCGTCCTTCGAGTGGCTGTCACTTGCGGAACTCGCTCGATACGAGCGAACCGGTGAACCATCGCCACGGGTCGCAGCGTTGCAGGCGACGAGAGACGCGCTCCTTCTGCGCCAGATCGACGACCCAAGAAGCGATCTGGACGGAGGCCTTCCACTCCGGTCGGGAACCCGAACTCTGGTGGATGCTCGCACGCTTCGTCCTGCACTCGGAACAGCGGCCCTTGATCGGATCCCGCAGGGCGACGAGCAGAGTTTGATTCGTGCCAGAAAAGGGCTCGAAGGCTACCTGCGGTTCACCCGACAACTGATGGTCTCGGAGCCGGACGCGCGTCTTCTTCCGGGCTGGAGGCAAGCCGCAAACGGCCTTCGAACCTCGCCATGGGCATCGCAGCAGTCCTTGGCCGCGGATGCGACGGCCTTGCTCTTCCTCTGCCAGATGCGGTCCACGCCGATCGAACGGCCCTGATCCCGGCCGGGGCCGATGGCACCTGGGTGTACCTGAAGCCACCGAAAATCCCCTTCCACGGGCGAATTTGCCGGTTCTACGCGGATTCCAAGGATCCAAACCTTATACTTTTCGGATGCTCCCTCGGTCATTCCGTCGATTTGATGTTCGGCCCGCGCGGATTTGACGACCACCGATCAGGAGCCTGCTTCGATTCACTTCCGGACGAAGCAAGATTGCCGTTGGAGACCAGCCCGATGCAACGAAGACCAATCCGACTCACCCTCGCCGCAGTGATCGCCTCCACGGTCGCACCGACCTTGATGAGCCACGACGCGTCCGCGCAGAATCTCTCGGATCGAATCCGCGAGGTCGCCCGGCAACGCGATGCCGCTTCGGCCCGGGACACCAGCCAGGCGGCGCTCCTCGGCTCGCTGCTCTACAGCGATCTCAGCGTCGACTTCGATGAGACGCCCGCCCGAGACGCGTTCGAGTACATCAAGCAGTTGTTGGGCGTCGATCTCGTCGTTCGATACAGCGATGACCGCAGCGGAATCGGAATCGACCCCGAGACGCCGATCACGTTGAAGGCGACTGGGAAGCCCGCGCTCACCATCATCGAGATGATGCTCGATCAGTGCGGCGACTTCGATCCATGCACCTGGCAGCTCCGCAAGGGCTTCATCGAAATCGGCACCAAGGAAAGACTCTCCGTGCCTGCGGCCCGTCAACTCCGCATGTATCCGATCCGTGATCTCCTCTTCGAAGTTCCGTACTTCGACAACGCACCCGAATTCGATCTCAGCAGTTCGCTCCAGT
>JABABZ010000115.1 GCA_014237965.1 Phycisphaerales bacterium | reverse complement strand
GCGCCTCGTATCGCTCTGCAAAGAAGGAGTAATCGACCTCGACGGTCAGTTCCGTGACGACTGACCGAGCTGAGGCGGACCGCGGTGATGGCGGCAACGATGGCGGCGGCGACGACGGCCGTGGCGACGACGACGGAAGTGGCGGCGATCCACCATCGAATGATCCGTGTCCTGCTGATCTGAACGGATCGGGCACGGTGGATGGTGGAGATCTCGGTCTGATGCTGGCGGCCTGGGGAGAGCCCGGTGGTTCCGATCTCGACCAGAGTGGTGCGGTCGACGGTGCCGACCTCGGGCTTCTGTTGGCGGCCTGGGGCGAGTGCCCGGTCAGTGGCGTCGAGGGACGGGTGGTCGCGTACTACATCGAGTGGGGGACGTACGGCCGGGACTATCAGCCCGCCGACATTCCCTACGACAAGATCACCCATCTCAACTATGCATTCGCAGACATCGGAATCGATGGGCGAATCGCGTTCTTCGACGAGTTCGCGGCGATCGACAAGTCGTTTCCCGGTGATACCTGGGATCAGCCTTATCGCGGGCTCATCAACCAGATCAACAATGTCCACAAGCCGCAACATCCGCATCTCAAGACCATGATCTCGGTCGGGGGATGGACGCTCTCGGGGGGATTCAGCGATATCGCCTTGACCGCCGAATCACGATCGATCTTCGCGGAGAGCTGTGTTCAGTTCATCCGGGATTACAACTTCGACGGCGTCGACATCGACTGGGAATATCCGGTCGAAGGCGGTCTTGCCAGCAACGTCTACCGTCCTGAAGACGGTGTGAACTACTCCCATCTTCTTCAGGAACTCCGTGACCAACTCGACGTCGCGGGAGAAGAGGACGGCGTGTACTACGAACTCTCGATCGCCGCGCCCGCCGGGTTCGACAAGGTTCGGCATCTCGAGTGTGATCGCCTCGGAGAGATCCTCGACTTCATCAACGTGATGACCTACGACCTGCGAGGGGCCTGGGATTTATCGAAGACCGGGCATCATTCACCGCTCTTCATGAATCCGGCCGAGCCCGGCGATCCGGAGATCGTCGAGAAGTACACCGTCGACTTCGCCCTTAGACAATTCCTCGACGAAGGGGTCGACCCGGCGAAGTTGGTGATGGGGATCCCGTTCTATGGCAGAGCCTGGGGTGGCGTGGTGGATTCGGAGAACGGTGGCCTGTTCGCGGCCGCCGGCTCCGTGCCTGCCGGCACCTGGGACGACTGGTCGAGCGGCGCCACCGGCGTCAACGACTTCGATGCTGGTGCCACGGGGCGGGACGGCATCGTCCAGCTCCTCGCTTCCGGTTCCTACACCCGCTACTGGGATGACGTCGCGAAGGTGCCATATCTCTACTCGCCGACGGAGTTCGGTGGTCACTTCGTCTCCTACGAAGACGAAGAGTCTCTCGGTCACAAACTGGCCTATCTCCAGAACCTCGGTCTCGGCGGAGTCATGTACTGGGAGATCACCGCGGACCGCGACGAGGCGCTGGTGGATCTCATCGCGGAATCAGTGATGGTCGACTGACCTGCGGAGATGATGGTGATTGACACCACGGGCGGAATCGGCATGCCGGAGGCAGTCGGTTCCGCCCGTGTCATTCTTCGATCATGTTGATGACGATGCGATCAGTCGTCGATCGACGACATGACCGTGGCTTCGCGGTCCAGCGGGCGGAAGTGAAATCCGAAGTCTCCGGTCCCATTCTCCACCGCGACGATCACCTCGTTGGGTCCCTGTCGCAGCGGTACCCGAAGGACCGAAGCGAACGGCGAGGCGCCGTGCGTGGTCCGATCGAGCAGAATCGTCTCGCCATTGACCAGAACGACGGCGCCGTCGTCGGATCCGAACGCGATGGTCGCGGTGAGATCTCGTGGGCACATGATCCAGCCAGACGCGACGGCGATGGCGTTCTCCGTCGCGGACGGGTCCGCCGTGATTTCGAGAAACGAGAGCAGTCCGTTCGGACGGGTCCGCTTCAACTCCCAACCTTGCGTTCCCCCGTTGGTCTCCGGCGGAGGTTCGAGGGTGGAGAAGGACCTTGCGAACCCCTCGAGATCGTCGGAGCCCGGATAGGGGCCCGTCACCAGCCAGTGCCGCGGCGTTGGACCGGCCACCGCGTCGAGTCCCTTCGGGCCGAGATCGCGGAGATTCTCGATGCCCCGAGTCGTGATGAACCCCTGCAGTCTCTCATTGGCCTTTCTCGGATCGGTGACCGCCAGACTCTGCAACACGGCGACCGCGGCTCGATCGCTGGTCGATTCGTCGAGGAGCGCCGCCTCCAACGTGGAAGCGAATCGGGGATCTCCTGCGGCCCCGCGGGCGGCGCCGAGTCGGACCACGGTCCGTTCAGCCGAGTCGTCCAGCAGTCCGCGAGCGATCAATTCCGCCTTCAACTCCCCGTCGACTCCCTCGGTGGTGCGGGCGGCGGCGATCAGGCGTCGCCGTTCCGATCCCGACGCGGCGTTCCACGTCGCCTCGACCGAGCCGGCGTCCATCGTCGCGAGGCCGGCTCGAACTCGATCGAGTGGTGGTGTCCAGACGCCGTCGCGATCCGCATCGATCCGAAAAGGATTGACGATCGCGATCGGAAGCACCGGTCTCTTCTTGCCTTCGATCATCGGCGCCAGTGAGTCGTCACCTTCGACGAGCAGGACGATCCAACCGTCGTCGGGCATCGGGACCCGGATGTCGTCTTCAAATCGGATCCGGTCTCGATCGGGGCGGACGGCGACGGTCGAGATCTCGTCGCCGTTGCGGATCACTCGAATTCGATCGACGTCGATCCAGGGTGCGGCCTGGATCTCCACCGCGATGACCACGTCGCCATTCGCATCCGCGGTCGCCATCCTGGGGTCTTCGTGGATGCCTCGATCCGGGATGGAGGCTCGCACGATCGGTCCACTGGTCACCACGACTTCGCCGCGTCGGAGCACCTCGATCATCTCTCGCGGATCGATCGCGCCCGGGTCGTCGGTCGATGACACCAGGTAGTTCCGGGGCACGCCCGCGAAGTTCGCCTTCACGGAATGACTGTCGGAATTTCCGGTCGCGATGGCGCGATGGCCGGTGTCCAGAAGGGCATACCAGTCCCGCATCGAGGAGTGCGTCTGCGAACCGGTGTCGATGTCCGGCGAATTCTCGGGATCGCGCCATCCCCAGAGGCAGTTCTCGTTGAGGACTTCGATCGCGTCGAAGTCAGGGCTCCATCTCGGACTGTCGCTGGAGCCGGTGGTCTCGTCCAATTCAGCCTGCGAGAAGTAATCGATCCCCTCCCAGCGGGGGTGGTTGACCTGAATGATCGGGACCACGCCGAGTTCATTGGTCTCCGCCCGCAGGAGGCGAAAGAGTGGTGGTGCGGCCGACAGTCGACTCGGTACCGGCGGTCGCCCGGCATCCAGAGGAAAGGCGTTGAAGTGTCCGGCGGGGGTCGAGACCTCGTTGCCGACCATGGAGGTGATGTCGTCGCCGGCCTCCAGCGAGTCGATGGTCGGTCGGTAGTCGATGTTGCGGTTGTGGTCCGTCGAGACGGCGAAGTCGACTCCTTCTCCCAGCAGACTGACGATCCGTTCGGGCATGTTCGAGTCGCCGTGGCCGGAATGCGTGAGGGTGTGCAGGTGGAAGTCGCCCCCCACCAGTCCCGTGGTGTCGACCGCTGGAGCGATCTCGAGCGTGAGTTCGACGCGGCCATCGGCGGGGACTTCGATTCTTCGTCGATCCAACGTCCATTCGATTCCGCGGCTCGCGAGAATCTCACACTCGCCGGCGGGGAGGACGAGTTCACCGG
Organism: Phycisphaerales bacterium; assembly: GCA_014237965.1. Taxonomy (GTDB): domain Bacteria; phylum Planctomycetota; class Phycisphaerae; order Phycisphaerales; family SM1A02; genus UBA12014. The sequence goes on along the minus strand of JABABZ010000115.1, from coordinate 5,464 downwards.
TCCCATCCATCGCATAGCAGACGTCCTCGCGGACGGCGTGTCGAGCGTCGAACGGGCCTCCGAGGGCGACCAGATCCACGTCGGGTTCGAGGACGGTGATTCGACCGGGGACCAGACCGTCAGGTCCCTGGATGCGATAGCGGAGGACACCGGTCCTCTCGATCGAGGCTTCCGGAGCGTCGTGGCTCGACGTTTCTGCAGCGTTGCCGAATCCGGAGTTCCAGCCGATCGCGGTGGCGGTGGTGGTGACGATGATGATGCAGAGGAGGGTTCGCATGCCTCCACCGTACCAATCAGCCGACGCCCGTCAGGCCGAATCGACGATCGACCCACGGGGGTCGATGCAAGAAGACGCCCGCGTGAACGAGCACGCGGGCGTCAGAGGTGATTTGAGGTCTCCGGATGATGCCCGGAGGCGGCCCGGGGTCATTCGTTGATCGAGCCGGTCCCGTTGTTCGCCCAGGGGTTGAAGTCGCCGGGTGCCCAGCTCGAACCTCCGTAGGGGTTTCCGCCTCGCAGTCCGCCGGTGTAGGGATTGGCGGCATTTCCGCCGTTGGGATTGTGGGCGTAGGGGTTCGCCGGATTCTGCATCGCCGCATGGTGGGGGACCATGTAGGCCGGGTGGGCGTATCCGTTCATGCCGGTGGTCATGTGAGGCATGCCGGCGATCGAATAGGACCCACCGGGATAGTGATGATGGTGAACGTGATAGTGGTAGTGAACCTGGGGGGACCCGATGGCCTGGGCTTCGAGTGACTGGGGATCGACTTCTCCACCGGCCTGAGGGGTCGCAGCCGGTGCCGCCTCGGGCTTGCCCTGGATCTCGTAGTTCTGATCCTGCATCGCGCCTGCCCAGATCACGGGTTCAGCGTGCTTTGAGGTGGAGCAGCCGGCGGCAGCGAGGACGGTGAGCAGGAGGACGGGGTATCGCATCGGAGCATTCCTTCGAATGGGAGGGGATCGGCCCGGAAACGAGGCTCGGGCGGCATCCTCCAGTCATCGACCGATCGACGAGCCGGGCCGCACTTTAGAGCGGTCGGTGTCATCAATGCCGCCTCGGTACCATGGCTCGACGATCGGTCCCAACGAGGGGCCGCTGGAAGCGGGTTGGATTCGGGCAGGAGAAACACGAATGACCACGACGAATTCCCATCGACCGATTGCTGGGACTCCCGGAGACGTTCCGGATATCGATGCGCTCGCGATCAACACCATCCGGACGTTGTCGATGGACGCGGTCCAGGCGGCCAACAGTGGCCATCCGGGGACGCCGATGGCGCTCGCGCCGGTCGCCTACACCCTCTGGCAGCACCGACTGAACTACGACCCGGCCGATCCGATCTGGCCCAACCGCGACCGCTTCGTCCTCAGCAACGGCCACGCGTCCATGCTTCTGTACTCGCTGCTGCATCTTGCAGGAGTGAAGGCGGTCAATCCGAAGTACGAGACCACCGGCGACCCCGCGGTCACTCTTCACGACATCGAGCAGTTCCGACAAATGGACTCCAAGTGCCCCGGTCATCCGGAATATCGATGGACCAGTGGTGTCGAAACCACGACCGGCCCGCTCGGTCAGGGGATCGCGACGAGCGTCGGCATGGCGATGGCTTCTCGTTGGACCGGTGCGAGATACAACCGGCCCGGGTTCGAACTCTTCAACTTCTCCGCCTTCGCGATCTGTGGCGACGGATGTCTCATGGAGGGTGTGTCCAACGAAGCCGCTTCACTGGCCGGGCATCTCGGCCTCAGCAATCTCTGCTGGATCTACGACAACAACCACATCACCATCGAGGGGCATACCGATCTCGCCTACGGCGATGACGTCGCGACTCGATTCCTCGGGTACGGATGGAACGTCCTGCGGGTCGGTGATGCCAACGACGTCGATCGTCTCTCGCAGTGCTTCGAGATCTTCGACGCCACCGACGATCGTCCCACGATCATCATCGTCGACAGCCACATCGGGTGGGGTTCTCCGCACAAGCAGGACACGGCGTCCGCGCACGGGGAGCCGCTCGGCGAAGAGGAGATTCGACTCGCCAAGGAGGCGTATGGCTGGCCGCCCGACGCGAAGTTCCTGGTGCCCGACGGAGTGATGGAGCGATTCCAGGAACTGGTCGGGGCCCGCGGCAAGGCGGACCGCGACGCCTGGTTCGAACTCTACGATCGATACAAGGTGGAGCATCCCGAACTCGCGGAAGAACTTCTCCACATGCAGCGTCGTGAACTTCCCGAAGGATGGGATGCCGACCTCGTGGAATTCCCCGCGGACGAGAAGGGAATGGCGACACGATCCTCCAACGGCAAGGTGCTCAATGCCGTCGCCGGAAAAGTTCCCTGGCTGATCGGCGGTGCCGCGGATCTCGCGCCGAGCACCAAGACCCTGATCACCGATCCCGAGGCGGGGAGTTTCCAGCGACCGGACGGCTTCGGGTCAGCGGCCGGCGACTACGGTGGTCGGAATCTTCACTTCGGAATTCGCGAGTTCGCGATGGCCGCGGCCTGCAACGGACTCTCCCTCTCGAAGGTTCGGAGTTACGGATCGGGTTTCCTGATCTTCAGCGACTACTGTCGGGCGGCGATCCGGCTCAGCGCCTTGATGGAGATCCCGGTGATCTACGTGTTCACTCACGACTCCATCGGTCTGGGCGAGGACGGGCCGACCCATCAGCCCATCGAACAGATTCCTTCGCTCCGGGCCATGCCGGGAATCATGGTGTTCCGACCCTGCGACGCCAATGAAGTGACCGAGTGCTGGCGGACGTTCATGCCGATGAAGCACGAGCCGGTGCTTCTGGCATTGTCCCGACAGAATCTCCCGACGCTCGATCGGACGAAGTACGCCTCCGCGAAGGGTGTCGAGAAGGGTGGATACGTGCTGGCCGATTGCGAGGGAGAGCCCGAGGTGATCCTGATCGCCACGGGCAGCGAAGTGCATCCGTGTCTCGATGCCCATGAAACGCTCGCCGCCGACGGTGTGCGGAGCCGCGTCGTGAGTCTTCCCTGTTGGACGCTGTTCGAACGGCAGAGCGAAGAGTATCGGGCGTCGGTGATTCCACCGGCGGTTCGGGCTCGGGTCTGCGTCGAACAGGCCGCGACCTTCGGATGGGAACGGTATGCGGGCCTCGACGGCGAGATCATCGGGATGACGCGATTCGGGGCCAGCGCTCCGATCGCCGAACTCCAGCGCGAATTCGGATTCGAACCCGCGAACATCGTGACCTCCGCTCGGCGGACCATGGATCGCATTGCGGGAGCCAACTCGTGAAGATCGCCATCGGATCCGACCATGCAGGCTTCGATCTCAAGGAGCATCTTCGAGCCTTCGTCGAATCGCTCGGCCACGAGGTCGTCGACGTCGGCACGAACTCGACCGAGAGCGTCGATTACCCGGACTTCGCCGAGAAGGTGGCGGTCGAGATCATCACACGTCGGGTTGATCGCGGCATCATGCTCTGCGGTTCGGGCGTCGGAGCGAGTGTCGCGGCGAACAAGGTTCCTGGAATACGCGCCGCGAACTGCGAGGACTATTACTCGGCGCATCAGGGGGTCGAGCATGACGACATGAACATGCTCGTCCTCGGAGGCCGGATCGTCGGCTCCGCACTCGCGGAGGACATGGTCCGCGGCTATCTCGCGGCGTCGTACACCGGCGAGGATCGGCATGCCCGACGACTGGCGAAGGTCGCGTCGATCGAGGCCCGATCCGCGGAATTCAAGGCGATGCAGTCTTCCGCCGAGTGAGCTCCTGGAACGAAACGAAGACGGCGTCGGGCTCGAGGCCCGACGCCGTCTTTTCTTCGTCGCGATGTCGGTCCGGCGTCAATCCTCGATGCCGAGCAGTTGAACGTCGAAGATGAGCGTCGCCTTGGCTGGAATCGGCCCTCGGCCCGCCGGGCCGTATGCGAGGTCGAAGGGGATGATCAGCTTTCGCTTGCCGCCGACCTTCATGTCTCCGACGCCTTCGGTCCAACCCTTGATCACGCCGTTGAGCGGGAAGACCGCGGGTTGCCCCCGGTCGACGGAAGAGTCGAACTTGGTGCCGTCAACGAGCCAGCCGGTGTAGTGGACGGAAACCTTGGAACCGGGATCCGGGGGAATCTCTCCGGCACCTTCTTCAAGGTTCACGTACATCAGGCCGCTCTCGGTGGTGAACATCTCCCGGTCACCGATCGCGTCGCCGGGGAATCGAGGGACGATGGTGTCGGAGACCACGGCGCCGGAGACGGCGTCGACCACGATGTCGTGCCGCTTGCCTTCGTTGTAGATCACGGTGGTGATGGTCGGAGGATCGGCGTCGTCGTTGGTGTAGACGGCCTTGACGAGTCCGTCGATCTTCTCGATCGAGGTTCGGAGCGCTTCGGGAATCGAGATCATCGGTGCGGTCACCCGTCCGCTCGCGCCGTCGACGATCACCTTGGTGGGCACGCCGTTCCGCGTCACCATCAGTTCGTACGCGACCTCCTCGCCGTCGAATCGGCACGCGAGGCTTCGGACCGTGCCGCCGGTCTTCTCTTCGGCCTGCTTCACCGCTTCCTGGGCGTTGATCGGCGCGGCCGAGAGGCGTTGTTCGACTTCGTAGGGATCGGGGGGGACCGTGGTGTAATCAGGGGCATCGGTGGGTGGATTGCTCATGAGGAGAGTGGCACTCGGCAGAAGTGCTGCAAGAACTGTGAGAATGGACATCGCGGGTCTGCTCCGGGTCCGGACAGGGAAGATCGCCGTCACGTGACGACGGGCGAGCATGGTAGGCCCCTCCGGGCCGATTCGGAAGGTGCGAGCCGCCAGATACGCGTGTATCGTTGCTCGAAGCCTCGGAAATCACTTCGGAGATTCAAGATGCCCCTTCGTTCCACGCTCGCCCGCATCGCGCAGGTCACCACGGCCGCGCTGGCGACATCGTTGGTCGCCTGCGAAGACACCCAGGTCGCCGGGCCCGGACCGAAGATCGACAATGGACCGCAGTCGACGCTCGGAAAGGCCAAGGGGTTCGCAGAGGACACCGTCGCGGACATGGAGGAGAGGCAGGCCGCCATCTCTCGTCAGGCCGATACGGTCTTCGACGACAAGGCCGCTCGCGACTTCGAGGACTCCGGCGATTTCCCCGACGGAGACTGAGCCGTCGGTCGATTTTTCGGGATGGCTAGCCGAGTTGATCGGGATTCAAGGCGAGGAGATCGTCGACCACGAAGAGTCCGTCTCGGCGGATGGTGTCGCCGTCGAATCGGATCTCCCCGCCGCCGTGCTCCGGTCTCTGGATGCAGACGAGATCCCAATGGATCTCGCTGCGGTTTCCATTGTCCGCTTCGTCATAGGCCTGGCCCGGTGTGAAGTGGAAACTGCCGGCGATCTTCTCGTCGAAGAGGATGTCCTTCATCGGATCGAGAATGTGCGGATGGAAGCCGATCGCGAATTCCCCGATGTATCGGGCTCCTTCATCGGCATCGAAGATGTCGTTCAAACG
>JABABZ010000114.1 GCA_014237965.1 Phycisphaerales bacterium | reverse complement strand
GGTTTCGAAATCGACGCCAGGGCACAGCTCGACGACGCGGAATCCGTCGGGTGTGACATCGATCACGGCCAAATCGCTGTAGATACGATCAACGACGCCCTGGCCGGTGAGCGGATACGAGCACGCTTCAACGAGTTTCGGCTCACCAGCCTTCGTGCAGTGCTGGGTGATGACGAAGACCTGCTTGACGCCGGCGACGAGGTCCATCGCACCGCCGACCGCGGGGATCGCATCGGCTTTTCCGGTCGACCAGTTCGCGAGGTCTCCATTCTGGGCGATCTGCATGGCGCCAAGCACGCTTAGGTCGAGATGCCCACCGCGAATCATCGCGAAACTGTCGGCATGATGGAAGTACGCCGCGCCGAGGTTCGCCGTGACATGGCGCTTTCCCGCGTTGATGAGTTCGGGATCGCCGGCACCCTCCGCCGGAGACGGGCCCATGCCCAACAACCCGTTTTCAGTGTGGTAAATGAACATCCGCCCCTCGGGCACGAACCGAGCGACAAGTTCGGGGATACCGATACCAAGATTGACGTACGACCCGTTGGGAATGTCCTGAGCGAGCCGTTGGGCCATCTCTTCGCGGGTCCAACCGATGGTTTCTGTCTGCTGTTTCATGGGTAACAGACTCCCGCTGCGATCAGCTCGGACTCATGCGCGGGTTTGGCGACTTCCACCACACGATCAACGAAGATCCCAGGTGTGACCACCGTTTCCGGGTCGATGGCGCCCGGCTCGGCCACCTGGGCAGCCTGCACGATCGTCACGTCGGCGGCGGTTGCCATGATGGGAGCGAAGTTCCGCGCTGTCTTGTTGTACAGAACGTTGCCGTGGGTGTCGGCGATGAGCCCCTTGATGAGCGTGTAGTCGGCTCTCAAACCGAATTCGAGCAGGTATTCCCGCCCGTTCAACACCCGGAGCTCCTTACCCTCAGCCAATGGGGTTCCCACCGCGGTTGAGGTGTAGAACGCGGGTACGCCGGCGCCTCCTGCGCGGATGCGCTCGGCAAGCGTGCCCTGAGGTACCAGCTCGAGTTCGGTGAATCCCTCGCGGTACAACTCGGGGAAGACGGTCGAGTTAAGCGTCTTCGGGAACGAGCAGATCACCTTCGACACCCGGCGTTCCTTGAACAGCGCCGCGAGCCCGACCTCCCCGCTTCCGGCGTTGTTGCTGATGATGGTCAGATCAGAGGCGCCCTGGTCGATCAGCGCATGAATCAACTCGATGGGACTACCGGCCTCGCCGAAGCCACCGACCATGATGCTGGAACCGTCGACAATGTCCGCGACCGCCTCGGCTGCGCTAGGCACCCGTTTATCGATCATCTGCATCCATCTGTCCGTGGAATGGAACTCGCGATGTTCACCGGCGCCTCGCCGGATTCGGCTAGGCGTTTGTAATCGAAGAGACCCGCCTCATCGAAGAGCACGCGGTCTTCGTAGTCATCGAACCAGACCGCATCGGGATTGCGACCAACGATGCACACCTTTCCCCGGTCCGGCGCGCTATGCGCGTTGCGCAGAAGCTTGAAGATGACCACACCGTTCTCGCTCCCGGCCAGCCCCGGAATCGGCTCGTTGGTCACCGCGTTGACCTCGGTCTTGCCCTTGTAATGGGTGATCGACAGCCGAGCATGGTTCTCGATGCCGGACAGCCCCCGCTGCGATTCGTTGAGCTTCATCCACGCCGTCTCGATCGGCACGTTGAAAGCCTTGTAGGCAACGATGTCTCGCCCGCAGAAGAAGTAGTGGTTCTCACCGCCCGCACGCTTGAATTCTCGCTGGAGCGTGCGCAGCGACTGCACGTCGTCGTTGATGTCCTTGATGATCGGCGTCTGGTTTTGAACACTGACCCAACCGCGCGACACGAGGTTCCGCATGGCCTGTCCGGTTTCCGGCACCCATTGATAGAAGCCTTGCGCGTCCTGGATGTAGTTGCCGTCCTCGTGCTTGGCGAGAATCTCGTCCGGGTGCTCGAAGTGGAGCATGAAGTGCAATGCGACCTGTGGATAGGTCTCGTGGAACCGGTCGAGCATCGAAAGGAACGCGTCGTCGAACCGCTGGGGATAGAAGGCCATCTCCTTGGTTCCAATGCGGATCGACTCGACGCCCGACTCGGCCAGCGACGAGAGCCATGCCGCGATCTTGGAATTGTTCAGCACCATCGGATCGCCGCCGGAGAGCAGGATCTCCCGCAACTTCTCTCGCCCGGTCTCCGGGTGAATACCGCCGTTGGCCTTGACCAGCTCGTTGTGTGCGCGAATGTAGGACATGATCTCGGGGATCTTCGCCAAGCCCTTCTTCGCCACCGTACCGTCGTGTCGCTCGACCTCTTTCCTGGCGATCAACTCCTCGCGGTAGCAGAACCGGCAGTGCGCGGAGCACGTGGACACCACATACATCAGCCCCATCTCATACTTGTGCAGTAGCCCTTCCACGGGGCTGTAGTCCATCTGATTTCCCGGGTCTTCAGATCCCGCCATGTCAGTGGTCTCGTCCGCGCTGGGCTTCACGATGCGTTGGATCGCCTTGCTGTTGCGCGCCAGTTCAAAATAGTGCCGCGTGATCTTCACCGGCATTCGTTGCTCGACATCGCGCTCCGTCCCCTTGAGCACCCGCAGGCTCACCACCTCGTCCTTGCTGTAGAAAGACAACATGTCCTCCGGTGCACGCTCGTTGAAGAAGGGTGCCAGCCCGTTGACGATTTCACGCTCGTGGCGTGTGTCCTCGACGGTTTCAAGGAAGGACCGCTCGCGATCTGTGGGGGTGTACGTCTGTTTCTCAGTCACCTTGTGCTCCAAAGTAGATAGAGGCGGATTGATGGTTGGCAATGCCTGTAACAAATTGTACGCTGCAGGGGTCCGACTGGAACAGGATGACCAAGAAGGAGCTCGATTTTGTCGCTCGAGAAACGCATCGCGGCCGTCAGCATACGTCTGACACCGACCGAACGGCGAATCGCCCAGACCGTCCTCGACGACCGCACCCTGCTGGCCTTTGGAACCGTATCGGACCTCGCTGTCCGAGCGAACACAAGTCGCCCGTCCATCGTTCGCTTCGCAACCAAACTTGGCTTCGACGGCTACACCGATCTGCAAGGCTGGGTCAGACAAGGCGTTTCGGACAAGCTTGCAACCCCAAGCCAACGGATCCGCCGTCCGCACGAACCCCACGCCCACGTCAGCAAGGACATTGAGCAGGCGATCAACCAGACCCTCGCAACCCTCGACCACGCCAGTCTCGTGCGGCTCGCCAAGCCGCTTATCGGAGCCGAGCACATCTGGATCCTGTCCGGCGAAACATCCCGCGCGGGCGCGTACGTCCTGCTCAGCGGGCTGTCCATGATCCGCAACGGCGTACATCTCGTCGATCAGCACAACTTCGGCCGTGATCTCAGCGGCGCCACAGATCGTGACGCCGCGGTCATTTTTGATTTTGCACGCTACCGACGAAGCTGCATCCTCGCCGCGCGATCGCTACTTGACCTCGGCGTCAACGTCGTGGCGATCACCGACAGCCCGCTCTCACCACTTGCGGCGATTGCCGAAAGCTGGTGCGAACTCAACGTGCCCGCCGTCGGCCCGTTCGACAGTTCACTGCCCGCAGTTCTTGCCGCGGAACTCCTCGTACTCCAAGTCGCGGAGGAACTCGGCTCGACGATTCATCCGCGGATTGATCGCCTGGAACGACTCTGGGAGCAAACCAATACTTTCTACAAGGCCAACGAGTAGTGCTCTGCAAACCCTCGGGCCTCCGCAAACATCATCATCAATCATGCTCCTCGCCCATGTGGCCTGGGCGATCCGAGCAGGCATACCCGTCGCCTCATCGGGGCCGCGGCGATCAGGGAGCCGAGTCCGGGACGGTCACACGGTCCTTGAGCACCCACCGTTGAGCGGGTTTGTCCGTGGGATCTTCCAGGACAACCGTGGGCATATCTGGTTCGGTACCAACCGTGATGACGTGATGGCGTGATCCGCAACGACGGAGAGGTGCTTGACTGTTTCTCGATCGACGAAGGCTTCGGCCACGAATCTCTTCAAACAATCAAGAGAACCGCCGGCCCTGACGGACCAGCGGTTCTCTTGTTTCAATCATTACCGTGGATCACGGGTGATCGATTTCATTTTCATTTCCAAGTCACATGTTCTGACCCACCGGATCGCCGAGCACGACCATGCTCTGGAAGTACTCGATCACCCCGGAGTCCGAGACGTCGAGCGCCGGCCACTGGGGCCAGTCGAAGGTGTCGTTCATGAACGGCTGCATCTGATCCCAGCTGAGAACCGTGAGGTGATTCACATCGTGCGCGATGGCGACGTCCTCGATCGGCCGGAATCCGTGGCACCGACCGTGCATCCAGCCGCCGTAGTGCGGTTCCATCTTCAAGGTGTTGATGAAGATCTGCACCATTCCATTGGCCTCGAGGTGATCGGCGTAACCCTCGATGCCGAACTCCCGCACCATGTTCATGACCAGCGCCTCCATCTCGATCGGATTGCAGACGGTCCGCGCAGTCCGCTGGATGTCGGCGATGATCTGCGGATCGTAGGCCTCGTCGGTGATCCAACCGACCTTCGCGCCCTGCATGCCGTAGTAGAGGCCGACTCCCTTGAGATCGTCCCCCCACCACTGGGTGTTGTTGGTCAGCCCTTCGGCGAACGCCCAGGAGCCGATGTCTTCGACGTCGAGGGGCGGAAGCCCGATGAACGCCCGAAGGTCGTTGTAGGCGAGCATGGCTTCGGTGGTGATGACCGTTCGACCACCGACCATCTGCTCGTGACTGGAGTTGTCGTTCGAATCGTGGAAGTCACCCCAGCACGTGATATCGATGAACTCGCCCATGCACGGCATGTCGTCGTGGGCTCCGTCCCCGTGAGCATCGCATGAACCCCATCGCCCGAGGAGTCGGGCCAGATCCGCTCCATCCACGAGTCCCGAAAGATCGAGGTCGGCCAGCGCATCGGCGCTGTTCCACGCGGCGAGCAGGAGTGCCAGGTCTGCGCCGTTCACCATCTGGTCACCGTCGAGGTCACCGAAACAGCACGCCTGTTGATCTCCGCCATCTCCGCCCCCGTCGCCGTCACCGCCTGCACCGTCGATGATCACCTCGACGAGGACGCCGTTGATTCGGACGTCATCCGGTGATGGCGGCCATGAGCCGACGCCGGTGAAGCCGAGCACCACGGAATCCCCTGGTTGGATGTACTGGTTGTAGTCGACGTTTTCGAGAATGGTGCGGTCACCATCCACGGACAGGACGCAATTCCACGCGAACTCGACTTGCGGATTTCCAAGCCAGGAAAGTTCCCAGCCATTCAACGCCGGGCCTTTCGAGTCCACTTCCAGCACGATGTCAGCGTTGTATCCACCTCGCCATTCATCCTGAAGCTGAAAATCGACCGAGTGCTGCGCGTAGAGAAGGCTCGAGCAGAGCAAAGGTGCGATGGCGACGACAGCCGACGACATGGATCGATTCAATCCGGATCTCATCCTGTATTCCTTTCCATGCCCCTTGCGTGAATCCTCTGAGGACGGAGATACGACGCGAGATTGCGAGCGGTTCCGCCACTTGGTCTCGACCGCCAGATGCGTGCTCGAAACCCGTTTCTTCGCACCACGATAGCGGAAAAACCGCGTTTCAGCATACGATAATCACCTGCCATCGGAGGCGTGTGAGTTTGGTCGCACCTCTCGATGAAGAGACACCCCGGCCGAAACCGGGGTGTCTCATCGAACTTCGAGGATCGACCGATGGAGCATCATGCCCCAACGATGATCGCGTCACTTGACCCGGTCGACGGTCTGGACGCCTTCGCTCCAGCTCATCGGATGCCGGACACCATCGAGCGACATGTTCTGGAACGTCGTGGTGAGCGTCTTGTCGGTGATGACCTGGGTCGCCTGGGTGCTCATGGTCAATCCACCGAAACGACTTCCCTCGTGATTGGCCACGATCGTGACCGCGTTCCCGTTGCGGGTGATCGAATCGACCTTGCCGTGGATCACCGTTCCGTGGCCGTCGAGGTAGAGCGTCGCGACGTGGTCGTACGCCGGATCCCAGTACCAGACGAAGAGACTCTCACTCTTCCAGTCGCCGCCCGGTGACTTCGCGGACCGCTCGTACTTGAGCACATGGTCGTCGGCGACCCACGAGACGACCTCGCGGTCGATGGTCCCGTCGGGGCGCTTCGTCTCCCAGGTGCCGGGCAGGCCCGCCTCGGCGAGCATCGTCTTGCAGGGATTGGCTCGCGTGGCCTCGCTGGTCCAGGCCGCACCGTCGGACCCCTTCACCTTTACCGCACTCGTTCTGGTGTTCATTCCGGTGTAGGTGACGACGTTCTCGTAGACCGTGGTCTTGCCCTGTGACTGCTCGGTGTATTCCCAGGTCAGGGTGTCGCCGGTCATGCCGATCAGCACCGAATTTCCGTGGTACGGCTTGCCCATGTCGAACCCGGACTCCGCCGACACGACGGTCTTGCGGTCCGCGTCCCAGGTCATCACGTTCGATCCGGTCGAAATCACGCGGCCATCCTCGGTCGCCATGTGATGACTGTTGTAGAGCTCACCGGTCGGGACGTCGTACCAGGTCTTCTGCGTGGTCGTGACTTCGAGGCCGGCGGGAATACCCACCCACATGTCCTCCGTGACCCCGGTGTCGCTCCACGTTCCGCAGGCGCCACGATCGAGATGCCAGTTGACGAATTCACTCATGCTTCCGGGAAGCGCCGCCGCCTCCGTCGAAACCGCGGACGCGGAGAGGGCCAGCGAACCGGCCGCGATCATTCCAGTGACAAGATGTTTCACGTCTTCGTTCTCCGTGTGTTGTTGCGAACATTCCTGCGACCGGACTGCTCCGGCCGCTAAGAAAGAGTCGTGAGGCTCGTTCAGTTCGACGAGACGATCGGCGCCCAGTCGGAAAATCCCTCGCGGACCGTCATCTTCCGAATGGTGCCGCCGACTTCGGAGGGAATCCTCGGGGCGACCTTCTCCCGGAAGAACTTCGACTGCGTGGTCGGCGTGGGGAAGCACTTGTCTCGCAGGGATGCCGGCGTGAAGACGAAGACGTTCTGATACTCCCCGACCCGCTCGCCGCGCTCGCCGACAAGAATGGCCCGGCCGAGGCCTTCGATGGCGGTGGGCCAGGCGTCCGCGAATTCGCCGGCCACGAAGGTCTCGAAGTCCGAGGCGTTCACACCATCCGCGAGCACGAGATCGTGCACGCCGTAGAGTTTCTTCACGCCGCCGGATTCCGCGCTCGGCGTGGAATACATCACGACATAGTCGGTGAACCCGGCCGAATCGCACATCTCCCAGAGCCGGGCCCACGACGGTGGAAGTTTCGACGAGACCTCGTCCTTGAAGGAGGCCGTCGGCGCTCCATCGGCGGGGAAGTACGCGTTGCGTTGGGCGACGGAGTCGAAACTCCAGACGGCACAGTAGTCGCCGACCCCGCGACCGCGATCGCACTTCTGGATCTTGACGATCAGTCCTCCGACCGGTTCCGCGAAACAGCTCGAGAAGGGGCCGGTCACGAAGGCCTCGAAGGCTTCGGGCGTGACGCCTTCCGCGAGCTCGAGATCGTGCACGCCGATCAAGGGTCGACCGTCACCAGTCGGAAACGTCGTGGTGGAACGCACCGCCGGGGCCGTGCCACAACCGGCCAACAGAAAACCAAACATCATGGCCAATGCCATTGGGAATCGAAACATGAGTCCATCTCCTCGAAATGTTCATAGGTCAAGCGAAGTCACGCCTTCAGCGAAGCGTGAAGCGATCAAGATCTAAAATATAATCACCGGGAACCGGCAGTGCGCCAACCCAGGAGCCCGCTGGAGCTTCGCAGTCACACGCGACCGAAACTTACGGCAAGATCTGCCGACCGGCGTCGTCGTCCTTCATCAAGATAATCACCGCGCAAGCATGGCCCAAGAGCCTTGTAACGGCGAAGTATGGCGGTTAAAGGCGGAAACAAACCACGACCAGGGACGGCATGGGCTCTTCGCCGCGACGACTTCGAGCTGCGTCATGGCCTTCCGATCGACGAAGAAGGTGATTCCCTCTTCCATCGCGAGCAGGGTCGATGCCTCCGCGACGAGTTCCTGGCCCGGCTGCAGGGTGACTTCGACCGCCTGCATGTCGTTTCCCAGGATGGTGTGTTCGATCAGCATGGGTCAGGTCTTTCTTCAAATTGGGGTGATGGGCCGGAATGACTGACGAGAGTCTATCGGTTCAGACAGATCACGACGACCGGACACGCAGAGTCATGCAGACGCTGTCCGGGCAACATCGGTGATCACTGAACGGGGGACAGATCTTGAACCCATTTCCGCGATAGAGCGACCGCGCGGGTTCGAAGGCCTCTCCAGTTCCCGTTTCCAGGCTCACCCGTCGGTCGCCCCGCTCGATCGCGGCCGCCAGCAGGCATTCCAAAATGGCGCGACCCACCCCCCGACCGCGAGCCTCCTCCGTGGTATGCATCGACTTGATCTCCGAATGCCCCTCTTCGAGAAGACGCAATGCCCCGATTCCCAGCAAGCGGTCCTCCCTTCGAGCGGAGAAGAACCGAACGGCATCGGAGGTCAGTTCCGCGGCATCGAAGACGTGGACGTTCTCCGGCTCCGACCACTCCCGGGCGAAGTCCAGATGGGCCTGCAGAAGTCGAACCACATCGGGCCGCCTCGGATCGTCGGGGTTGATGTCGAAATCCAATTCTGGCACGTACGGAGGTTTACCAGACCGGACGAAGTCCGGCGCGGACCGGCCTCGATCACAGTCGATCCGGAAACGTCTCCGCCACCCGAAGGTGTTCATCCCGTTTGGAGGCGTCCATCTTCCAGGCCATGGCGCACATCATCGCCCCGCGAGGGTTTCGACCCAGCTCCTCGACATGGTTCCAGATCCATCGCCAGTAGAGGCCGTCCCAGATCGCAGTCAATCACCGGGAGGGTGGTTGCTCATCTTCGCACTCTCGAAATACGTCGGTCTCGAATCCTCGGCGCGATCTGTTCCCCATGGATCAGTTCCGGATGGGGATCCACGCCGAGTTCCGCCGGGGTCTCACCCACCCAACGGCTCCCGGTCCCCTCGACGCGGACGGCGAGGTCTTCAGGATCGATCGTGATGGTGGCGAAGAGCGGATCCCGATAGGGACAGGTGTACGAGATCCAGGGATGTCCTTCGTGCACGTCCTCGGCGTAACTCCGGTGGCGATGGTCACCGCCGACCCACTTGTAAGACGCGGAGTTGACGTGCAAGTAGGTGATGTTCCCGACTCGACGGATCTCGTCGATGTG
>JABABZ010000113.1 GCA_014237965.1 Phycisphaerales bacterium | reverse complement strand
TTTACGACGGTAGCATCCGGATGCGCGGACAGCGACGAGGCGTCGGTCTGACCGCAGGTCGAAGGGGATCGCGAAGCCGACGCGGCATCAGTCGACGAGGCGGGCCCGGCCGGCGGTTGCATTCGGGGAGGTGATGAACTCGGTGTCGTAGGTGGAGGAGGCGGGTCCTCGGACGTTCAGCTGGTAGAGGACGGCGGCGTTGGCGTTGAAACGACCTGATGAACCGCGGACGGTGAGCTGGACCCCGGGCGCGATGACCAGGCCGTCGAGGTCGACGGTGGCGTTCCCGCTCACCGCCCAGTCGCGCGGGCTGGAGTTTGCTTGAAGGATCGACACGCCAGTCCAATTCCCGGCGGTTGCGTATCCGGAACCACTCAGTGAACCGGCATTCCGCACGATGATTCTCGCGTTCTGGTCGGTGAGGTGGATTAATCGGCCGTCACCGAGGACCGTCGCGGTCCCGGTGATCCTGAGTCCGTCGCCGCCGAGGTGGAAGATGCCGTTGGAAAGGTCGTAGGTCCCCGAGGTGAAGTACAGTCCGTTGGGATACCAGCCCGGCGATACCACGATGGTGCCGCCGCCCGAACCAGGATCCGCTTCGGGCGAGGAGGGGATCGAGGGTGCGGTGGTCTTGGCGTACGGGTTCGTCGGAATGACTGCGTTGGTCACGATTTCGCCGCCGATCCCGCTTTCGCTCCCGAGACTGAGGTCTCCGGCGGTTCGGAGGATGGCGGTTTCTATTCGACTGCCTGTATCGACCTGCACCGAGGAAGATGAACTTGATCCGACGGAGACGCCCGCGAAGGCGTTGATGGTTCCGAATTCCGTGACGAGGGCGGTGTCCTCGATTAGGAGCGTGGTCGCATGTGAGGGGGGGTTGTAGATCGCGACGCTCGTCCGTTGGAGATCGATGAATCCGAGTTCGAAGAATCCGGCCAGGATGATCCCCGGGGCGCCGTTCGCGTTGTCGGCGGCGAATCTGACGGTGGCCTGGACCGCGGTGCTGTTCTCGAGGTCGGGGACGAATTGTGCCGACGAGGAATCCCAATATCCGAACAGCAGGTCGCTGGAAGCGTCGTTGTCGGCGGCGATGGGAATCGAGACCGGGCCCTTGGGAGCTCGGTTCGCGGCGGCGGCGGCGGCGGCGGCGGTCGCGACGGCGGTGTACCCGTCGTCAAGCCGTGCGGCTGCGGAGAGGGCGATCGCGTCCGCGGCGATCTTGGCATGGTTCCCGGCACGGAGGATGAGTGCGAACTCGACTCCCAGCCAGACGAACATCAGCAGCGCGGGAAGCGCCACCATGATGAGAATGGTGCTCATCCCGCGGCGGTGAAGAACCTGACGCTGGGATCGACCCCGGATCATGACCACGGATTTCTGATTGGGTTGCAATCTCGACATGGAACGCCATACCTCCGTTCTGACGTATCATAGTCGGATGGATACTCCGGTTTCATCAGAGGTTCCCGTTTGGATCTGGATGATCTTGGTGATCGCCGGACTGATCGCATCATGGACCGATATTCGGGAGACCCGGATTCCGAACTGGCTCTCCTTCCCTGTCCTGGCTGGCGGGCTTCTTTATGCGGGCCTGTGCGGCGGGTGGAGCGGGCTTGGCGATGCCATGCTCGGGGCTATCGTCACCAGCGCGATCTTCATCTGGGCATACATCGCCTTCAGCGGCGGTGCAGGCGACGCGAAGCTCATGATGGGATTCGGAGCCTGGCTGGGATATGACGTCGCCCTGAATGAAATACTCGCGGTAAGCCTCGTTGGCTTCAGCTATGCGGTGGTGGCGACGGTGTTCAGAGGCGGCATCAAGGCGTTGCCGTACATTTTTATCGGCGGAGTGTTCCAGATCCTCCGAAGTCTCCAAGGTCTCTTTTCCTCGAAATCCCGAGCGGGCCAAAATAATGACATTCTGGATGACGATGCATTACAATTGGAAAATTCAGTTCAGGTCCGAAGAGATCGTCCCAAGGGTTGGATTCCGTTTGCCCCGGCGATACTTTTGGGTACGGTTCTGGCGTGGGTCGTCACGGCCCGATTTGGAGGTTTTCTGTGATCTTGAGGACTCGGCATCGCAAACGGCATCGCCGTGGAATCGAATCCATCGAGGTGATGGTGGCCCTGCCTCTCGTCCTTCTGGTCTTGTACGGCGGCTTCGAATACGGTTGGATGGTCTTGCGGTCCGTCCAACTGGATCATGCTGCACGGGTGGGAGCCAGGGAGGCGTCACTTGATTCGGCCTCTGCTGGGACCGTCGACACGATGGTCCAATCAGTGCTCACGAGTGCTGGAATTTCGGGGGCCGTGGTCGAAATCTCCCCGACTGATCCGTCGGGTGCGGTGATGGGAGACGTGGTCACGGTTTCGATCGATGTCGATTATGGCCAAGTGCAGTTGCTGGGATTGTCCAGTTTCATGCCGCTGCCAGATTCGCTTCACGGTGAGGCCTCGATGATAAAAGAGCCGGGGCTCTCGCCCTAACGCATCCTTGCTTTAACGCTGTTTTCTGGAACTTCAAGTCTGATGTCAGAATTTCTTGTCAAGTCACAACTTATTAGAATCCGTCTGGATCAACCATGAAAACCCTGACACTCATCATCCTCGGCCTCGGTGCAGCATTCGCGGCGTCCACGCTCGTGGGATTGATGCGGTTCGAGTTCATGGGATCCGGCGACGAGCAGCGACCGGCAATTGAGATCGTCACCGCCGCGATCGATCTCCCCGCGGGCCATCGACTTACGCTTGACGATATCAAGACCGTTCCCGTCGCATCCGAGGACGCCACCGACACGACGATTCAGTCGATGAACACCGCGGTCGGCCGCACCCTCATCGTGCCCATGGTTCGCGGGCAGCTTCTTCGGCTCGACGACCTTGCGGCGCCTGGAACCGGCGCGGCAATCGCGAGCCAACTCGATCCCGATCAGCGGGCGATTACCGTGACGCTTCGAGATGTCGGAACGGGTGTCGTCCTCTATCCCGGGGCCGTCGTGGACGTGCTTGCGACCATGCAGGCGGAGATGGGCCGGAATGAACGTCCCAGGACCATGACCAAGACGGTTTTGGAGGCCCGCCGGATCCTCGCCGTGAACGACGAGGTGGTCGGCGGTCGAACGATGGATGCCAACGGCCGGGGAACCGCGCGTCGCCAGTTAACCGTGACGCTTGCAGTGACGCCATCGCAGGCCCGCGAATTAGCGTTGGCTCGTGAAGAGGGGGTCATCGGCATCGTGCTTCGGCCCACCAACGACGATGGCGCGTTCTCTCAAGATCACGAAGTGGTGACCACCGATTCGTTGCTCGACCTCGATCGGACCCCCGTGAAGCCGAGCGAGACGCCGATGGTGAACCGCCCGCTCGTCGAGCAGAGGATTTTTGCCGAGCCGATCGCGATCATGCAAGAGGCCGAACGTGTTTCTTGGGAGGTCGTGGTGATTCGCAACGGTGAGGACGAAGAGGTCCATGCGTTTGAAGACGAAGTGAGCCGTCCGCAGAAGGTCACGCGGAAGATTGGCTCGTCGAAATGATCGGAACCTCGTGTCTTTCAGGGGTATTGTCTCAATTTGTCGCCGCGAGTTCGTCGCGGCGAATCTAACCCCAGATCCTGAATTGAAAGATCCGCTGATGCCCCTTCGACGAAAGCTAACCGTCTTCGCTGCGGTTCTTCTGAATTCCTCGTCCTTCGCCGGATCGCCCCCGCCACTCGAGGAGAGTGATGGCGAGTCGATTGAGTTGGTCACCGGACAGTCCCGGATGGTCGAGGTCGAAGGGCGGATCGAGAAGGTCATCATCGTCAACCCCGTGATCGCGGACGCCCAGCCGGTCGAATCCGACACGGTCCTCCTACTGGGCCTGGCGCCGGGCACCACCGACATCGTCTTCCAACTCGAAAACGGAGATTCCGTCTGGCGACGACTCACCGTCGGTCTCGACGAGGAACGTCTGTCCCGTCAGTTGTCACGTCTCTTCGCCGTTGAACTTGAGGTTGACGAGGTTGACGGGACCATCGCGATCCGAGGCCAGGTACCCGATCTCGCGACGGCGGCCAACGTCCGCGCATATATGGACCGCACGACACTTCCGTGGGTCGATCTCACCCGACTCCCTGGCCTTCAGCAGGTCCAGCTTCGGGTTCGAATTGCCGAGGCTAGCCGTTCGGCCCTTCGCGAACTCGCGTTTGGCGGCGTGTCGGGTGGCTCGGACTTCTTCGGGGGGGTCCAGGCGCCCGGTGCTGGTGCGCCGTTCCAGCCGGTCGGTATCAAACCTGGCGAGGGCGCGCCGGTCACCGATGCAAACTTCAGCTTCGAGGACGCGGCGGTGAGTTCCGCGACCACATTGTTCGCCGGGATACCCGGTGCGAACCTTGAGGTATACCTCCAGGCGCTCGACGAGAACCGGTACGTCCGATTGCTCGCCGAGCCGAACCTCGTGGCGATCAGCGGCGAGGAGGCGACGTTCCTGGTTGGTGGCGAGTTCCCGATTCCGGTTCCGCAAAGCAGCAACGGTGGTGGGACCACCATCACCATCGAATACAAGGAATTCGGCGTGCGACTGGTGTTTCGCCCCGAAGTGCTCGGTGACGGTCGGATTCGTCTCGAGGTCGCACCCGAGGTGAGCGAGCTTTCCCAGACCGGCGCCTTGACGCTTTCCGGTTACACCGTTCCGGGCGTGGTGACCCGACGCTCAAGCACGACGGTGGAACTTGGGAGTGGTCAGACGTTTGCGATGGCGGGCCTGCTGCGATCAACGGACGAGGCGAGGGTCTCGAAGGTCCCGTTCCTAGGTGAGATTCCGATCCTTGGGACGCTTTTTCGAAGCGTTCGGTACGTGGAGCAGCAGACCGAACTGATCGTGATGATCACTGCCGACGTGGTGGAGCCGCTCGACGACGGAATGGATCGACCGATGCCTGGTGATTTACACACGACACCGAATGACTGGGAGTTGTTCGTGGGCGGCCAATATCAGGGGTCGGCGGGAATCGGTGATCCGACGGCTCGACTCGACGCCTTGGGACTCTCCGGGCTCCGAGGCCCCGGCGCCTGGCGGCAAGCGGACGACCCACGGGTGCCCGCAGCAGATCCGCTGCCGCGCATCGGAAGCGATGAACCTTTGGCCGACACCGAAGGTCCCGAGGGAGAGGACTGATGGAACGCCTACTCTCCGCCGGGGTGCTCTCGGGCGATGAGACGCGGGCTGATCAGATCGCGGGGCTTCTTCGACGCGAACCGCAAGTCGGCGAGGTGTGCGTCTACCCCGACGAGGGATCGTTGTTCTCTGCGATGCCTTCCACCGGGCTCGACCTGCTGCTGGTTTCGATTCCGGAATTCGAGTCACGTTTTTTAAGCACCGTGAGTCGGATCGACGGCGCGCCCCCCATCGGCGTGGTCGCGGATGACTTCGATAAGGACGTGGTGATCGACGCCATGGCTTCGGGGGCGCGGTACTTCATCAACCTTGAGGACGGTGGTCATGAGATCGAGTCGATGGTCGGCCGGATCGCGGCGGAACGTGATGCGTCACTGGGTGGTCGCATGCAACTGGTGATCGCGGCGGGCGGCGGAGTCGGGGCCACGACCCTTTCGGTGGAACTTGCGGCCGCCGCGGCAGATCGTGGATATTCGACGGTGTTGGTGGATCTCGATCCGTTTTTTGGTGGCCCCGGCGCCATGCTCGGGCTGTCCGCGGATTTCGGCGTCTCCGACCTCGTTTCGGGCGCCGATGCCGCCTCCATGCGGACGACCGCGATCGGATTTGCAGACCGTTTTGCGGTGTTGCTGGGGCCCGCGGCGAGCGGTGGCGATCGAATCGACTCCGAGGCGGATATCACGTCGCTGCTGGCAATGGTCGCGTCGAGCTGGGAGGCCGTGATCGTCGATGCGGCCAGGATCCCGATGGCGTTGCTTCTACCGGCCGCGAGCGTCGCCGCATCCGTGGTGGTGGTGCTGGAGCCTTCGATCGACGATGTTCGAACCGCGGTTGCATGGCGAAGGCGTCTGCTCGCCGGTGGCGTCGAATCGGATCGCATCGAGTTCGTCATGCGGAACCGTCGCGGCATGGTCGGGGTTCCGGTCGGAGAATGGTCGCGGGCGCTCGGTGATGCGCGGGTGCACATGCTTCCGGACGAGACCCGGGCCGTCTCGAACGCCTGGATGCGATCGACGCCGGTCCGAGACTCGAGCCGACGGGCCCGGGTCTGCCGGCTCGCCGAGCAGCTTCTGCCGTCTCGAACCTCCGGAGGTACAGCGTGAGCGAGTCGGCGAATGACCAAGGAGCGGATCGCGGCCTTGCGGATCTCCGCCGGCGGATGCACGAGCGTCTGCTCGACTCCATGGACTTCGGGGCGGCGATCCAGATGTCCCGGGAGCAGCTCTTCGTCGAGTGCAGCGGCCGAGTCCAGCACATGCTGGAACGGAGTGGGCATCCACTCAACGCGGACGTTCGTCGAAGGTTGATCCGTGAAGTGCTGGACGAGGTCTTCGGCCTGGGGCCGCTCGAACCGCTCTTTGAGGACGACGAGATCAGTGACATCCTTGTGAACGGTCCGGATCGGATCTTCGTCGAACGCCTCGGCGTGCTCGAGCCGGCCGGAGTGCGTTTCCGGGATGCGGACCATCTGATGAGCATCGTACAGCGGATCGTGCGGAACTCCGGACGACGGCTCGACGAGCGGAGTCCGATGGTGGACGCGCGACTCACGGATGGTTCACGGGTGAACGTCATCATTCCACCGCTTGCCCTCGATGGGCCGCAGCTCAGCATCCGTCGCTTTTCGGGTGTCCCCTTCGATCTCGATCGACTGGAGAAATCCGGAGCGATGGGACCGGCGACTGGCGAACTGCTTCATGCGGCGGTCTCAGGACGTCTCAACATCGTGATCTCCGGTGGTGCCGGCGTGGGGAAGACCACGCTTCTGAACGCCTTGTCCGCGGACATCGGTAGCCGCGAACGGGTGATCACCATCGAAGATGCGGCGGAGCTCCAACTGTTCGGGGCGCACGTGGTCCGGCTCGAGATGCGACCCATGAATCTCGAAGGCGTGGGGGAGATCGACGCGCGGGCCCTCGTCCGAAACGCGCTGCGGATGCGGCCGGACCGGATCATCGTTGGCGAGTGTCGCGGCGCCGAATCATTCGACATGCTGCAGGCGATGAACACCGGTCACGACGGCTCTATGACGACGCTTCATGCGAACAGCGCGAAGGACGCGGTGCATCGCCTCGAGTCCATGCTCTCGATGTCCGGCTTCGACGCGCCCGTTCGAATCCTGCGTGACTACATCGCTTCGGCAATCGATCTTGTGATCCACATGGTTCGGCTTCCCGACGGGCGACGGATCATTGAGGACGTGTCAGAGGTCGTGGGTCACGATGGCGATCGGATTCGCCTGGATTCGCTGCATCGTTTCAGGATCGCCGGAGCGGTGGACGGTCGGACGGAGGGCGCCTTCGAGATCACCGGCACCGTGCCCGGCTTCCTCGAGCGAATCCGGGCGAGAGGCGTCGAACTCGACTCCGCGGTCTTCGAGACCAATGTGCGGTCCAAGGAGGTGACGACGTGAATCCGACGAATGCGCTCGTGATTCCGGTTTCCGAAGCCCTGCTGCCGATCATCGTGTTCGGATTGATTGCCGTCGGATGGATCGTCGCGGTCCTACTGCTCGATCGTCGCCGGAAGAACCGCGACCGGCTTCGCGAACGACTTGGCGCCGACTCCCTCGACGATATGACCGAGGAACGACGTCGGCTCATCTCGCGGCCACCCGCGGCCCCGCGAGCGTCGCCCTGGCAGGTGCTCGGAGTGCCGGGGGTCGCGGTGATTTCGGCGATCACCTGGGCCGTGACCGGACGGGAGTTGCTCGGATTCGCAGTCTTCGCGGTTGGGTACGGCGCGATCACGCTTCTTCGTCGGAGGCGATTACGGCTGCGAGACGAGATCGAGGAACGACATGCCCTCGGCGCCATCGAGACGGCGGGCCGGGTGCTCAAGGCCGGAATCCCGCTTCCCGGCATGATCGACTTGCTGGCGAAGGATGCCAGCGGCGAAGCGGGCGAGGCGTTCCGAGAGATCGTGAAACGGGGTGAACTCGGGGAGGACCTTGCGACCTCGATCGAACGAGTGCTCTTGCGATCCGTGCGGCCGGAAATTCGGGCCTTCGGCCTCGCGGTGATGGTTCAGCTGGAGGTCGGCGGGAATCTGGCGGACACCACCGACCGGCTGGTCCGGGCCCTCGTCGATCGCGGGCTCATTCGGCGTCGAGCTCGGACGATCCTGGCCTATGGGCGGATCGCCGGCGCCCTGCTGACGGTCTTCCCGGTGATGGTGGTCTTGGCGATGGGTGCTTCGATCGACGGGTACTTCGACTTCCTCTTTGATCGTCCGATGGGCAATCTGCTGCTTGCGATTGCCGCGACACTGATCGTGACTGGAATGCTGAGCCTCGAACGACTCGCGCGAATCGATCCGCGATCAAGCGGGGTGCCGGCATGATGCCACAGCAGATCATTGCCTCCGTCATCGCGTTCTTCGTGGTGCTCGTACTCGGGAACATTCTTCAACGCCGCGATGCGCATTTCCGCAGCGGACTTCGACGACGCCTGGGCGGGACGGCCCCGGGGATGAGGTCGGGCCGGGGGCGTTGGATCGCCGGAATGGTCCCCGAGGCGAATTGCCGACGCTATTCCGCGGCGGGGATCGAGCCGCCGCTGCTACAGGCGGTCTTGTTTGTCGGCGCGATCTTGCTCACGCTCGTCGGCGTCGTCCTTGGTGCGTGGCTCGCTCGGATCCTCGCGGTCGGGGTAGTCGGGTCCGGATTCCTCGCCTTCATCGGCGCGGTGCTCGGATGGTTCGTTCCGGAGGCGTGGATTCGCTGGCGGATCGGCGAACGGCACGATGCGATGATCGCGGAATTTCCGCTTATGCTGGACCTGCTGCAGATCTCGCTCGAGGGTGGGCTCGGCTTGGTGTCGGCGTGGGGGGTGGTGACGACGCACGTGCAGGGCGCCTCCTCGGCGCTGGCCGAAGAAATGCGTCGGGTCGAGATCGAACTCCAGTTTGGCGGGAATTGGCGGTCTGCACTCGCATCGGCGACGGAGCGGACGGGGATCAGAGATTTTCTGCTACTCGGGTCGTTGCTCGAGCAGTCGGAACGGTTCGGCACCGAACTCTCGAAGTCCATCCGGATCCACGCCGACGGTCTCCGCTACGAGGATCTTCAGACCCTCGAAGAGCGAGCCCATCGATCTTCCGTAAAGATGATTCTTCCGCTCGGAGTCATGCTGCTTCCCGCGACGCTGCTACTGCTTGCCGGCCCACTGGTCTTCATGCTTCTCGAAACTCTCTCGGGCGTCTCCGCGGATTGAGAATGAATTAGGATCCCACAATGGAACACGACATGCAACACATCACTTTCACCGGCCATCACCGGCGACTTCTAGCCGCCACGATCCTGCTTCCGCTCGTCGTCTTCGGTTGCGACACGCC
>JABABZ010000112.1 GCA_014237965.1 Phycisphaerales bacterium | reverse complement strand
CTCGATCCTGGACTCGTGGTTGGAGATCCGACGAGGGCGCCGAGTTGAATCGGGAGGGGGCCGCATGACCGGTACTCGAAACACGATTCGGCGGGCGGGCTGGACGATCTGGGCGCTGATCCCGGTCGCGGTGCTCGCGTTTCATTTCGGGCCGGGCCACACGCTGGCTGCTCGCGAGATCGCTGCAGTTCGATTCCGGGAGGCCGGCGAACTCGAACGCGAAGCGATCGCCGCGCAAGGACGTGCCTATCAAGCGCATCTGGCGGCCATCGAGCGGCGGCGAGCAGGTTTTCTCGACTCGGGAACCTCCGGCGAAGCCCCGGAAGTCGACGAATCGCTTCTGGCGGCCATGGAGGTCGAACGGGTCGCCTACGAAGAGGCGGCGGACCGCTGGAGTGAGACGGCCGACGCCTATGCGCAGGTCGAGGAACGGCTCGACGACGAAGATCCTCGGACCTTGGATCGGGTTCGATGGTCGAAGGGACGAGCCAAGGTGCGATCGGGCGCGATCTGGGACGGGGCGGCGGATCTCGAAGCCTTGATCGAACCCCGATCCGACGAACCGGGCGATCAGGAACTGGCGCGGGCGGCTCGAGAAGAGTTGGCGACGGCGCATTACTTCGGCGCTCGCTTGCTTCGACTTGCCGGTGAGCCGGCGGTGAAGTGGCGGGCCGAGGTGGTCAAGGCTCGGCAGCATTTCCGCTACCTCGCCGAGACTGCACGGGCCGAGAACGGCGACCCGGAATTGGTCCAGGGCCTCGAAGACAACGTCGAGCGGGCGATCGATCTCGAACAGATGGACAAGTCCGAACTCGAAGGCCGGGCATTGCCGCGTGAGAGTCCGAGGGCGACACGTGGTCGGCGGCCAGGTCAGGGACCTCCGGGCGTGTCGCCACGTCCGCCGACTCAACGGGATGGTCGAGGTGCCGGTGGCGCCGGGCCGATCGGGCCGGGGTGGTAGGAAGTGTCCATGGGCACGCGATCGAATCAATCGGTGATGGAAAATTGAAACACACATATGAACGGCAGTCTCACCATGTACAGCATTGAACAAATCGGACGGACACATCGCCTTGGGGGTCGGCTTCTCCGAGGATGTGCGATGAGCGGGCTCGTTCTCGCCATCGCCGCGATCTCGCCACCCCTGATCGCCGGGCAATCAAAACCGGCCAGCGTGATTCGTCCCATGCGAATTGTGCCAGCCAGACCGGCCATCATCGATTCGTCGTCGGTGGAAGCCGTCGAAATGCCGTCGGCCGTACTCATCGATGTGGACGACGAGCCCCGGATCGGTGCCGATGAAGCGGCGCGACTCAAGCAGATCTACGAGGCGCTGCCGCCCGACGAACAAGCGGCCATGAGGGGACTCTACGAGTCGATGGAGATCGATCTTCTGGGGTTGTTCGTCGTCGAGTCCGCCGGCGCCGGGCGTCCGAAACCTCTTCTTCCACTGGTGACTCGGAAGAAGTTCGCCCGGACGCCTCAGGCGGTTCTCTCCGCCAGGACCCGGCTCGGCCTGGTTCAACAGGACCGTCCCGACGATGCCGCCACTCCGGCGGAGATCGCGGAATGGCTGCACATGAACGTGATGGCCGGGGAATGGCAGGTGCTCGAGTGGTTCCTGGCGGAGCGGGCTGGTGATGAAGCACCCGGCATCTATTCGCACGTCATCCAGTCGACGAATCAGGGCGATCCGATGCTGCTTCCCGAAGAAGTCCTCGCGTTGGCCAACGCCGCGCCGGGTGAGCCGACGGATTGGCAGATCGACGTCCTGGGTCAGTTGCTCAAACAGGCGTCCACGCGATCCTCGACCGGTCCGATGCTGGGGGAGATCCGTTCGGGAACCCGCCTGTTCGGTGGCACCGACGAGTCCAATCACCCGCGCACCGCGGCCTTGCTCGCTCGGGCTGGAATGCCGGACGAAGCGTATCTCTATCTCCCCCCGATCGATCGGGTTCGTGAACAACAGGACGCTCGAGGTCTGCTGATTCATGGTCTCTATCACGCGGATCGGGACGAGACGTTGCGGGCGTGGGAGTTGTTCGGTGAACTGGCGCTGATCGAAGGTGCGGACTTCAAGGTCCGACAGGAGGCGCTCCGGGCGGCAGTCAAACGGCTCCCCGAAGTGCCCGAAGCACAGGCGACCGTCTGGCTCAAGGCGGTGTTCGCGAGCGAGAGTCTCGCTCCGGCGGCGCTCGAGGTGATCGCCTTGGATGCCATGCTTCTGGGGAAGAGTTCGCTGAGCGAGACCGAACGAGCCAGAGCGATTCTGGTCATGAAATCCGCGGTCGAGACTCTCCTCGAGTCCGGACGCGTCGATTCACGAGTGATTCGTGTCCCGCTGCGAATGCTGACCACCGGTCTGGTCGCGGAAGCGGAAGCGGCCACCACCGCCAAGGCGGTTCGGGGCGGACCGCCACCTGGGGTGGCGATGCTGATGCGTGCGATGCCCGAGGAGAGTTGGCTCGATTCGATCGAACCCAGCCTCGCAGTCCGGGCGTACCGCGCCTTCACGGGTGTCGCGACTCGGGCCGACGAGATCGACGTGGCACTGGACATTCTGGAGACGGGAATCTCCAAGCACCCCGACGAGGCCGAGGAGATGAGCGAGGAATTTCTCGACCTCTGGGTGAATCGTCTTCGGCCCAACGCGGGAAGCAGTCAGAACGCCGCGATTCAGGCGGCGATCTTCGCCTACGGGGGTCGGGTCGGGATGGCTGCCGCGCCCCTCACGAGAGGACGACAGGCACGGAATCTCGACCGGCTTCTACGGGTTCTGGATCTGGTCGATCAACGTGGCGTCGACCCGAGGAGCCTCCCCGGCGTGGTCGAAGCGTTCCAGGCATGTCACAGTCGTTCGGAAGCGTACACCGAAGCGGACATCGTTCGGATCCTCGGACCCATCGGCGAACTCCCTCCGGCGACCGCGGCTCGACTGGCTGCCGCGATGCAAGGAGGGCTCAGTGGTGACTGGCGATCGCGTGAAGTACAGCAGCGATTCGGGATGCGACGGAACGGGGCCGAGATCGCCCAGGTCGTCGAGGACGGATACGAGTTGGCGATGCGTCTCATCGAAAGAGCGCTGGAGGCGGAACCCGACTCGTGGCAGCATGCGGTCCGTCGAGCGGCGCTCGCCTACGAGCGGCTCGAACATCGTCGCTCCACGAACGACGGCGATCTGGCGGACTACGATCGACTTCGTGACGAGAGCTTCGACTCCTTTGAAAAGGCGGCACAGGCGTATGCGGCTGCGGCGGGCCGGGGCGAAGAGAAGCCCTCCACCTTCGTCTTCGAAGCATGGTTCAACACGGCCATCGGCGCAACGAATCTCTCGGAAGTCACGAGGGACAACATCCTCTTCGAAGGGTCGGAGCGGGATGAGCAGATCGAGCGGATCAGAGCCACCATCCTGGGGATGGAACCGTCGCTTGCGGAGGAGCATCTCGGTCTCCTTGCCTCGAAGCTCGTGACCGCGGTCGACTCGTTGAATCCCGAAGTCAAGCCGCGGGTCGTTCGGCATGCGCTTCGGATCGTGGGTGATCACCCGTCGGCGGCGCCGTTGCGACGGATCAACGCGCTTTATGAGGATCTGATCGACAACGAGATTCACCTTCGACTCGCGATCGACGGTCCGGATCGGGTCGGGACACAGGATCCGTTCGCGGTCGTGGTCTCGCTCCGCTACACCAATGCGGTCGACCGAGAGACGGATGGATTCGCCAAGTACCTCCAGAACGGGGTGTACGTGAATCTGGGAAACCGAGGTACCTCGGTGAACTACCGCGATCGGTTGGAACGATCGATTCGGAGTTCGTTGTCAAAGGGATTTGAGATCGAGGGAATCGGTTTCTTCGATTCGATGAATCCCTCGATCGAGGTTCGGGAGACCGGTGAGCCCGGTTGGCAGGAGAAGCCGCTCGCATATGTCGTTCTCAAGGCCACCGATCCCAGCATCGAACGAATTCCTCCGGTGCGCATGGATCTCGACTTCATCGACCAGACCGGGCCGGTGATTCTGGCCATCGAGTCGAACTCTCCTCCGATCGATGCGGCGGCATCGAGCGGTGGACGGCCGCTTCGGGATCTGGAGATCGAGCAGGTCGTCGACACGCGGAACGCGGCCGAAGAGGTGACGCTCGAGATCACCGTTCGCGGGCGAGGCGTGATCGGAGATCTTGACGGACTCCTGACCGGCGTCGATGGCGCCGTTGCGGGGTATCGGGTCGCGGAAGACGGAATCGAATCCCATCCGTTCAGCATGACCGAGGCGGCGGAGGACGAGGGGATGTTGTTCCGGCTCACCTCGGAGGATGATCAGCAGGAGTTCGCCGGCCCGGACGAAGACGGTATTCATCGTCAGGCGACGGAACGTCGCTGGACGGTTCGATATGTCCCCGAAGCCAAGGCCGCCGTCACTGGAGACTTCGTCGTTCCCGTCCCGGTGGATGGTGTGATCGCGGAATTGAAATCACGGCGTTTCGACGACATGGATCTGGTTCCCGTGACCGGAGGCGTGGTCGAAATCGGTCGGGGCATCCGTGCATGGGCCTGGGGAGTGTTCGGTGGGGCGGTGGTGGTCTTCTCGGCGGTGTTCGTCATGTTCATGATGAGAAATCGAGGAGAGTGCGAGACGACGAATGAACTTCAGGACCTGCTTCCATCACGATGGTCGCCGTTCGCGGCGGTTGCGACGCTTCAGCGCATCGATGCGGATTATGGAGATCGGCTTCGGCCGGGGCGTCGAGGAGACTTGAGAGCCACGATCGGAGACATCGAAACGAACTTCTTCGGGCCGCAGGGTCGCGCCGACGAAACAGGTCTCGAGACGATCGTTCGAGCGTGGGTCCAAGAAGCAATTGCTGCTCGCTGAAGGTTTGAGTGGTTCAGACTATTTTGATGGACGACTTTTCAGTCAGATCCGACCACGCTCGCAATGGTCTTATCGGAGCATTGTTCCCAACGCCTGACCCCCTGCGTCGCCATCGTCTTTTTTCTTCAGATGTGACTCGATGGTCGCTTGCGGAATCCGATTCTCAACGCATGCTGTACAAGGACATGTAGGCGTTGGCGACTCCGATTGACGGTATTTTTGTCTTGATGAGCGATTGGACAAGATGTGGTACCTGAATAAGACATTGAGCAATATTCGGGCGATTCTTCATTCGCTGGAGGTTGGAACATCTCAAACCTCAACGCGATTCGATCTGGAGTCATTGACGACCGAAGATCGATTGCGTTTTGTTCAACGCGTTGAAGCGAGATTCGGAAAGGGGCTGTCGAGTGAGGTCGTCACCGCCGGAACAGATCTGCCTTCTCTCGCGAAAACGATTCAGGATTCGCTCGATCGAAGTTCGATCAATTCGGTCTTGAGACTGCGGAGAGGCAACGGCCGCTCGCTGATTCTGGTCGTCCCGGGAATACATGGAACCGCATGGAGCTTCGAGCCGCTGGTCACGCAAATGACGCCCGCGTTCGACGCCATCGGTCTGGAATATTCCGGTCTCGTTGCCGGCGATTCGATTCCTCAGACCATGACCGATCAAGTAGAAATCTGGGCCGATGGATTAGCATCTGAGGTTGGGCGGCTTGAGGACTTCGATGAAGTCATGGTGTTCGGTTTCTGCCTCGGAGGGGCATTCGCTCATGAACTGCTGAATGTGCTTGGTCGAAATGCGAAGCAGCGCCGCCGGCTCGTGGTCTTCGATGGCCATCCATCGGTCGCGGTGACGGAGGTTGGTCCCCTCGCGGGACTTCGTCACGCCGTGAAGAGCGAGCTGAGTCGTACGATGGCATCCGGCCGGCTCGAAAAGCAATTGATCGAGATGGGAATCGTTCAGCTTAGCGCGATGGAGAGTCATCGTCCGTCGCGGATCGACATTCCAATGACCCTGGTTCGCTCTGGGAGTCCACTCTCGCTCGGGCCAGTGACGGCGGAAGACTGGTCGCCCTTCGTGCAATGCTGCGAGCAGTTTCTACTTCCAGACCTAGGCCATGTTGACCTTGTTTGTCATCGATTCGAGCACCTCATCATGCCCGCCATGCAGTTCGGCGACGCCCCGGAAGACAACCAGAGAGCTACCGCCTGACCGAGCCGCGCGCGCCTGGCGATCGGGTCCTCACGATCCGGCGGGCACGCCCTCGAGCGCATCGACGAGCCGTTCGGTGATCGTCACGCACTCGAACGACGAGGAGAATTGCGAAGCACGGTCGCGGAGATCGAACGTCGGTACTTTGGTCCGATGAAGGACTCTGGCGAATCGGACCTTGAAGATCTGGTTCGAGGGTGGTTGCGAGAGGCTGCTCCGGGTCGATAACTTGGTTTTCAAGGATTCGGTGAGATGGTCGGCCTCTCGTTTTCTGGAAGTCCGGGAATGAGATTGCCTCGCCTTGCTCTCGCGGCATCGTCAAGGCATGAAGTATCCCCCGGAGATTCGGCATACCTGCGGAATCCTGCATCATCTGCTTCAACAAGCGGCCGCGGTTTCGCGGGAGTCCAGCGCGTTTGCGAAAATGATCGATGCGGATGTGCTTCGAACGAGTGATCGAATCAGAGCGTGCTTCCTCGATCTGGTTCGCGGGAGATTCGGGCGACGCCTCGACGATGAATTCCGAGATCACCTGGGCATCGCGGATTGCGCTCGTCTCATCCAGACGCTTCCGCAGATCGAATCACCGCTGTCGCGGCAGGTCATTCGTCAAGGATGTCCCGGAAGTGGTCGCGTGCTGTTGTTTCCAGGTATTCACGGATCGGTCGCGGCGTTCCATCGACTTGCGGGGGTCATGCCCGAATCCATGGAGGTCGTGGGCTGGGATCATCTCGGGTTGGATGAGCGGGCTGGGATTCCTCGGAAGATGGAGGACATCGTGGCGCCAATCTCGCAGGCCGAGATCCAGAACGGGCTTGATCTCGAGGCACCGGTTTACGTGTTCGGATTTTGCGTGGGGGGCGCCCTCGGCCAAGCGGTTCTTCACCAACTCGCCCCTCGGAACGGCAGGCTTGTCTTGCTCGATGCGCACCCGGCTGAAGCGGTCGCGTTCTATCCACGATGGCGTCGGGGCCTCGCCATCGCCAAGGCGTGGAAGGTCGCGATGTCGGGCGGGACGGTCGAACGCCGGCTCGTGAGGATCGGGGCCTGCCAGTTGCACGCACTCGCTCGACACCGGACCAGGCCGATCGATGCCGATCTCACTCTTTTCCGTTCGGGCGCTCCTCTGTCCTTGGGCCCTCTGGCCAAGGAGCATTGGAATCCCCATGCGCGAACCGTGAAGGAGATCGTGTTCTCCGACCTCGGACACGCCGACCTTTTTCGATGCGGTCAGGAGCAGCGAATCACGGAGGCGTTCGCCGCAGCGTGAGGCGCGCCGGCGTCTAGGCTCCGGCGAACTGATCCTCCAGAATCGCGTTGAAGGTGCCACTCGGACGCATCGCTGCGGCCGCTTTCGAGGTGTCGGGCTGGAAGTACCCGCCGATGTCCATCGGAACGCCCTGGGCGTCGTTCAACTCGGCGACGATCGCGCTCTCCCGGTCCTCCATCGCCGCCGCCATCGGGGCGAAGCGTGCCGCGAGGGCTGGATCATCGGTCTGTCCCGCAAGGGCTTGGGCCCAGTACATCGCGAGATAGAAGTGAGTGCCGCGGTTGTCGAGTTCACCCGCCTTGCGGCTGGGGGAACGGTTCTCCATCAGGTATCGCGTGGTCGCATCGTCGAGCGTCTTTGCGAGAATCGCCGCTGAGTCGTTTCCGGTCCTCGAGGCGAGATGCTCGAAACTCGCCGCGAGCGCGAGGAATTCGCCGAGGGAGTCCCAGCGGAGGTGGTTTTCCTTCTCGAACTGCTGGACGTGCTTCGGTGCGGAACCACCGGCGCCGGTCTCGAAGAGTCCGCCGCCATTCATCAATGGCACGATCGAGAGCATCTTGGCGCTGGTTCCGACCTCGAGAATGGGGAAGAGGTCGGTGAGGTAGTCACGGAGGACGTTGCCGGTGACCGAGATCGTGTCCTCGCCGCGTCGAATGCGATCGAGACTGAAGCGGCAGGCATCGGCCGGAGCCATGATGTGGAATTCAAGACCCTCGGTGTCATGTGTCTGAAGGTACTGGTCGACCTTGTTGATGAGTTGGGCGTCGTGGGCTCTGGATCGGTCGAGCCAGAACACGGCCGGCGCTCCGGTCGCTCGAGCTCTGGTCACCGCCAGTTTCACCCAATCCTGGATCGGCGCATCCTTCACCTGGCACATTCGCCAGATGTCACCGGTATCGACTTCATGTTCGAACAGCGTCTTTCCTGTCGAGTCCACGACGCGGATCGTTCCAGGGTCGGAGATCTCGAAGGTCTTGTCATGGGAGCCGTACTCTTCGGCCTTCTGGGCCATGAGGCCCACGTTCGGGACACTGCCCATGGTGGTGGGGTCGAAGGCGCCGTTGGCGATGCAATCGTCGATCACCGCCTGATACACCCCGGCGTAGGAGCGGTCGGGAATGACCGTCTTCGCGTCCTGGGTCTCGCCTTCGGCGTTCCACATGCGACCGGACTCGCGAATCATGGCGGGCATGGACGCGTCGATGATCACATCGCTTGGCACATGCAGATTGGTGATTCCTCGGTCTGAATCGACCATGGCGATCG
This sequence comes from Phycisphaerales bacterium, assembly GCA_014237965.1. Taxonomy (GTDB): domain Bacteria; phylum Planctomycetota; class Phycisphaerae; order Phycisphaerales; family SM1A02; genus UBA12014. Next base: position 944 of record JABABZ010000112.1, on the reverse strand, counting down.
CGGGCGCGTCGGCGAGTGCGGTGGCGATATCGGCTTCGATACCGGCTCGTTCCTCGGCGGGAAGATCCGCGATTTTGGCGATCACGTCGCCGAATCCGTGCCGGTTGTCGACCTTCAGTCGTTCAAAGAGCTCGGCGTGCTTCTTGAACACCGGGGCGAAGAATGCAGAGACCGCATGCCCGAAGATGATCGGGTCGGACACCTTCATCATCGTCGCCTTCAAGTGGACCGAGAAGAGGACGCCGCTTTCTCTTGCGTCGGCGATCTCGCGTTCGAGGAACGCCACCAGAGCATTGCGGCTCATGAAGGTGGCATCGATGATCTCGCCGCCCAGCAGGGCGAGGTCGTCCTTGAGCACGGTCACCTCGCCGTTCTTGGAGTGGTGCTCGATCCGAGCCGTCGTGTTGGTCTCTACGGTCGTGGATTGTTCGTTGCCGAAGAAATCACCAGTGCTCATGGATGAGACGTGCGTCTTCGAATCGGAGGTCCAGGCGCCCATTCGATGCGGATTGGCTCGGGCGTACTCCTTCACGGCACGGGGGGCGCGGCGATCGGAATTTCCTTCCCGGAGCACGGGGTTCACGGCGCTGCCCTTGATCGAATCGTAGCGGGCCTTCACGTCGCGTTCTTCGTCGGTGCCGGGCGTGTCGGGATAGTCGGGCAAGCGGAATCCCTGCTTCTGAAGTTCCGCGATGGCGGCCTTGAGCTGGGGCATGGATGCGCTGATGTTCGGAAGCTTGATGATGTTGGCATCCGGCGACGATGCCAGCGATCCGAGTTCGGCGAGGTGATCGTCGATGCGCTGTTCGGGTTCGAGCCACTCCGGGAAACGGCTGACGATCCGGCCCGCGAGGGAGATGTCCCGGGTCTCGATCTCGATACCGGCGGAGCCTGCGAAGGTCCGAAGAATCGGAAGAAACGAATGGGTCGCGAGGGCGGGGGCT
>JABABZ010000111.1 GCA_014237965.1 Phycisphaerales bacterium | reverse complement strand
TCTGCTCGTCGTCCCCGCTGCTGAACGCGATCGCCGGCCAGGTCGCGCGGGCCGAGACGGCCTGCAAGGCGCCCCGAGGAATGTCCAGGCTGATGCGCTGTGATCCGCTCAGGGGGTCGCCTTCCACTCGAGCCGACGAGTTCTGAGGGACGCCGTTCAACCTGATCGATGTCTCGAGTCCTCGAAGATCCGAGACCGTCGCGGTGTCCACGGTCGCAGCTGCGATCGTGATGGATCCTCCGAGGGAGAGAAACGGATCCGGAACCCCCCTGGTCTGTGATGTCGCCCCGATGTCGATCGCGAGCCCCACGGTGTATCCCCTCGGGTCGCTCCGATAGAGCGGGGGAGCGGGGCACCCCGGCCAGGAGTCTGCGGGTGCCGCGACCTGCCTCGCCCCGGTGGCCTTGTCCTGGATCACCTGGGATTCCGGAGAGACGGTCGGCCCGGACATCGCGGAACACGCGAGGCAGGCAGCCAGAGGCATGATGGTGGTCAGGTCGGGCATGTCGATTCTCCTGCGAAAGGAATCAGTGCGTTCGTCTCGATCTTCGCATCATTCGACCGGCAGGTTCCGCCGGATCAGCCGAGCACCGAACGGATTCCCGTGGGGAAGATCGTGTAGTAGAGCTCGTTCAGGAAGCTTGCCAGGACCAGGTTGATCACGATGATCGCCAGGAAGCTCGTGACGAAGGCGCTGGTCGCGGCCCTGCCGACGCCGCTCGCGCCACCGGCGCACGTGAAGCCGCGCCAGCAGGAGACCAGACCGATGGCGGCGCCGAAGAAGACGCTCTTGAGCAGGCCTGCGAATGGATCCCACCAGTGGACGACGAGCCCCGTGTAATACCAGTAGTCGGCGGTGTTCACATCGAAGAGGCCGGTCAGAATGGCCCACGCGCCCCAGACACCGAGGGCGTTGGAGTACATGGTCAGAATGGGCGTCATCACCACGCAGGCGACGAAGCGAGGTACCACGAGATTCCGAACCGGATCGACGGACATCGCCTGCATGGCATCCAGCTGTTCGGTGACCCGCATGGTGCCGAGCTCCGCGGCCAATGCTCCGCCCACCCGTCCCGCGACCATCACCGCCGCGAGCACCGGGCCGATCTGTTTCACCACGCTCGAGTTGATGATCCCACCCATTCGGTCCGCCATTCCGAGGGCGTTGAACTGGGCGAATCCCTCGAGCGCGAGAATCATCCCGATGAACATTCCCGTGGTGGCGACCACGGGAATGCTGGCGACGCCGACCGTGAAGATCGGAGGGGCGATTCTCCTGCGATTGAGCCAGGACCCGGGACTTGCCACGGTCCAGCCGACCACGGCGAGGCTGAATCGGGTGAACTCCCCGACCGGCGCGAGCATTCTCACGATCCAGTCGCCGAGAAAGGCGGGAAGAAGGAGGATGACTGGAAGGCTTCGCGAGGACATCTCCGTGAGAGTATGACGGATTCCCCCGTCAGGGGAGTCGGTCGAAAAAGAAACACGGGGCGGCCCGAAGGCCGCCCCGTGAGGAATCTCTCATGGCTGGACGATGGCTCGACGAATCGATCAGGGGCAGACGCCCCAGACCGCGAGCAGGAGGCCGACGTCGGCGCCGTTCACGGTGCCGTTGCCGTCCAGATCCTCGGGGCATAACTTGCAGGGCCCCCAGGCCGCGAGGATGTAGCCGAAGTCGGCACCATCGACGACACCATCATCGTTGAAGTCGCCGGTGCAACCATCGTCGCTGCATCCCAGATCAGCCTCGAGTTCAGCCACCCAGTTGAAGTCCGGGAAACCGATGTCTTCCAACTTCGTGAACGTCGTCAGGCCGCATGAGGCGCTGAGGATGTACGTCGAGCTATCCGAGGGGAGGTTGTTCCCCGCGAAGGTCGCGAAGCCGTCCGTGCTGGGTTCCATGGAAAGACTGACGACCACCTGGCTGTCAGCCGGAATGCAGATCGGGGGATCGAACGATGCTCGCTGAAGGTTCTGCCCGGTCACGCTGACCGTCTCGCGAGTTCCGATCAGCTCGAGATCGACGCCGGGCTCGACCGGATCGCCACCGTCGGTGTCGATCCAGAGTTGGACGAGCGTCGGAACCTCCGACCCGCCGTTGTTGACGCCGAAGGAGACGCACGAGACCGAGACGTCGAAGCCACCGGTGGATCCGGTCGCCAGGTCGAGGGTGACCGCCCAGGTGTTCTCGGTGGTGATTCCACCTGCGGCACAACTGATGCCACCAAGGGTCAAGGCCAGATCCGAGTTGGGGCTGAGGGCTTCCGAGCCTCCGGCACACTCGTCGAATCCGGGACAGCCGTCCGTGGGTTCGGCTTCGAGAGATGCGACGTATTCCGGGAATTCCGGGAGATCGCACGGGAGGTTTCCGTCGACGACCGGTGCGACGAATGCACGGTAGGTTCCGGCCTCGAGGCACGCGGTGTTCACGCTCGGGCAGTCGCCGGAGCCTGCTGCGACGATCGAGAGCAGATCGCCACACTGGTCGTTGATGATGAAGTTGTCGACCGTGACCCGACTCCAGATCGTCCAAGTGACGATCGATCGTTCGGTGATCGTGAACTCGTACCAGTCGGTGTCGCGGACGTCGGCGGCTTCGTCGGTGAAGTAGGTGCCGGCGACGGTGTCTCCGATCGAGATCGACTCGAATGCGGGGACATCCATGTTGCAACCGCCGTTGGTGTCTTCACCACAGGCCTCGGTCTCCTCGAGGTTGGCGCTCGGGAAGTCGCAGGGGAATCCGGTCACGCCACAGTAGGCGTCGGCCAGTCCCGCGCAAGTTTCGTCCCAGGTCACGTCGCAGCAGAACTGGTCGAAGCTACAGACCGTGGCACTGCAGATGGGATCATCGCAGCCGGGTTCTTCGTGCGGCACGAAGCAGTCGCTGCCGGTGTAACAGTCACAGACGACGCCGTCGCATCCAGCCTCGCCGATGAGCTGCTGGGCCCAGAACTGGGTCGGGAAGCCGATGGAATCGTAGGACACGTAGGTTCCAAGGCCGCAGTCGTCGGTACGGATGTAGGTCTGCTCGTCCGGGCCGACGTTGCCGGCGATGGACGCGAATCCGTCGGTCGAGGCGGGGAGAAACAGCTCGATCACATAGACACCGTCGGCCGCGAGGCAGAGGGGTGGATCGAAGGACACCTGATAGAGCACGTTTGCGGCCTGGGGAAGTTCGAAGTCCACGGAGCCCACTTCTTCGAGGTCGATTCCCGGAGCTTGTGGGGCGCCGCCGTCGGTATCGAGGTACACGGTGACTCCGCCCGCAAGGGCCAGTCCGCTGTTGGTCGCACCGAACTCGATGCAGCTGAGTTCGAAGTCTTCGCCGGGAAGAAGGACGCTCAGGTCGTAGCTCTTCGCGTAGAAGTTGGTCGTGGTGATTCCATCAGCGGCACAGGAGACACCACCTTGGGTGATATCGAGACTGCCGGTGTTGAGAACCGTATCGCATGTCTGGGCATGCAGTCCTGCAGTCAGCAGGAGGCCGGTTGCACCGGCGAGCGAATGAATGGCTCGACGCATTTCTCTTCATCTCCGAGTGAGGGTATCTGGAAACTCTGACTATTCCCTGATTCTACTTCTCAATCGACGACTTGCACCTATAAAGACTGCGAACTCTTGATGATGGATTCGGCCGTTTCGGCCAGTCGCTCAAAAGGGAAAACCGGGCGGCCTTGCGACCGCCCGGCATTGAGGTTATCAGACGAACGGGGCGACCTGATCAGGGACAGGAACCCCAGAGCGACAGGAGGAGACCGACATCCGCACCACTGACCTCGCCGTCACCGTTCAGATCCTCAGGGCATCCAGAACAGAGGCCCCAGGCGGCGAGCAGTGAACCGAAGTCGGCACCGTTGATCAAACCGTCATCGTTGAAGTCGCCGGGGCACTCAGGGCCGCCGCCGCATTCAGGATTCTCGATGCCGGGAGTATCGGCGGCCGGAGGATCCTTGCTGAACGGATCGTAGGTGCCGATGTTCCAGACTCCGGAGTCGTCACACGCCCAGACCTGGGCCGGGGCGAACGCGTTCTCATCGATGTCGATGTCCGGACCGACCACGGTGTCGGAGTAGTAGCAATCACCTTCTTCTGGAACCACATCGGTCTCGATGAGGCTCACGGAGTCGATCAGGGCCACCCACGGCAGCACGTCCAGGACGCCGTCGTCGTCGGTATCCAGATCCATGTCCGCTTCACCCATGAAGCCGAAGGCCAGGAAGAAGGTCAGGTTGTCGCTGTTCTCGAAACTGAAGCGACGAACCGTGCCCGGTGTGGCGAGCGTGAAGGCTGCGGTGTTCACGAGGGCGACCCCGTTTCCACCGATCGTGATACCGCCGAGCGGGACCGCGACTTCGAGGCTTCCGCAGCCGCCGGCACCGTCGCCGACCACCAGGACCGAGACGCCGTCGAGCGAGGTGCCCGCAGGCCCCTTGATCTCGATGTACTCGTCAAGGTCGATACCCGGCTGGTCGACTCGGATTTCCGAGATCGAGATCGCCGGGGCGAACTTGCCATTGTCCAGGCAACCGTTGATCGCATGGGAGACACACGTCTCGTCCCACGAGTCGGTGGCACAGAAGGGGTCGATCAAGGTCACGAGACTGCAGCAGGCCTCGTCGTCGCAGCCGGCCACGCCGACTTCGAAGCAGTCGCCTGTGGTTGGATCGCCGCAGAGGAGCGGAGGCGCTCCGCACTCCGGGTTCTCGAGGCCCGGGGTGTCGGATCCGAGAGCCGGATCAAAGGCGCTCCAGTCCCAGTCACCGCTGGCACACTTGTAGGCGTGGGCGGCGGTGTAGATGTCGTCGGGACCGACTTCGATCGCGTTCAGATAGGTGCAGTTCCCGCTGGAGTCGCCGATCATCGCGATGACGTCGCCGACGGTGGAATCCCAGGGGGTGGAGTCGAGGGTGCAGTTGTCCACCGCGTCGAGGTCCTCGCCTCTGGCACCGGTGAAGTTCCAGGCCAGCAGGACCGTGAGGTTGCCGCCATCGATGAACTCGAGATCGATCGCGTAGTCCGGAGCTCCCGCACCGAGGCTCAGAGTGGGATCGCCCATCACGAAGTACCCGCTTCCGGGGATCGTCTGGCTCTGAAGGTTGTACTGGTGAACGACGACGCCGTTCGGTTCACAACCATCGCTGCCGATGAACAGGACGCTCAGGCCGTCGAGGCTCTCACCGGGATCACCGATGATCTCGATGTACTCGTCATCGTCGGTTCCGGGCTGCTTCGTCCGGAACTCGTTGATGGAGACCGCCGGAGCATCTCCCGACTGGAGGAAGCTTGCGGCGAGGTTCGCACAGTTGACATCCCAGTTGGCGGTGCAGCAGGCGACGTCGCTTTCGCAGACGAGCTCGCAGAGCACGATGTCACTGCAACCAGGGCCGTCCTGAGGTGTGAAGCAACTTCGTGCCAGACCGCCGCAGCCGACCGACTCGCACTCGATGTTGTCTTCGCCGGGGGTGTGCTCCGAGGCGTAATCGGTGAAGCTGCCGATCGTCCAATCGCCACTCGGCTCGCATCGGAAGATGCCGCCCGCGACGTACGTGCCGTTCGGCGGAACCACGACGTCCGCGTAGCCCCACTCGGTGCTGGTCGGAGGCGTCTCGCAGGTCTCGAGGACCGTCACGCCGTCGGCGATCTTGTCCCACGGGTAGTCGTCGAGCAGCCCGTCGTCATCGACGTCGAGGTCGTCGCCGATGGCGCCGGTGAACCCGAAGACGAGGAAGAAGGTGAGCGTGTCGCTGTTCTCAAAGGCGAGATCATCGAAGATCGCATCGGGAATACCGAGCGTGAAGGTGCTCCTCGCACCGACGAAGTAGCCATTCGAGCTCATCTGGTACCCGTCGAGGCTCGAGACGTTCTCGATCGTGCCGCTGCCGGTCGAACCGTCACCGATCACGATCAGGGTGTATCCGTCGAGCAAGGCGTTGGGATCGCCCTTGAGTTCGAAGAACTCATCATTGTCGGCACCGGAGTGATCGATACGAAGTTCGTTGATGATGAGGCCGTCAGGGCCTCCGCCACCGCCACCACAATCGGGATTGACGGACCCGGGAGTCTCGTTGTCGCCGCCGATGGCGTCCGTGCCGGGACGCCACGCACCGGTATCCGTGCAACGCCAGGCATGCAGCGGGGCGAAGCCGGCGACCGGGCCGACGGTGTTTTCGCTGTAGTAGTACTCGGCGCCGAATCCGTCGGGGAATGCATCGACGAGTATGGCCATGGAGTCGACGATGTCGATCGAGTTGCGATCGAGAACGCCGTCATTGTCCATGTCGAGATCGTCACCGACCTGGAGCAACTCGCCGCCCGCGAGGACCATGGTCAGGTTCTCGCCTGATTCGAAGTCGAATGTCGCGACCTGATCGGCGTCACCGAGGCTGTAGGAGTCATTGGCAAGAAGGAAGACGCCATCGGGCGGGAAGACGCCGCTCAACTGAACGACGATCTCGACACCACCGTTCTGCTCCGGAGGAAATGCACCCTCCAGGTCACCGATGACGACGAATTGAAGGCCCTTCAGACCTGTCCCCGGTTCACCGACGAACTCGACGTATTGGTCGACATCGACACCGGGCTGCGCTGTGCGTACCTCGGAAATACTGGGCGGAAGTCCCGCCATCGCTGTCGGTGCGAGTGCAAGACAGGCGACGCCAGCCATCATGGTGATCGGTCGAAGCATTGATCAAGTTCTCCTCGAGTTGGGACTCGATGATTGGGAGACACGGGATCCGAGACAGCCGTGTCGCCGAGCATGAGAAGCGTGCCGACGAGACTGACTCGGGTAATTGATCCCTGAGAACCCGGTCTGGCCGGAAGGGCAGGGAGCGCACGAGATGCTCGGAAATGCCTCGAGCAAGGTTGCCCCTAATCTAGCCCCCAAGGATGCGGTTTTCCTGCTCAAAACCCTCATTATCTGGTGATTGCATCGATTCCCAACCGAGAACTCGCCATTTTTGAACCAGAGACGGGATTTGGTCGGAAATCTCTGTCTTCCAACGGCTTGCATCAATCGACAGACCGAAGAAAAGCCCGGATGATCAAAGTCATCCGAGGCCTGGCGTGTGAATCGTGAGAAAGGGCCGTCTCGAACTACTTGAGGGGTTCGACCTCAGCGGGATCAGCCGTCGACTCATCGGCGGTCTCGGGGGCGGTCGGGGCCGCCGTCGTCTCGATGACCGCGGGCATCGGCGTCAGGAAGATCTCCACTCGGCGATTCGTGGCCGAACCACGCTTGCCGTTTTCGGCGACCGGTCGAAACTCGCCGTAGCCGGCGACCTGCACTCGATTGGCGGCGATGCCGTCAGCCACCAGCGCGTCTCTCACCGAGATCGCTCGATGCGTGGAGAGGTGCATGTTCGTCGGATGCTTCGCCCGCGTGGCGGGCTTGCTGATCGGCATGTTGTCGGTATGCCCGACGACGCGGATCTCGAAACTCACCGCATCACCGCCCTCGAGAATTCCTGCGAGCGCCGCGATGGCCTGCTTGGCGGCCGGGTTGAGGGTGGTCGAGCCGAGGTCGAAGGTCAGATCGCTGGAGAAACGCAGCATTCCGGTGCGTTCGTCGAAACTGAGAAGCTCGGCGTTCTGCGAGGCAAGACGGACCAATGCGGCATTCAGGTCGGCGGGAAGCGGGCCGGCATTGAGGCCGCTCACGGTCTCGAGCATCGCCTCGAAGTCGCCGCGGAGCCTGGTGATCTCACCGTTCTGATCATCCAGTTGCGAGAGTGCCTGATCGAGATCGGTCACCGATTTCTGAAGCTGGCCGCGAAGCATGCTCTCGTTCTGCTGCATCGCCTCCATTTCAGACTGCGTCTGGACGTTCTGTCGTTCCTTGGCCCGATACGCGGTGAGGAGGTCGTCGTACTTCTCCTGGGGGACGCATCCCAGCGAGGAGAAGGCGATCGGAAGAAGAAGAAGCAGACGTCGTTTCATGGGTGAGGATCCCGGTTGGATGGCGTTTCAGAAACGGAGTCGCGAAGACCGGTGGATCGGTCCGAAACGAGACTCCCTCGTGGCTTAGAGTGTAGATGGAGGAGCGGCAGTCTGCCGTACTCTCCCGTACCCCTTAGGAATCGACCGATCCCATGAAGCCGCTTGAGACCGGACCTGATGGACGTCTTCCGACGACCGATGGTCGCCGAACCCTGCTCAGAGCCGCGGGAGCCGTGGACGGCGATCGGAAGATCGCTCCTGCCAGCATCCTGATCGATGACCACCAGGTGTTGGCGGTCGGTTCGCCGGAATCCGTGGGGGTCGTGGAGGACGCAGTGCTCCTCGATCTCCCACATGAGGTCGTCACGCCCGCATTGGTCAATGCGCACGCACACCTTGATCTGACCGGTCTGGGCCCGATGCCGTGTCACGAGGGCTTCGAGCAGTGGTTGGGGCGGATTCGAGCGACCCGACCCTCGGAGGCCTCGGACGTGGCGGCCGCCGTGGCGACCGGGATCGACGCGTCGATCCGAGGCGGAGTGGTGGCGGTCGGCGATATCGCGGGGGCGCTCGGTTTCGCATCGGCGAGCACGTTGGCGGACTCGCCGATCGGCGGAATCTCGTTCGTCGAAGTGTTCGGCATCGGACGGCGGGCGAAGAAGGGACTTGAGGGGGTCCGCAAGGCGATGGAATTCGCGAAAGCGATCCCCGAGCGGCCGGGATTCGCCGTCGGCATCCAGCCTCATGCCCCGTATTCGTGCAGTGTGGAGACCTATGCCGCCGCCGCCGCGAGCGGGCTTCCGGTCTCCACACACCTCGCGGAAACCCCGGAAGAGGCGGCCTTGACCCGGCATGGCACCGGTCCCTTCATGGATCTGCTCCGCACCGTCGGAAGCATCGCGAGCGGGGAGACGATCCGGACTTCCGGTGCGCATCCGATCGACCAGTTGCTGGCCGTCGAACCGGCTCGAGCCTGGCTCGTGGCACATCTCAACTACCCCACGGAACCCGATGAATCGGACCAGGTGCTGGCCGACCGACTCCAGAAACTCGCGGATCAGAAGGTCACGGTGGCGTACTGCCCGCGGGCGAGCGCCTTCCTCGGACATCCTCGGAAGGGTCGACCGGGACACCCATGGCGGGATCTTGTGGCCGCGGGGATCGAGGTCGCCCTGGGAACTGATGGGATGCCTTGTCTGGAGACGCCGGATCGCATCTCGGTGCTTGATGAGATTCGATTCCTCTCGCGAGCCGAAGGGGCGTGGGAGGCCTGTCAGCTCTTCCGCATGGCCACCGTCGCCGGGGCTCGAGGTCTCGGCCTGGTCCCCGAGGCAGTCACCCTCGGGCCGGGGCCGTTGGCGGGCCTGCTCGCCGTGCCGGGATCCGGAACGGATCCGATTCGAGACGTGCTGGCTCGATCGGAGCCGCCGCGATGGCTGCTTGGGCCCGATCGGGCGGCGCTCGGCGTTCCATCGGAGGATCGCGGTGTTCCGAGTGGCTAGCATGAGGATATGACTGCCGACGAAGAAGAACTCGATCTCAAGGCCGCCCTCGAGAAGAAACCCGAACTCTTCAACGAGGTCTACATCCCGGGTGCGGGCGAATTCTTCGAACGCCACGGCCTCCTCTACCGAAATCTCGACGACCTCGATGAATTCAGCCTCCAGATCTCTCGAGTCCAACCGATTCTGACCGCGCTCGAACGCGACCCCACGGTCGCGAACCTCGCGTCTCTGATTCGGAAGGGACTCG
>JABABZ010000110.1:3317-9753 GCA_014237965.1 Phycisphaerales bacterium | reverse complement strand
GCTTCGCAAGGTCATCGAGGGCAAGCGAAAGCAGGTCGCAGGGTTCACCGGGAAGCTCGGAAACGCCGGATACGTGAACAATGCCAAGCCGGAGATGGTGGCGGAGACGCGGCGGATGCTCGACGTCGCGGAGTCGGATCTGGCCGCCGCCGAGGCGGGGCTCAAAGCACTCGAATAGCCGCCGGATGCGGGTCGTTCCAGTCCTCGCCTTCGGGATCTCCGGACGAATGAAGCGATGAAGCACCCCAACGGGCTACCATGCCCGCGGATGTTCCTTCAGGACTCAGATCGCAGAGAAGAACACTCGCCGCACCCCATCCCGATGGCGGTGGCGGTCGCGTGCGTGCTCTGGATGGTCCCGACGGGCTGCGAGACCGAACCCGATCACACGCCGAGGCCGGCGGTCCGGGCTGCGGTCGAGGATCGTCCGATCGCCATGAAGGAACGGTCCGTCGACGGGAAGACCGATGAAATCGGCGCCGTGGTCTCGACCGAGCCCTGGACCTTCGGTGGATATGACGGGGAACTCGTCACGACGCCGACCCACCTGCTCCATCTCACGCTCCCCGAGGGGCGTCTGCAGGCGGCACTTCCGATCTTCACGGGGACCGCGCTCCGGCACTACCGAAGCATGCTTTCCGAGGGCTCCGAGAAGGGACTGCTCGATCCACCACCGGAGCGGATGAGCACGTTCGTCTTCGGCACGCGGGCGGAATGGGCCGCCTGGACCACCTGGCGACTCAATCGGGGCGCGAGCCTCTATCTCGGAATCGAACGGGGTGGATATACGATCGATGCAGAGAGCGTCATCTGGGACATCGGTCGGTACGACACACTCTGCATGCTCGCACACGAAGGCTGGCATCAATACACGCAGAGCGTCTTTCGACACCCGCTGCCTTCGTTCCTCGAGGAAGGACTGGCCGCCTATGCGGAGGGCCATCGCTTTCGTCGCAGTGACAAGGTTCCGGTCTTCATGCCCTGGCGCAATCTGGAACGGTACGGGCAACTCCGGTCGTCGAAGTACCGCGGTCGATTGATCGATCTCGACGATCTTGTCGCCAAGCCGCCTCAGTACTTCGTCGCCGGAAGCGAGTCGGGGCTGCTCACCTACTACGCTCAAGTCTGGGTCCTGGTGCACTACCTGATGGAAGGCGAAGGCGGTCGCTATCGCGACGGCCTGGTCAAACTCGTCCGGGATGCGGTCGACGGCCACATCGCGACGTCTCTCTACGATGCGGATCGTGCCGCGGGGAGGCGGGGGCGAAACCTCGGGCCGAACACCGGTAGAGACATCATCGCGACGTACTTCGATGAGGACTATCCGGCCTTCAAGGCCGGATACGAGAGCTTCGTAGACCGAGTCGTGGCTTCCGGCAACGGAACCAAGATCTGGCAGGGGCGATCGCCGATCGAGTGACCCGGATGAAGGATCACGCCAGTCGACGACGCAGAAACTCGATTTCGCGGGTGCGGGCTTCATTGGCGCACCGGCCGAATCCCAGATGCTCGCGCGGGGCACCGGTTTCGTCGAAGTCGAGGGTCTCGATGATCGTGGGGTCGGCGGCGCGGGCTCGGAGTGCGGCGAGGAACGCCGCTTGTCCTTCGTGACGAACCCATTCGTCTCGCCGTGAATGCACCGCCAGGACCGGTATGTCCCGCCAGGCATCAAGGTGGGTCAGGGGGTCGAGCCGTGCGGTCGCCTCGTGGTTGAAGAACTGGCGTTGCTGCTGGGCCTTCCAGTTTCCGCTGGACGCTTCGAAGATCGCGGCTCGGAACCGATGCGGTCGGCACAGTCTGCCGATGGCGACCATTCCACCCATCGACATTCCACCGATCGCCATCCGATCCAGATCGAAACCGTGATCGGCCAGCCCCAGAACCACGTCGTCGATTTCCGCGATCGCCTGCTCGATGTGGTCGAGGATGCGTTCGGGCCGCTCTCCGTCGCTGGTTCTCCGTTCCCCGTGTCCCGGCAGATCGATGGCACAACTCCCGATTCCGACTCGGGCGAGCCGGAGGTACCGGCCGGGGTCCAGTTCCTTGGTCGCGGTTCGTCCGTGGATCCAGAGCAGGAAGGGGATTCTCCGCTCCGGGCCGCCGAGCGGGTCGCCTTCCGGTCGAACGATGAGGGAGGGGACGTCCGGACCGAGCCTGGAGGTCCTGGAGATCTCTCGCAGGCTGGCGGGGAGGATGGCATCGAGGTGGGGCATGAGCTGGAAGGGTACTGCCGACAGGAGGGTCGATTGGTCTTCGGGGACGATTGTCGCGATACTGCTGGAATGCTCAAGATCATCGCCGGCGAATTTCGTTCTCGTATTCTCGAGGGTCCCCCGGACGCGGAGACCACCCGTCCGATCACGGCTCGGGTCAAGGAGTCGGTCTTCAACCTTCTCCGGGGTTGGTGCAAGGATGCGGTGGTGCTGGACCTTTTCGCCGGGGTCGGGGCCATCGGCCTCGAAGCCGTCAGCCGCGGAGCCCGGGAAGTCGTCTTCGTGGAGCTCAACGGTCGAATCGCGTCGATTCTCGAATTCAACGTGAAGGAGCTCGGCTGTGGGGATCGGGCCACCGTGGTGCGAGCCGATGCCCTCGGTCCGGCGGCCCTCGCGCAGGCACCCCGGGACTGCGATCTGGTCTTTCTGGATCCGCCCTACCCGTTGTGGGACGACCCGACCACGCGGGAGCGGCTCATCGACCTTGCCGCACGCTGCCGGGCCAACATGAAGGACGAGTCATTCCTGATTCTTCGGACGCCGGAAGAGGTTCCGGACGACTTTCCAGGAATCCCGGGCTTCGACGGTCCGGAGACCCATGCCTACTCGCTCGACATGTTCGTGCACCTCTTTTCCCCGACCCCGTCGCCGAAATCCGACTGAAGGGCATCGCGGGTATTGGTCCGAGCCACGCGAATCCGGTACGGTCTGGCGATGAAGAACCGTCTCACCACCCTCGTTTTCGTGATCGGGCTTTCGACCGCATGGGCGGGCCAGGCGCCGATCGAGACCGAACCGCCCGCGACGAAACAGGCCGGTTCGAGCGACCCGGCGGTGGCGGCGCCGCCGGACGTCACCGCGCCCCCGGTCGAGCAGTCGGAAGTCGATGCCGCGGTGACCGCTTCGATCGCGATGTTGCTGGCTCGACAGGAAGGACCCACCAAGGCGGAGTGGCCGTACCAGGGGGTCTATCGGGTCGGCGCCACGGATGATGATCCCGAGTCGCTGATCGAAGGTCGGGGACGACGCCGGACCGTGATCCCGATCGGGTACCGAGTGGGCGGGACGTCCATCGTCGGCGATGCACTCCTTCGCGTTCCGGGCTGCGATGAGAATGAAGAACTTCGAGCGGCGCTCGAACGGGCCCGCGGCTTCGTCGTCGAGTCGACGAGTCATGCCAACATGAATCCGAAGTATGGCGGTGGGTACGACGTCCGGGGTTGGGGGTACATCTACGGTTGCGATTTCCTGCTGTCGATGCGTGAACGAGGCTTCGTCGCCGACGCCGAAAAGCAGCGTCATGACGAGGCGATCCAGTTCTATCTGGACGGACTCGAGGCGATCGAGATCCCCGAAGTCGGAGGGTGGAACTATGCCCGCCGCGGTCCGCTGGCGGCACCCAGTGGAACGAGCCCGTTCATGACGCCCCCCGGTGTGCAGGTTCTCATCGAGGCGGAACGGCAGGGCTTCCCGGTGGCCGAAGGCCTGCGTGATCGGGCCATGGCCGCACTGGAGCTCACGATCGGTGAGGACGGTGTGGTGGCCTACTCCGCGCAGCGAAAGACCCGCGAATCCCCGGACATGATTCCCGGGGCGATGGGCCGGATGCTCGCGGTCGAGACCGTTCGATCGGAGACCGGCGTCGGTTCGGACGATGCGATCCGCGCCGCCCTCGCCGCCTTCGTCAACCACTGGGATGAACTGCTGAAACGAAAGCAGAAGAACGGAACGCACGTCGCGCCGTACGGCGTCGCTCCCTACTACTTCTTCTACGCTCATGGCTATGCCGCGGAAGCGATCGAACGACTGCCCGAGGCCGAGCGGGCCGCCTGGCGAGATCGTCTGAACCGGCTGTTGATGTCCGTTCGCGACGAGGACGGAAGCTGGAACGACCGGGTTTTTCCGAGAAGCGCCGCGTATGGAACCGCGGTCACCGTGCTGGCCTTCACGGAGCCCGGGCATGCCGCCCGGACGTTGAACCGACCGCCTCCTCCTCAGGCGTCCGAACCGAAGGCCGGCGAAGAGACCGCGTCCGACGACTCTTGAAGATCGGGGCCGGGATCGGGGTCCGGGAAGGAAATCACCATGCGATTCGCGCTCATCATTCCCGCCGCCGGTGCCAGCACGCGTTTCGGTGCGGGAGACAAGCTCGGACAGGATTTCGGCGGGCGCCCGCTGCTTCTTCGCTCGATCGAACCATTCACCAAACGTGATGATGTTCATGCGGTCATCGTCGCCGGCCCACCCGACGAGCTCGAGACTTTTCAGGATCGCTACGGCGCCCAGTTGAGTTTTCTGGGCGGGCAGATCGTGGCGGGGGGAACCCTCGAGCGCTGGGAGACGGTTCGAAACGCTCTGGAAGCGGTAC
The DNA here is from genome assembly GCA_014237965.1 of Phycisphaerales bacterium. Classification (GTDB taxonomy): domain Bacteria; phylum Planctomycetota; class Phycisphaerae; order Phycisphaerales; family SM1A02; genus UBA12014. Next base: position 5,172 of record JABABZ010000110.1, on the reverse strand, counting down.
CGAGCGGCTGCACGCACGTGGCCATCCACGATGGCGCGCGTCCGCTGGTCGACGAGATGCTGATCGACCGCGTGTTCGAAGCCGCGAAGACCTTCCCGGCGGTGGTACCCGGCGTGCCGGTTCGAGACACACTCAAGCGTGGTGGCACCGAACTGGTCGAGGCCGCGGAACGCGATGCCACGGTCGATTCGATTCTGGGGCTCGACGATGGCGATGACGCCGCCGGAATCCTCGGGGACGAACCGACGCTCGGCCATCAGGTCCCCGCGCGACGGGTGGAGGGAACGGTCGACCGGACGAATCTCTGGCGGATGCAGACCCCTCAGGTCTTCGAGATCGAACTTCTCCGGCGGGCGTACGCGCAGCCTGGCCTCGAAGGGGCCACCGATGACGCCATGTTGGTCGAACGTCTCGGGGAGTCGGTGATGATGGTCGAGGGCAGTGAGCGGAATCTCAAGGTCACGACCTCGGATGATCTGGTCATCGCTCGCGCGATTTTCGGGGTCAAGGGGCCCGAGGGCCGTCCTGCTCACAAGCGATTTTGAAGCCGCCGGAAGGTTCGGTCAGCTGATCCGCTTGCCGTCCAGCGTGAGACTCGCGCGTTTTTCCTGAGCGGTGTCCTCGTTCTTGTTCGATGGACAACCACCACAACGAGGCTGCCGCGATTTCATCGGAAGGAGCGGTCTCGCGACGAATCCCAGGGCCACGAGCGCGAAAAGGCTCACCAACCAGAATTGCCAGTCATCGATGGGCATGATTCGGAGTCCTTTCAGGCGGTGGTCGATGCGGTGACCACCGCGAATACGACGGCGGAGAGCACCCAGGCGAGGCCGGTCATCCAGGCGAACTGGAGTGCCGGCCATTTCCAACTTCCGGTCTCGCGTCGAGTGACGGCGAGCGTCGGCAGGCACTGCATGGCGAGCACGAAGAACACCAGCATCGACGCGGCGGTCGCGGTGTTGAAGAGTTTCGATCCGTCGGGGCGTTTGGCATCGCGAACCAGATTGAGAACGCTCTCGTCATCATCGACGTCCGAACCGCCGCCTTGAAGAACTGCGAGGCTCGAGACGAACACCTCTCGTGCAAGGAAGCTGGTGAGAATGCCCACGGTCAACGTCCGGTCCGCACCGAGAGGTGCGAACAGAGGCTGGGCGAGCGTGCCGATCTGTCCGGCGAAGGAGCCGGATTGCTGGGCGTTGAGTTCGATTCGCTCTGCTTCGGTTTCCAATACCTCGGACTTGACGGGGTCCGCGGTCATGACTTCCGCGGCTTCGGTACGAAGGGCGATCGCGGCGTCCGGGACTTCGGCCTTCGGATAGGCGCTCAACCACCACATCACGATGACGATTCCCAGAATGATCGTGCCGGCGGTCTTGAGGAACACCATCCCACGGTCCCAACTCACCAGGATCGCATTTCGAATGCTCGGGCGTCGGTAGGCGGGAAGTTCGAGCACCATGGGTCGGGAACGGCCGGGGAGAATCGTGCGTCGAGCGATCAACGCGGAGATCAGCGCGGCGGCGGCCCCGAGGAGGTAGCAGCCCGCAAAGGCGAAACCGGCAAGCCAGGGAGATCCGTCGAAGAGGAGCCCGATGAGCAGCACGTAGACCGGCAGGCGAGCGGTGCAGCTCATGAAGGGGGCCACCAGGATCGTCGCCAGCCGATCATCCCGGTCGGGCACGAGTCGGGCGGACATGATTCCCGGAAGAGCGCAGGCGTGGCTCGAGAGCATGGGGACGAACGCCTGGCCGGGAAGGCCGAATCGGCACATCACGCGATCCATGACGAAGGCGGCGCGGGCGAGGTATCCGGTGTCTTCGAGGAGGGCCAGCAGGAAGAAGAGGATCAGAATCTG
>JABABZ010000110.1:0-3307 GCA_014237965.1 Phycisphaerales bacterium | reverse complement strand
GGCTTGTCCAGGGCCGGTTTATAGCCTCGTCCCTTTTCAGTGATGATGTGCAGGATGACGGGTTCCTCCTGATCCTTCAGGTAATCAAAAGTCTTGATCAGGAGGGGCAGGTTGTGTCCATCAAGAGGGCCGAAGTAACGCCCGCCGAACTTCTCGAAGAGGACGTCGATGAGATCCATCGGAATGCCCGCGAGCGAGAAGATCGTCCAGAACAACGCGCCCATCACGCCGACGAAAACGACCAATCCGAGGATGGGATGCGTGAATGCCTTGTCGAGCCGATCGAAGACGCTGTCCCTTCCAGAGCCCACGGCATCATGGCCGCCCATGCTTTCGGCGATGGCTTCATCGATCCACGTTCTGCGTTCGAGGTTGGTCGCACTGGGCAACGGAAGCACGGCGTGGCCTGGAATCGCCGTGTGAACGGCCTCGATGAGGGAGTCCATGCCGCGTCCGGTCCGGCCGCTGATCGCGACCACGGGAACCCCGAGCTTGGATGCCAGTCGTTCTTCATCGAAGGAGAGACCGCGGCGAGCTGCGAGATCCGCCATGTTGAGCGCGACCACGGTGGGGAGACGTCTCGCGATCGCGGCGATGGCCAGCGAGATGCCGCGTGCCGGCGCCGTGGCGTCGATCACCACCAGAATCGTATCGGGCGTCTCTTCGAGTCGACCATCGAGGCAGTCCCGGCACATCCGGCTTTCGGGGAGGTCGAGGTCCATCCCATAGATGCCGGGAAGATCCACGATCTCGAGATTCCGGGCCCCTCGATCACATTGTCCGATCCGCATCTCGGCGGTGGATCCGGGATAGTTGGCGGTCCGAGCCCGAAGGCCGCAGAGCCGGTTGAACAGCGTGGTCTTCCCGGTGTTGGGATTCCCGATCAGCGCCACCTGTCGAGCAGGGGTTTGCGATGAAGACGGTGTTCGGACGTGGTCGTTCACGAGTGCGGTGTTTCGATCAGACGTGGCGAGAGCAGGCGGCGACTCGTGGATCGATCATCCGGGAAGTGGTGACCCATTCACGGTTGCAGTGACCGTGGCGGTGATCCGTGCCGCGACTTCGCGTCCGACGCCGAATCGAGTCGACTCGACTTTCAGGATGCAGGGTGATCCGACCTTGCAGATCTCCACTTCGCATCCGTGTTCGACGCCCATCGCTTCAAGCATCGTTCGGGCGTCCAAGTCGAGTTCATCCGTATGGATCGTTGCTCGGCACCCGGAAGGACAGAGGGTCAGAGGGCGACGCCCCGCCTCGAGAACAGCGGGTCGGGATCGAGCGATCGGAGCTTCCAGCCCCGCAGCATCGGAGGATTCGATGGGGGGTGATGCCGATGGAGTTTTTGGCGATTTCGAAGTCATGGGTCTGCTCTCCCGACATTCTAGCACGGAAATGAGACTCGCAAGCACGGAAATGAGACTGAGTCTCAATAGGTTCTGGATGCAGTGGGACAAACCCAGGCCAAGATGAGGCCCGTCCGGCCTGTGGGACCGCAGGGGGCTTGAGAGGCGCATCGAGCGGATTCAGGCCAGTTTGACGGTTGTCTGGGCACTGGAGACCGTGATATTGGTCTGGGAGCATCGATTCTCTCGGGAGGGGCGGTCCTCGGCTCGGGAGATCCGGAATGTGAGGTCCGGAAAATTCGTGTGAGTAGGGTTTCGGCGGCCTCAGCGGGGCTTGTTTGCCGTTGATGACGATCTCAGAAGAATCTTCAGATCCTTGTTTTATCCTCAGCGGGCTCTGGGTAGACTCGAAGGGGTCTGAGGGGCGGAACTCCCTTTGCCCCGACGATTCCCGCGTCGTTCCCGCTGTTCCCAAACGCTCGAAAAGGAAGAAGAGATTATGCGAACCATGCTTGTCAGCGCCGCGGTTGCGGCCACCGTGGCGACCTCGGCGACCGCCGACATCAGCGCCTCCACCGGTTGGGAAGACACCAGCGCCGATGCGCTGCTTGGCTTCTACGGAAACCTCTACGATTGGGGCTACGACACCTCTGATCCGTATAGCGGAAACAGCAGTCTCTTCATGGTCGAAGATCCCGTGAGTGGTACCCCGCAGGGTTACGTCGGTTGGGTCACCGGACTAACCGAAGGTGACACCGTCACAGCGACCATGTGGATGAGGGGTGCCTCCAATGGCGTCGACAACGACGGCAAGGGACGCCTCTGGGGTCACTACACCGCCAGTGACGACATCACCGCCTACGACGGATCCGCTTCCGGTTCCAACACCTACGCGGGCGCAGGCGGCATCTGGGAGGAGACGACTTGGACTTGGACCATCGCGGCCGGCAAGACCGCCCTCGTCATCGAGGCCCGGATCTACGCCTACGGTGAGAACACCCTCTTGCTTGGTGACGACCTGACGGTCTCCACCAGCAACGACGGTGCCAACATCACGCTTGGTGGCGTGATTCCCGCACCCGGCGCACTCGCCTTGCTCGGCCTCGCTGGGCTCGCTGGTCGTCGACGTCGCGCCTGATCGAATCTTCGATTCGACTGAGATGAAACAGAACCGTGCTCGCCCGTAGAGGGCGAGCACGGTTTTTTCATGCATGCGATGCATCGCATGCCTCATTCGATCCGCGCGTCAGTCGGTCATTGAAAAACCGTCGCATGCCTGGTCGGGCGTGCGACGGTCTGTTCGGGATTCAGATCTCGTTGGAGATCAGGAATCGCTGGATTCGGCTTCTTTTTCAGCGTTTTCCGGTGTTTCCACGGATTCGGAGGCGGCATCGGCCTTGGCCATCGCCGCCACCTGCTTGGCGACTTCTTCGTCCTTCTCTTCAGTCTTCCGGCCTTCCTTCTCCATCTTTCGCCGGTAGGCTTCGATCTTCCGCTTGTCGGGGCCGAGGATCACCGACATCCGACGACCGGCCATGCGGGGGTCCGTTTCAAGCTTCCCGAGTTGTTCGAGGTCGGCGATGATGTCTCGCATCCGTTCGTTACCTCGCTCGCGATGAGCCATCTCCCGGCCTCGGAACTGCATGACGATCTGGACCTTGTGGCCTTCGAGCAGGAACTTCTTGGCCTGCTTCATGCGGATTCCGATGTCATGCGGATCGATCTTCATCGATCTGCCGAGGCGGACTTCCTTGAGTTCGGAGACCTTGGTCTTCGCCTTGTTGGCCTTTTCCTTCTTGGCCTGTTCGTACTTGTATCGTCCGTAGTCGATGATTCGGCAGACCGGCGGCCGGCTGTCGGCCGCCATTTCCACGAGATCAAGTCCCAGGTCCCGGGCCCGGCGGAGCGCGTCAGGCGTCTCGACGATCCCGGCCTGTTCGCCGTTCTCATCGATCAACCGGACC
>JABABZ010000010.1 GCA_014237965.1 Phycisphaerales bacterium | reverse complement strand
AGGATTCAGCATGGTTGGACGTCTCCTGAACATGTCGGTTGAGGGAGGGGCGATGATGGACAGCCTACCGCCCGAATCCTCCGGGGATTCTCCACGTCCGAAATCCCCCCCTCGGCCACTGGCGTTCATCCGTGGTTCCGACGACGATGTCCCCATGGACGAGATCTCGACCATCGAGGCGATTCGGGAGGCATGGAGGCCACTCAACGCGGCTCATCGGGCCGGACGCCGCTACTCCGATGGAGCCCATCTGAGGATCTATCGGAGTCTCTCATGGGCGACGCGGGCTGACGAAGCCGCCGATCTGAACGATCCGGATCTCGCCTTCATTCTCCGCATGATCGCCTTCAACGCGCTTTGGGGTCAGGCCCATGTTCCAGGCGGGGAGAACCTTGCGCAGAGCGAAGCCTGGCGTCGGTTCCTCGTGGAACTCGCCGCCTTCGATCTGGATCATGGCAACCGATATCTACCGATCTTCCGAAAGGACGTCGAACTATTGATGAAGATCTATGGAAGCCCCTTCTTCCATCGGGACTGGTGGGTCGAACCCGGAGCCGAGCAACTCGGGTCGCACGAGAAGATCGCCGGAAAGATCGAAGGCTGGCTGCGCGACGGGAAGATCGACCATCTCACCCGCGAACTGGTTCATCGACTCCTGCTCCTTCGAGGCCAGCTCATCCATGGAAACGCCACGCACGGGGGGAAGAAGAATCGCTCCACCGTGGAACCCGCCGCCCTGGTTCTGGATCGATTGCTTCGGACCACCTTGGAGATCCTCGTGCTCGATGGCGGACACGTCTTGGAGCTTCGTTGGGAACCCGTTCCCTACCCACCGACCGACGAGACCGATTGATCCGGCGAATCGGACGAGCGACTCCTCGCTCAAACCCCTTCGAGAAGACCCAGTTCGTCCATCTGGCGTTCCGCCGCCTCCGCCCATCCTCGGTTCGCTGCCGGACTCGCCGGAGAGGGGTGCAGAATCGTTCCAACCTCGAGCCCGTCGTCGATTCGATCCGCAAGCGTCGAGGACAATCGCTTGGTCGCATGCGCGCCGACGCCAACCACCATCGATGGCTGAAGAATGCCCACGAGCGATCTCAGCGCGGCATCACAGGCCGCATAGAGCGGCTCGCGTTCCTCGGTGGGCAATTTGTCAGGCGTCCGATTTCTGCCACTGGACTCCATGAAGGAGAGCGGGCAGTCGTTCCAGATGAAGAACCGATCGAAGAACGAATCCGCCGATCCGAAACGGCTTTCGGCCCATCCCCAGAGCCGAGCGCCACTGACTTCGCGCCGCTCACACTGAAATCCGGTCACCGGCCGTTTGGGATGCTCGATCTTCGGGCGGGCCACGGGTTCGTCGATGCCAAGAAAGGATCGGACCATTTCGACCTCTCCGAAGGGAACGCCGGTCTGGGCCATGCCCCATGGCCCGGGGTTCATCCCGAGAAGCAACGCTCGTATCCCCGGTCTGGCGAATCGTCGGATGTAGGCGCGGTGCGGTTTCCACGCATACTCGAGGGGGTTGTAGACCACATCGACCGGCTCACCGAATTCCAGACCCCCCACCGCCTTGGAGAGTTTTCGAGAAACCCGCTCGACGGCCGAGGCCACCTGTTCCGTCGTGCGCGTTGAATTCGATCGGGGTCGAGGTGGCATGGCGTCATGGTCGAGGACCGAGCGGCCGGATGCAAACCGGCCCGGTCAATACGGACATCGCGCCACGATCAGTCCCGGGTCCGATCGGACGTCGTCGAAGAGCCCTTGGAGTGTCTCGGGAGACGCCATCGGACGAATCGCGGCCAGCCAGGAGGGCGCCTCCGATGGCCCCCCGCTGACCGGCACCTGCTCCTGATCGAGCACGGCCGCCGACCGAAGTGCAAGCACACGTTGAATGCTGCCGGCCTGGCGATCGACGACTGCTTCTTCCGCCATCGAGGCGACCGCATGTGGAACCAGCCCCTTGATCAAGACCTCATGCAGCGAGCGGCGATCCATCGCTCCGAACGAATCGGCCCGAAGCAGCCACTCCGCCACCGAACCGAGGGGATGACCCGGCGACGCCCCGACGGGCAGCGCGTCCACCAACCACAGCAGGCGACACCGCATCGCCTCGAACTCCTCGGCCTCGACGTCCTCCGTCAACCACCGCCATTGCACGAGCGCGAGGAGGTCGTAGGCCGAAAGCCCTGCGATCTCGATGTTCCGGGCATCCGTCCAGATTCCGCGGGCCTCCTTCAATCCGCCGATGCTCGTCGAGCCCGGATGCCAGCGTCCAGCACCGAAGGCCGCCGGATCGATCATGGAAGCTTCGGTGACGAGATGTTCCATCCAGAAATTCTCCTGGCGTCGAAGGTTCGTGTTTCCAAGCTTGAGTTCTCTCGCGCCGTGATCCTCGAGAAGTTCGACCCATCGGAGGCGGCCCGAGAGACAGTCTTCAAGCGCTCGACGGCGAAGGTCTTCTCGCCCGGTGAGCCGGGCCAGATAGAGCAATCGTCGAGCACGGGTGTTCCGGAGAAAGACCCGCTGCATGGACTGATGCCTCGTTCGCCATCGGTGATCGAGATCGACGATCAGGTCGTCGAGCTCGGCGTGCACCCTCGGCCCGTCTCGAGGATCTTGAAGGACGCCTTGATCGAGGGCGACGATCGCCCGATGGGCCGCTTGTTCGTATTGGAGATAGTCGCCGATCACCCCATCTGGAAGATCACCTTGATGGCGGTGCCTTCGCGCCATCTCAAGCCAGACCGCCGCCTCTTCGGAGCGACCCTCATGAAGACACTTCCGACTTCGAATGTCCGCCGCCATCAAGACGAGAATGGGATCGGTCGAGCCGGCCACCAACGCCTCTCCCGCCGGTCTCGTCGTCCCGGTTCGTCGACTCACCTCCTCGTCGATCTCTTGAGGGATGAACGGCGAGGTGGCTTCGAAGACCGACTCGAGCGAGGTGTCGAGCATCCGGGCGATATTGAAGTCATAGAGACCAAGGGCCTGTCGAAGCGCCGCGTGCGGTGGATCCAGGGCCACTTGATCCGCAACCAGCACCGGAAGCGATGCCGGATCCGAAGGCACCTCGATGATCTCGATTCCCGACCAGCTGACCCCATTCGAGGACGTCGCGTCGACCACCGCTTCGGGAAAGTCTGGAACACCGGCGAAAGACTGTCCCTCGACCACCAGAAGCCGCTGAATCCCCCAGCGATGCGCGGCGTCGAGTTTCGCTCGAATGGTGGCGACGGGCACGGGCGTGAAACACTTCTTCTCGACATCGAACCCGCCCGTCGCGGCCACCCCGGGCCGCGATGCGGCACCCAGCAACGCCAGCATGCCTGTGACGCCGCACGCCAGCGCGTGACTGTCTCCCACCCCGTCCCGCGGAATCACGATCTGAAATCCCGGCGCAGACACATCCGGAGCGAGAAACCGAACCACGTTCATCAGAGACCTGGCGACCTGATCCGCCACCAGATGTCCACCCTCGAGGGATCGCCCCGGCATCTCCACCGTCGTCGATCCGAAGGCCGACACCGCCAGTTCCGCCGAGACATGGCCGAGACGCCCCGGAGGATCTTCGTTGGTGGCGGCGAGGAGAAAGATCGCGGAAGGCGCCAGCGATGCCGGACCGACCATGGGCCGCAGGGATTCCGGAACGAACGGTTTCACGTTCAATCGAGACTCGAACGCTCGTGCGATGGCGATCCACCCCTGCTCATGCAGCGATTTCTGGTATCGCGTCAATGCCTCACGAGGCTCGCGGCAACCATAGGCCTCCGCCCAGGAGATCCGGGACGTCGCCATCGGACGCTCTTCACGCGAGCCACGCGATTGATCTTCCGAGTCAGGAGTCATGCCGCCGCCGTTTCTTCGAATCTCGAAGTGATCCTCCGAGGATACCCGAGGCGGCCCGGGCTCAGATCAGGAACCGACCGCCGTCCGTGGTCTTGATGGCGATGTCACTCCCCACCAATCGGGTCAGCGGATCAAGGGGCAGATCCTTCAAGGAAACGGTCCAAAGGTCGGGGTCCTCCTCGAGCCTCTTGAGCAGAAGCGTTCCCAACCGGACCTGCCGAACGATCTTCGATGCCGATCCCTTGATGCGGACGAAGACCTCCCACCAGTCGTCGAGGACCGGCTCGACGATGATCTCGTGGCCGCCGGGCGTCACGCCCTGCCCTTTGCGGGAATTGAACTGGTCGAGCATTCGCTTCGAGGGGCGGCCGTCCGCGAACAACGCCAGATCCTCGGCGAGTTCGAACACGGGCGCGAGGCGTTGCACGCTGCCATGGAGTCTCGCCACCACCCGATGATCGAGTTCGTGAAGCGGCGTCTGAACGACCGCAAGCCGCTGATTCTCTCCAAGCGGCCAGGTCTCTCGTCGGGCAGTCACGATGTCGAACGCATCATCATCGAGCGGGCACTCTTCGGCCGCTTCCATCCAGAGTTCGAGCATGGGAAAGACCGGGTCGAGCAGGCCGGTCGATTCCGGCTCGACGGCGCGAAGACAGGATGCGTCTTCCGCGTCGCCGATCGCTTCGCCGAGGGCGTGACCGCCGGATTCTTCCAGCACCTTCATGGAGACCTTCGCCGACTTCGTGATCGCGTCGACCACGTCGACCTTCATCGCCGAGGCCAGTTGCGGCCACGCGGAAAACGGCGAGTCGCCTCCCGCGGCCTGCAATCGGGCGGCGCGAAGAATCCAGGACACGAGGTCGTCCGGCTCCGGTTGCTCCGGGGTGCCGCTGGTCGCCGCGGTCCGCATCCACCGTTCCTCGGACGCCAACTCACGGAGGAGCTCTTCCGCCGCCTCGCGGGGGTCGGGGTCGGATTCGTTCCGGTCTGCACTCATGTCGTGACTCCGCGCCGGCCGGACGCCGGACTCTGGTCGGTCGTCGGGGCCGCAGGGCCACAAGACGAATCACACGGCCCGGTCGATGACCGATCGCGCCATTCTGCTCGCAGCCCGAGGCGTGTCCAACGAAGTTGTTCGAGGTTTGAAAGCATGAAGAGGATCAAGGGCCTGACGCGGCCCTCCTCGGTGAGGAGAGCGGTATCTCAGAGATCGTGGCCCCATTCATTCTCGCCGTCATGAACGGCGGTCACCCTTTCCTGGTGACGTCGTCCCCGTTCGAGCACGCGCGACTTCACCGCACGACCGAAGCGGCCCACGGAGGCATCGACATCGTGTCGAAAACCGCTTCGAAGGGTGTACCGGCCCACTTCACCGTTCCTGACCGGGATTCCGGCCACGATTCGCAATTTATCGATCGGTGACCAGGCGACCACCACGCGCCCCGAGGGGAGAAACCCGGCCAGGGCACTCGCACCGGCGGTCGCGGGTGCGAGTTCGAAGGCCACCAGGTGAACGTGTCGGCACCCGGTCTCGACCGCATCTCGCAGCCGATCCGCAAGCAACACCTCGTACGCGACGGCCAGTCGCTCGAAGGCGTGACCGGAATCCCGCCCGTCACCCAGCGCGGCCGAAATCAGATCCTGCCCGAGGAGCTGACGCCATCGTTCGTCCCGCGCCGCCAGCACGTGTTTCCGAACATGCTGATCCCGTCCGCGACGAGACCCGAAGCGAAGCAAGCCCTCCGGTTCGGAGATCGGCTCGGCGGCGAGCAACGCGGTGATCGACGGATGCACCATGTCCACGAAAGACGTCATGGCGTCGACTCCCCGTCCTCGTCGACCAGCTCCATCGCCTGAAGGAGTTCGTCGAACTGGGGAAAGAGCCCGGCCACTCCGGAGCGATATTTCGAATTCCTCTTCTCCCCGGCATTCAGGGATGGCAGTGCGAGCAGGTCTCGGATGGCCGACGCGGAGAGGGGCTCGAAGATTCGTCGCGCCTCCAGTCGGGCCCGGCGCCGATCGATGCCGTCAAGCCGCCTCAATTCCATCGCCGGATGACGCTCGATCTCCGTGACGCAGTCAGCCAGCGAATCCTCGATCTCCTGCTGACCGTCGACATGGGCCTTCAGCAAGGCGGAAATCCCACCCACGACCCTCCCCTCGACCACCATGCGAATCGCCCTGAACGACGGACATCCCTGGTCGAGCAGGACCCAGGTCTGCAACCCGGCGGTTTCTTCGACGGCGGCAAGCCGGTCGCCCTTGATCTGCAACTCGAGCACCGGCTCACCCCGTTGAAGTCGCAGAAGCAGCGCCATCCCGGAATCGGGAATCCTCTCTTCGGTCGCCTCGGACGAACCCACCTGGTCGCCCCATCCGCCATCAAGTCCGCCGTCATAGGAGACGGGGTTGCTCGCGTCGTCCGGAAGCCCGGTGATTCCGCCTCGACTGAATTTCCTGACCGACGAGATCGCTCGCTTGCGAATCAACTCCTTCGCCGCGATCTGCCGGAGCGCATCGGACCGAGTCAACGCGAGAAACGCATCATCCCGATATCTCCCCTTGGCGCGGCTCCGATCGATCTGTTCGACGAATTCCGCGATGAAGTCCTCCGCGGCGTGCGGGTCGCGGAAGAGGTTCCGAAAGGGACCTCGCACCTTCGCCGAGTCGGGATCGTTCTGACGTCCGGAAAGAACCACGTTCCACACTCGGCCTTCGACGGCGAACCGGAACGCCCAGACGGCTTCGTCGTCTTCCTGCCCCGTCACCACCTTCGCGATGAGGGAGGCCCAGATCTCTTCGTCATGACTCGAACAACCCGATTCGTCCACTCGACCTCCTCCATTGGTTCTCGATCACCTTCGAAACGCTCAACCAGCCGCCGGCCAGAGGGCGGCGAGGATCACGCCGTTGGTCGCCGCCATCAAGACGCCATCCACGAAATCCGTGACCATGAATCGAAGCGGTTTCCCGAGGAAGGTGGCCCCGCAGAGCGGCCCCAGACCATACGCGAGAAAGGCCATCATCGCGGCCGGCGGAAAGACCTGCATGAATGACCCACCATTCCCGAGGCCGCAGTGGACAAGCCCGCCTGAACATGCCGCGACGCCGAGATACACGACGAAGGTGATCAGAAGATTGTTTCGGAAGTTCGGCATGGATGGACGAATGGTGATCGTCCCCCAGGGGCCCTTTCGATACCGCTCGCGGAACTCCTCCGATCGGTAGTCGGCGGTATCCGTGCAGTTGGGCCACATGTAGAGCCCCGGGGGGACGTCCAGCGAGCCGATGGCATCGAAGATCGGCTTCTCGTCGGGAAGGGCCTGAATGTCCTTGCGATGGTGCGGGAGCACCATCCAGAACAGGAAACTCAAGAAGAAGACCGAGATCGCCGCCGCCAGAACGGGGAACCAGAGCGCCATGATCGTGTCCATCCGTAACCTCCATGAAGAGTGTGGGCCGCCCGACCTCGGGCGTCAATCGGTCCGATCGCTCGAACCGATGACATGGCTCAGGAGAGCCGATAGACCCGCTTTGCCGTGCCGGAGAGAATCGCCGCCCGATCCTCCGGCGGATACGACGCCAGGAACCCCCGCGTCGCGGCGACCCATCGAGCCAGTGATCCATTCATCGAACACACCGGCCAGTTCCCTCCCCAGATCGTCCGACTCGGCCCGAAGGCGTCCACCGCCGCGCGGAGGAAGGGTTCGAAGGTCGCCGCCGTCCAGTCAGCCCCCTCGGAGCACTCGACGAGCGCCGAGAGCTTCACATCGATCGACTCGAACTCCGACAGTCGCTTCAACGCCTCCGACCACGCATCGTCCAACCCGCTGGCCACCCGAGGGCGTCCCAGATGGTCGAGAACGAATCGCGTTCCGGGACACGCCGCAAGCAGGTCCGCCGCCGCCGCAAGCTGATCCGGGCGAATGCAGAGCTCGAAATGAAGCTCGTGCTCGCCCAGCCGCCGCAGATCGGCGATGAACTCCGGATCGACCAGGGCGGACGCCGATTCGCCTTCCGGATGCAGGACGCATCGAACGCCGCTGATCCGCGGATCTCCCGCCACCCGCTGCATCCACTCGCCGAATCCGGGACGGCCCGGCCGTCCACCGACCACCGCCGATTCGATCAACGAGTCGCCGTCGAGCAGCGCCATGACCCCTTCCAGTTCGGCACCGAGGAACGGTTCATCGACCGCCGTCTCGACGTAGACGCCGCGGTCGATGCCCGATGCCGTCGCTTCCGCTTCGTATTCCTCGATCGAACACCGCCGATCGAGCGTTGGAACGTCGGCAAGCCACGCCCGCGGAATCCTGACCGGGTCCCAGACGTGAACGTGCGTGTCGACGATCGCTTCGAGAACGCCCGGAGCAGCCGGAGGGGATGTTGGAATCTCTTCTGGCACGGTGAACCTCCGGGAGCGATCGCCTGAAGAGGCTACCACCCCGAATCGATGCCGTTTTTCCGCCGGGACGAAAGAACGCCCCCGCACCCTTCAACAGGTTCGGGGGCGATTCGCTGGTTCGACGTCGTCGCCGTCACTTCGTCGGGAGCGACCGGGTGCGCCAGATGGTGTCGGCATATTCCTGGATCGCCCGATCGCTCGAGAAACGACCGCCTCGGGCGGTGTTCAAGACGGCCGAACGCCACCACTTGTCCGAATCCGCGAAGAGATCCGCGGCTCGCTGATGGGCGTCGATGTATCCCTGGAGATCGGCGAGATGCCGCCATCGATCCCCTTCTTCGATCAGCATCTCACGGAGTCGCGTGAAGACCTGCGGGTCCTTCCAGGCGAACTCCTCGCCCAGCAGGAACTCGACGGCATTGCGGACCATCGGCTGATGATCGAGATGCCAGCGAGGGTCGTACCACGATTCGCTCTCCTCCACTTCGTGGGCCTTCAGCCCGAAGAGGAACATGTGATCGAGACCGACCTCCTCGGAGATCTCGACATTGGCACCGTCGAGGGTCCCGATGGTCAAGGCCCCGTTGAGACAGAACTTCATGTTGCCCGTGCCACTCGCCTCGGTCCCCGCGAGGGAGATCTGCTCGGAGAGGTCGGCGGCTGGAATGATGGACTCGGCGAGATTCACGCCGTAGTCGGGGATGAACACGACCCGCAACCGGTCGGCGACGCGAGGGTCCGCGTTGATCACGTCCGCGACGCTGTTGATCGCCTTGATGACATCCTTGGCTCGTTCGTAGCCGGGCGCCGCCTTTCCGGCGAAGACCACGACCCGCGGCTGAGGAAGGAAACCCGGGTCCTCCCGCATCCGATGGTAGAGCGACGCCACGTGAAGCAGGTTCAGCAGCTGTCGCTTGTACTCGTGAATACGCTTGATCTGGATGTCGAACATCGAGGTGGGATCGACGTCGATCCGAAGGTGTTCGCCGATCCAGTCCGCCAACCGGCTCTTGGCCGCCAGTTTCGCGCCGGCGAAGGCCTGACGGAAGGACGGATCGTCCGCATGGGGTTCAAGCCGCTTGAGTTGCGAGAGGTCGGTGATCCATCCATCGCCGATCGTGTCGACCAGAAGTTTGGAGAGATCCGGATTCGCCTGAAGCAGCCATCGACGCGGGGTGACACCGTTGGTGATGCCCTTGAACCGATCCGGGAAGACCGTCGCGAAGTGCGGCATCAGCCGTTCCTTGATCAGTTCCGCGTGCATCTGCGAGACGCCGTTGACCGAGTGCGACCCGATGACCGCGAGATTCGCCATCCGAACCTGCTTGGGCTCCCCCTCTTCCACGATGCTCGCCGCGGAATAGGCCTCCGGCACGTGGATCAGACTGCGACCCGCCCCTTCGAGGAACCGACGATTGACCTCGAGGATGATCGCAAGATGCCTCGGCATGAGCCGCTCCATGAGCGGCATCGGCCATTTCTCGAGCGCTTCTGGCATCAGGGTGTGGTTCGTGTACGCGACGGTCCCGACCGTCACCTCCCACGCTTCGTCCCACCCAAGCCCGTGCTGGTCCATGAGCACTCGCATGAGTTCGGCGATCGCCAGGGCCGGATGCGTGTCGTTGATGTGCAGGGCCACCCGCTCCGGGAGCTTCCTGACGTCGTCGTTCTCGAACAGGAAGCGACGCATGATGTCCGCGACGGAACAGCAGACGAAGAAAAACTCCTGGCGGAGCCGAAGTTCCTTGCCCGCGGGCGTTCGATCATCCGGATACAGCAGCTTGGTGAGCCGCTCCGCCTCGATCCGTCGGGAGACCGCGGCTTCGTAGTCGCCGCTGGCGATCTCTCGCAGGTCGATCGCGTCGGGAGCGACCGCCGACCAGCACCGGATCGTGTGGACGGTCTCGCCACCCCAGCCCGCCACGGGGTAGTCGTGCGGCACACCGATGACGTGCTCGCGGCCGCCGTGGCCGAGGTCCCCGAATTGAACCTGCTGACGCAGATCGCTTCGGCGAACCATCCAGGGATCGCCGAAGCGAAGCCAGTTGTCCGGACGTTCGACCTGATAGCCGTCCCGCACTTCCTGCTTGAAGATTCCGTACTCGTATCGAAGCGTGTAGCCGACCGACGGAATCGACATGGTGGTCATCGAATCCAGGAAGCAGGCGGCGAGCCTTCCGAGGCCGCCGTTGCCGAGGCCCGCGTCATGCTCGAGACTCTCGAGATTCTCCAGAGAGATGCCGTACTTCTCCAACGCGGTGCGGACTCTCGGCTCGAGTTGAAGATTGAGAATGTTGTTCCGCATCGCCCGGCCGAGCAGGAATTCAATCGACAGGAAGCAGACTCGCTTGGATCGTTCCTGGCGATACCGGTCCCGGGTGTCGAGCCAGCACTTCATCAGGACTTCGCGGACCTCGCTCGCCAGCGCGAAGAACCGGTCCCGATCGGGTGCCTCATAGAGACGCTGGGCGCTCTCCACCGCGAGATGCTCGAGCATCCCCTCGGCGATCTCGTCGGAGGACACGTCGGTCGGATCGTGATGGAGGGGTTGCTGCGGTCCGATCGGGGAAGTCATGCTGGTTCACATCCTTGGAACGAGGCTCGGAGAACGCGATTCCTGAAGAGAACTGGAACCGCTCGTCGAGAGGCCTTCCTGGCCTTCCCTGACAATACGTCGATCACCCCTTGATGATCGACCGATCGGGGCGGTTTCCCGAGTGGAAATCGGCGGAACAACCCGGACAAGCTCCTTGAGAGAGGATACGGTTCACTGGTCCCCCTGAACCCCTCGGAATGCCCAATGCTCCATCTGATCCACGCTGCCCCGATCGCTGCGATGTTTCTGGCCGTCCCTGGTGATCCAGCCGCCCCTTCGGGCGAGGAGGATCCCCGGCCGAACATCCTCTTCATCATGAGCGACGACCACGCCTGGCAGGCGATCAGCGCCTACGGGCGTCCGGACGGAACCCGGGTCAACGCGACCCCTTCGATCGATCGCCTGGCCGCGGAGGGGATGCGGTTCGACCGCTTCTTCGTCGAGAATTCGATCTGCGCCCCGAGCCGGGCGGCCTTTCTCACGGGCTGTTTCTCGACCCGGCACGGCATCCCCACCAACGCGGAGTCATTCGACGGCACCCAGCCGACCTGGCCGAGACTCCTCGGCGAGGCGGGCTATCGCACCGGCGTCTTCGGGAAGTGGCATCTCAAGAGCAACCCGGTCGGATTCGACGAATGGGGCGTGCTGGTCGGCCAAGGACCCTATTACAACCCCCCGATGATCACCCCGGAAGGACGAGTCCGAGTGAAGGGGTACACCACCGACATCATCACCGAACAAGGCGTCGAGGCCCTCCGACGATTCGCGGAGAGGCGGGATCACGATGGACGCCCGTTCGCGCTGCTGGTCCAGCACAAGGCACCGCATCGTCGCTGGGACCCGAATCCCCGGCACTTCCGGTTGTACGACGGCGTCGAGGTCGCGGAACCTCCGACCCTTCTCGACGACTACTCGGGCCGGGGCCCGGCGAGCACGATGCAGACCATGACGATCACCCGTCACCTCGACGATCGCGATCTCAAGCTGATCCCGCCCCCCGAACTCGACGACACCCAGCGACTCGCGTGGGATGCGTACTACGACAAGGTCAACGCCGAGTATCGCGCCGCGGTCGACTCGGGCGAACTGGCCGGCGACGACCTCACCCGTGCGAAGTACCAGCGATACGTCAAGGACTACCTGTCATGCGTCGCCGCCGTCGACGAAGGGATCGGCCGGATCCTCGACGAGCTCGACACGCTGGGCATCGCCGATGACACCATCGTCGTCTACACCAGCGACCAGGGCTGGTATCTGGGCGAACACGGGTGGTACGACAAGAGATGGATGTACGAAGAGAGCTTCCGGACGCCCTTCGTCCTGCGGTGGCCCGGAAAGGTCCAGGCCGGAACGACCTCCGACCTTCTCGCCCAGAACATCGACCTGGCCCCCACGTTCCTCGAGATCGCGGGCCAGCCCGTGCCGGATCGCATGCATGGGGCGAGTTTCGCCTCCATGCTCGAATCCGGCGGCACCACGATGCCCGAAGGCTGGCGCGACGCCGTCTACTACCGGTACTACGAGAGCAACGGTCCGCACACCGTTCCGAAGCACGACGGCATCCGGACCGACCGCTGGAAACTCATCTGGTTTCCCGAGGTCGATCCCGACGGCGACGGCCCCGCAGGACCCGGAGACTGGGAGATGTACGACCTCGAGTCGGACCCCGACGAGATGCAGGACGTGGCCGACGATCCGGCGAATGCGGAGATCCGACGAATGCTCGAGCGCCGTCTGGAAGAGCTGCGAGTGCAGTACGCCGCCTGATCACCCCGGATCGGCGGCGGTAGTCACGTAGTTGGACGATTCCTTGGTGATGGTGATGTCATGCGGATGACTCTCCACCATGCTTGCCGCGGTGATGCGGACGAATCGGCTCTCCCGGCGATACGCGTCGAGGTTCGGGCAACCGCAGTACCCCATCGAACTGCGAAGTCCGCCCACCAGCTGATAGACGAAGTCGCCGAGTCGTCCGCGATACGCGACCATGCCTTCGACCCCTTCCGGAACGAACTTCCGGGTATCGGCGGTCTTGCCTTGTCCGTAGCGATCCGCACTGCCGGCCGCCATCGCGCCTTCGCTGCCCATCCCCCGATAGGTCTTGAATCGCCGCCCTCGGTGAATGACCAGCTCGCCCGGACTCTCGTCCATGCCCGCGAAGAGGCTCCCGAGCATCACCGCGCTGGCACCGGCGGCAATCGCCTTGGCGATGTCGCCGCTGTACTTGATACCGCCATCGGCGATGACGGGGATTCCGCGTTCCTCGCAGACGGACACGGCATTCATCACGGCGGTGATCTGAGGCACCCCCGCGCCGGTCACGACCCGGGTCGTGCAGATCGATCCGGGTCCGATCCCCACTTTGACGCCATCCGCTCCGGCATCCGCCAGCGCCTTCGCTCCGTCGGCCGTCGCGACATTGCCTGCGATCACGTCGATATCGTGGCTCTTCTTGATCTCGCGGACGGTGGCAAGCACGTTCTCGCTGTGCCCATGGGCGGTGTCCACGACGACCACGTCGACCTCGGCCTCGATCAGCGCCTCGATCCGATCGAACTGCATGACGCCGGTCGCGGCGCCGACTCGCAGCCGACCGCGTTCGTCACGACAGGCCGCGGGGTGCTTTCTCACGTTCTCCAGATCCCGCATGGTGATCAGACCGGCCAGCCCGCCTTCCGAGTCGACGATCAGGAGTTTCTCGACGCGGGCACGGTTCAGAATCGACTCGGCCGTCTCGGGGTCGACTCCCGGTGCCGCGGTGATCAGATTCTCATGGGTCATCACATCACCGACGCGGCTCTCGCCATAGCGATCGGGATCCAGGAACTTCATGTCCCGTCGCGTCAGAATGCCGACCACGCGTCCCCGGCCGGATCCGTCGTCGGTCACCGGGAATCCACTGACTCCCTGTTCCCGCATGAGCACGTTGGCCCGATCGATGGAGTCATCCGGCCCGAGGGTCACGGGATCGGCGATCACTCCGTTCTCGCTTCGCTTCACCTTCTGAACCTCACGCGCCTGCTGCGCGGGGGAGAGATTCTTGTGGATGATCCCCAAGCCGCCTTCCTGCGCGAGCGCGATCGCCAGCGTCGACTCCGTGACGGTGTCCATCGGAGCGGAAATCAGCGGAATGTTGAGGTTGATCCGACGGGTCAATCGAGTCGACGTGTCGACCGAATCGGGCGCGGTCTGGCTGTAGGCCGGGACCAGCAATACATCGTCAAAGGTGATGCCGTCCTGGATGATCTTGGCTTCCATCGGGAGATAATGCCCCCGGGAGCCATCGGCGTCAACACCGGACCGCCCCGACTTCAGCAACCGACCCACCGCCACGCCCCCGAAAACCGGTGACCAAGGTCTCATCAAGGCTCATTCGAGGCCCGGATGGGTTCTCCGTCTGGTACGATGCCCGGCTCGATTCATGAGACCGGTTCGTGCTGCTCGCGGATGGCTTTCCCCCCTGCCGGGTACGGAAACAACCTCGACACCGAGGGCAGGGCGACCTCTTCTTCGAATTCGAGCTGTCCGTGAAACCGGATCGGATCCCGAACGTCGTATTGAATCCAGACGAGATCGCCAAGGACGGTCGGGACCAGAGATCTCTCCGTCACTCGAATCGCTCAGTCGAAAATCAGACCAACCGCCTCCCGAGTCGGCACCCACGCCACCGCTGAGCATCGAAAAGGACCAGACGTGCAAAGCGAGACGCTCATTGCCGCACCGATCGACCCGAACCTCGGCACCACGAAGGGTGAAGGCCTCAAAGCCTGGAGATCATGGCTCGACACCTGCATCAAGTTCGAAGCCAGTGACCTGATCGTGAAGACCGGTCAGTCGCCGCGACTCCGCGTGCGCGGCGAGCTCAAGGGCATGCAGGTCGAACCCCTGAGCCTCGAACTGATGTTCCAGGTCGCGAAGGACATCATCGACGAGAACCAGTTCGACTACTTCCGAAAACGCGGCTCGATCGACTTCGCCTACGACTTCGATGATCGACGGCGATTCCGCGTCAATCTCTTCATGGCCCGCGGCAAGCCGGCGATCGCCGCCCGTCTGATCACCTCCGACATCATGAAGTTCGAGGATCTCTACCTCCCCGACAGTCTGGGCGAGGTCTCGATGGCGGCCCAGGGACTGATCCTCTTCTCCGGCGTGACCGGATCCGGAAAGTCGACCTCCATCGCTTCCATGCTCCAGTACGTGAACGAGCGGAAGCGGGTCCACATCGTCACCATCGAAGATCCGATCGAGTACATCTTCAACGACGACAAGGCGACGATCAATCAGCGCGAGATCGGGATCGACTGCCTCAACTTCAACGACGCCCTCCGCGCCCTGGTGCGAGAGAATCCCGACGTGGTGCTGGTCGGCGAAATGCGGGACTACGAGACGTTCGAGGCCGCCATTCGAGCGGCGGAAACGGGCCACCTCGTCTTCGGAACGATCCACGCATCGAGTGCCTGGCAGACCTTCGGCCGGATCTACGACCTCTTCCCGGAGAACGAGCGGGAGCAGCTTCGAAAACTGCTCGCCTACAACCTCCGGGCGATCATCTATCAGAAACTCCTTCCGACGCTCCACAAGGACATCGGCCGGATTCCCGCGCTCGAGATCCTGCTCAACACGCCCGCCGTCCAGAAGTACATTCTGGAAGCCCGCGAGGGCGAGTTGCTCCAGATCATCAAGCAAAGCCACGAGGAGGGCATGGTCGACTTCACGACCTCGCTCGTGCGACTGGTGGAAGACGAGTACATCCATCAGGATGTGGCGCTCGGCGCGACGCCGAAGCCCGAAGAACTCAAGATGAGACTCAAGGGAATCTCCTGATCCGCCCGACGGATCGATTCAGAGATCAATCATGGCCATGGAAGAACCGATGCTGACCCTCGCCGCCAACGCCTCCGCCCTGAACCTGGTCGACTTCATCAAGCCGATCCTGATGCTGCTGCTTCTCGGCGTCTACCTCCGCGCGCTGGGATCGATCCTCGAACGCGACCTCCGTTACTTCAACCTGAACATCGCGATGTGGAACACGATCTTCCTCGGCACCGCGTGTCTGGCTCTGGTCGCGGTGCTGGCGATCCCGATCTTCTGGGCGGGATTCCCGGCGATGATCGTCATCCTGCTCGCACCACTGCTCGCCTATTGGAAGCATAGGAACGATGCTGTCCAGGACGAATCACAGAAGTTCACGCTCTCTTCGATGTCCATGTCCGATCGCCTCGACGCCCGAAAGTCCCGATCCAACCAGCGAGCCGCCGCCGCGGTGCTCTCCGGTGCCAAGGGCGACCTTCAGGTTCCAGCCGACGACGACCCGCTCAAGCCCATCCACATGGCGATGGAGGACCTCCTCCTCCCCGCGATCGAAGCCCGCGCCTCCCGACTCGAACTCGGCCTGACCAAGAAGGGTGGCGCCGCCTCGCAGATCGTCGACAGCGTCCGGTACAAGCGGGAGCCTCTCCCGACCGATACCGCGAAGAACATCATCGACTACCTGAAGAAGGCCGCCGGGATGGATGTCGAGGAGAATCGGAAGCTCCAGCGGGCCAAGTTCGGCATCCGAATCAAGAACGCGACCCGGAACACCACGCTCCATGCGACCACCAGTGGAAGCTCCCAGGGCATCCTGTTCCGACTCGACTTCAACCGCGACCAGCAGCTTGATCGAAACTACGAGGATCTGGGTCTTGAAGCCGAACAGGAAGCCATCCTGCAACCGTCGATGGAGCTCGAGAATCGCCACGGAGTCATTCTGGTCGGCTCGGCGCCCGGACAGGGCCTGAGCACCAGCCTCTGCTGCCTGCTTCAGCGACACGACGCCTACACCACGAACATCAAGACGCTCGAGCGAGACGTCCAGAGAATGATCGAAGGAGTGGATCACTCGGAGTTCGATCCCGCCGGCGACGAGGTGGACTTTCCCACGCAGTTGCGATCGATCATCCGCCGCGGTCCCGACATCATCATGGTGAGCGACCTCAAGGATCCGCCGACGGCGGTACAGGCATCTCTTCCGGGTCGCGACGGCTCCTCGCCGCTGATCTACATCGGCATCCCGACGAAGGACGGCGCTCGCGGCGTGATCTCGGACTGGCTCCGGGCCAATGGCGATTCCAAGGACACCGACGCGATGAAGAAGGCGGTCTCGCCGTTGCTCGCCGTGGTCACGGGTCGCATCCTCCGGAAGCTCTGCACCAATTGCCGCACGCCCTTCAATCCCACCGCCGAACAGGCGAAGAAACTCGGCATCAAGGATCCCGCGAACACCCAGCTCTACCGACAGAGCGGACGGATCCAGGTCAAGAACAAGATCGAAGAGTGCCCGACCTGCGGTGGAACCGGTTTCCTCGGAACGATCGGCGTCTTCGAAGTGATGCCCGTCGATCGGGATGCCCGCAAGCTTCTGGTCAACGGCGACTTCAAGGGAGCCTACACCCACGCTCGCCGGTCCCTCGGCATGATGCTCATGCAGGAAGCCGCCCTTCGAAAGGTCGCCCGCGGTGAAACCAGCCTCGAAGAGGTCGCGCGCGTTCTCAGCCCGGAGAAAGCCGGAGCGCCCACCAGCAAGTCGGTCGGTGCCGCCGCCGGCTGACCCCCACGTCCAGAAAGTCCTTCCGCCCGAAAGTCCATTCGAGCCCGGATCGAAACCATGATCATCAACGCCCTCGCCGTCATCTTCGCTCTCCTCTGCGTCTACTGGTTCGCCTTCAAGGAAGGCTTCTTCAGCAGCGTCGTCCATCTGCTCTGCGTGATCGTCGCAGGCGCGTTGACCTTCGCCTTCTGGGAACCGCTGGCCCTGACCATGCTCGAGTCTTCCGGAACGAGGGAGTGGGCGTGGGGAATCTCGTTCCTGGGCCTGTTCAGCATCTTTCTCTTCATCCTGCGGCTCTCCGCGAACTTCGCCATTCCGGAGAAGATCAACTTCCCGAATCTCGCCGACATGCTCGGCGGGGGCGTGACCGGCGCCTGCACGGGCGTGCTCACCGTCGGCATGCTGATGCTCGGCGTCGGGTTCCTTCCCGTCGGTGACCTGGGCGGCGTCGGCTACCGACGTGACGGAGGCGGCCAACCCACCACCCGAGGCACCGTCGTTCCGTTCGCGGAACTGACCGAGCGTTTCTACGCCGGGCTGAGCCGAGGCGCCTTCGCACCGATGACCAATTCAGGCAATCTCGCGGCGTCGTATCCCGGCATCGCCAAGCAGGCCTGGGCGTTGCAGCGCGACACCGATGAGCGAGGAAGAATCGAACTCACCGCGGCTCCGAGCGACCTGACCGTCGGCACCCCCTACAAGGGCCCCTTCGGCAAGGGTGGCGGAGACTTCTACGTGGTCCCCGTCAAGATCAACAAGAGCGGATTCCACCGAGGCGCAAGCTTCGTGCTTTCGGCGAGCCAGGCCAAGCTCGTCGGCGCCGCCAGTGGAAACCAGACGCCCAAGAGCTCGTTCCCCACCCAATGGCGTGAAGGCGGCACGGTCTATCCGTTCGACGGCCAGACGAACTACGCGACGAATCTCCCGGGAACCCAGGAGGTCGCACTCCAACTCGCCTTCCCGGCCGCGAAACTCGACGGCCAGACTCCTTCCTTCCTGCTGTTCAAGGGACTTCGACTTCCTCTGGGACCGGTGAGCGACGATGTCGCCGTGCTGGGCAGCGGCGAAAGCGGCGGCGTCCTCTACGACAAGACCGCCCCGCTCGTCCCCGCCCCCTATGTGGAGACGGGCACTCAGCTCGGCGTCCTGTTCAACAAGAACGACGCCCCCACGGGCATGGAGATCAGCGACGGCGCCGTGACCTTCGCCGACGGAGTCGACGTCCCCTCCTACACCCAGGGCAATCCCAGTCGCAGCCTCCGCGTCGAGAGGGTCTACGAGCTTCCCGGGACCAAGGTGGTTCGGGTCGACGTCAGCCGTGGCAAGAGCCCCATCGACATCTGGGGCGACGTTCGAAACTCCGCGGGCGAGGACGCCAAGCTCGTCATCGTCGACTCGGACGGGAACACCTACGACGCGATCGGCTGGCTTCACAAGAAGACCTCCGACCGACTGATACAGATCAAGGTGGACGACCGGAACGGCGTCGACTCGATCGGAGACGTGCCGATGCTCTCATCCGCCGGCAAGGATTCGCTGATCCTCCTGTTCCGCGTCCCCAAGGGTCGGAAAGTGAAGGCGCTCATGCTCGGTAAGAAGACGATCGCGACCATGAATCTCGAGATCAACTGATCGATTCCACTTCGCCCCGCGCACCGCGGGCGGTGGATCGCCATCCCTGCAAGGCCGGCCGTCGATCAGGATTCTTCGGCCAGCCAGTGCTCGACCCACTTGATGTCGAAGTCGGCGGTCTTGAATTCCGGCCGATCCAACAGTCTCCGATGGAGCGAGATCGAGGTCTTCATCGGCCCGATCCGGAATTGCCTCAGCGCTTCCTGCATCCGCACGATCGCCTGAGCACGGTCCGGCGCGTGGACGATCAACTTGCCGATCATCGAGTCGTAGTTCGGGTGAATCCGGTATCCCGCACGGGCGTGGGTGTCCAATCGGACCCCGAGTCCGCCCGGCGGATCGAACGTCTCGATCAGGCCCGCCTGCGGCATGAAGTTGCGATCGGGGTCCTCGGCGTTGATTCGACATTCGATCGCATGGCCGTTGACCTTGATCTGGTCCTGAGTCACCGACAGCGGTTCTCCCGACGCGACGCGGATCTGCTCCTGCACGATGTCGACCCCGGTGATCATCTCCGTGACCGGATGCTCGACCTGAACCCGAGTGTTGACTTCGAGCATGTAGAAGTCCTGGTGTTCGTCCATCAGGAACTCGACGGTCGCGGCCCCGCCGTACTCCGCCGCACCGATCAATCGTGCGGCGCTCTCGCAGACCTCGTCTCGCTTCTTCGGATCGATGTGCGGTGCCGGCGCCTCTTCGACGAGCTTCTGATGGCGACGTTGACTGCTGCAATCCCGTTCGAAGAGATGAATCGCGCCGCCGTGGCCGTCACCGATCGTCTGCACCTCGAAATGGCGAGCCTTGGCGAGGTACTTCTCGATATAGACGCTTCCGTTGCCGAAGGCCGCCGATGCCTCCTGCGCGGCACTCTCGATCGCATCCATCAGCCCTGCTTCATTCTCAACCACCCGCATGCCACGGCCGCCACCTCCGGCCGCGGCCTTGACGATCACGGGGTAGCCGACCTCTTCGGCGACCTGTCGAGCTTCTTCCGGATCATCGATCTCCCCTTCGGTACCGGGGAAGACGGGAGTTCCCGCCCTCCTCGCCATCCGCTTGCAGGAAACCTTGTCACCAAGAAGCGCCATCGCTTCCGGACTGGGCCCGATGAAGGCGATTTCGCAATCCCGACAGACGGTCGCGAATTCGGCGTTCTCGGCCAGGAATCCGTAACCGGGATGGATCGCATCCGCCTTGGCGCATTCCGCCGCGGAGATGATCCGGTCGATTCGGAGATAACTGTCCGCGGCAGGACCGGGTCCGATGCAGACCGACTCGTCGGCCCACTCGAGCCAAGGGCCGTCGGCATCCGCCGTCGAGTGAACACAGACCGTCGAAATACCGAGCTCTCGGCACGCCCGAATGATCCGCAACGCGATCTCGCCGCGATTGGCGATCAGAATTCGATCAAACATGTCGAGTCTCTCACTCCGGCTTCACGAGGATCAACGGCTGGCCGAATTCCACGGCATCTCCGTTCTGAACCAGGATCTTGGCGATGGTGCCCGACTGTTCCGCCTTGATCTCATTGAAGATCTTCATCGCTTCGATCAGGCAGACCACACTGCCCTCGCCAACTGAATCGCCGACGCTGAGGAACGGCGGCTTGTCCGGACTCGGCTTGGCGTAATAGGTTCCGACCATCGGGCTCTCGATCGCGACGAGCCCATCGTCGGTCGCCGGCTCTGACGCCGGAGCCGCGGGAACTGCCGGTGCTGCAGCCGAAGCCGGGGCCGCCGCCACCGGGGCCTGGGTCACCACGGGAACGGCATTGGAACCACCTCGCTTGACCGAGACCTGCTGCTGTTCATCACGAAGGTCCAGCTCGGTGAGGTCATTTGCGACCATCAAGCGGACCAATTCCTTCAACTTCCGAATATCGATCATCAATCGCCTCCAACGGCGGTGCGGATGAGTGAACAGAGGTCGAAATATAACAGGAGTGGAGCCAATCTGAGTCGATCACGGGCCGAACCGTCGTGATTCTGCGTCGATCTCGCCTGCCACGCGATACCGACTCAGACGTTGCGGTCCCCGGAACCCGAAGCTCGAAGTCCGACGGGCGGCTGGAGCAGCTCGGCCATCAAGATCGCCTGTTGGAACTGGTCACGATTCCGGAGTCGTCCCGCCAGCGAGGAGCTCGTCCGCCTGGACGTTCCACCCGCGGTCTCACCCCGCCGAGCCGACGGCGTCGTGTTCCCCGGGACGATGGTCTTTGCGGCCGACTTCAGCTTCGAGCCACCCTTGGAAGCTCTTGAACGGTTCATCCGGTCCGTGAGGGACCCTCGTTCCGAGACCGGCCGGCGTTTGGTCGATCGCGCCGTCGAGGAGGTCTTCGAGCGGGTCACCGGCTTGGCGTCAGTCGCCTGCGTCGATCGCCGCCGCCCGGATGCCGGCGGTGCTTCGGAGGCCGGGTTCGGCACCGATACCACGATCGGCGGGACCCCGGCGAGGGCCTGCGGTGGCGCCGCACTGGCGGTTGGTCCTGGAGTGGCACCGGTGCGACGTCGAAGCTCTTCGATTCGTTTCCGCCGAAGATCCTCGGTTCGATCGGTCCCGGACGGAGGTCCGGCGGCCGCCGTCTTCCGACGCGAATTCGCGGCCATCTCCCGCTGCTTCCGCTTTTCGGCTCGACGCGACAGGATCTCGGCGCGTTTTCGTTCCAATTCTTCGAGCCGACTGGCCGCGCCACTGACCGACCGAACGCGGGACGGTTTCCGCGCCGCGCCGGAAGTCGCACCCTGGTCGGTGGCAGACGCCCCTCGGGCTTTCTCCGCCTCACGCTTCTTTCGTTTCTCAGCCGCCTTGGCCAAGCCGCCGACGACGGCTTGAATCAGCGCGATCCCAACGAAGATCCAGAAGGTGGTTCCCACGCGGCGGATTCTACCTCACGAGACACGAAATTGCTGCGGCAATCGTCGACTCAGCGGGAACGGCTCGCCGGAACGGGGCCGTGTGAACTCGCGACGAACGGGGTCCCGTAGAGCGACCCCAGATGAGCAGGCGACAACGTGGCCTCCGCTTCTCCGTCGTGAACGATTCGGCCGCAAGCCAGAAGGACGGCGCGATCTGCGATCGACCAGGCCACGGAGACATCGTGCAACGCCGCGACCACCGTCCCGCCGGCCCGGACGAATTCACCGAGAATCGCTGCCATGCGTTCGATCTCGTGGGGATCTTGCGCCGAAAAGGGCTCGTCCAGAAGCAGGATGCCTCGTTCTGTGGGATCGATCTGGACCAGCGTCCGCGCCAGGCCCACCCGCTGCTGCTGCCCGATGGAAAGATCCGCCAACGGCCGATCGATCTCCGCCCCCAGACCGACTCGATCGACCGCCGTGCCGACATTCAGATGACCGATCTGGCTTCCGCGTGAGGCATATCGCCCGAAACTCACCACGTCCCGGACCGAGAAAGGCCCCGTCACGCTTGCTCGCTGAGGCAGATAGCCGATCCGAGATGCTCGTTGGACGTCAGAGAATGCCGCCAGATCGCGATCATCGAGCCGAATCAACCCTTGCTGAACCGGTTGCACCCCGGCAAGCCCTCGCACCAACGTGCTCTTGCCCGCGGCGTTCGGCCCCAGCACGACCGTCAGGCTTCCCGGAGAAATCTCGAGATCCACGCCGTCGATCGCCTTGATCGATCCGAATCGAACGGTGATGGCATCCGCGACAAGCGTCATGACAGGCTCCCCCGTCGCAGGAGAAGCCAGAGGAACACCGGACCCCCGACCAGCGAGGTCACGACACCCACTGGCAATCGCCCACCGCCCAGATCGATGAACTGACGCACGGCGTCGGCACCCAGCAGGACTCCGGCGCCGGCCAGAACGGTTCCCGGCACCAGCAGACGATGCCGCGCACCAACCACCAGTCGGGCGGCATGCGGCGCCAGCAGACCCACGAAGGCGATCGGCCCGACCAGCACCACCGATGCGGCGGCAAGCAGACCTCCGGCAAGGAGCAGACCGTGCCGAAGTCGATCAATCGGAACGCCAACGCTTCGCGCCTCGTCCTCCGTGAGGCACGCGGCGTCCAACGCGGCGGCGAATCGCAACCCGAATCCGAATCCAGCGAACACCAGCCCGCCGGTCGTGGCCAGAAGCCACCACGGCGAGACCTCTGGGATTCGCCCCATCATCCACGAGACCAGATCACCGCGGACCCCGTTGGGGACGAGGTGCTGGAGCAACATGATTCCGGCAGCGAAGGTGGCGCTGGTGATGACACCACACAGCACGAGCGTGACCGGGTCGAAGGTTCCGAGCCGACGCGACAGCATCCACACCACTCCGATGGCCAGAAGCGCCCCCAGCGCCGCCGCCGGCATTCCCGCAAAGGCGAGAAGAAGGCCGCCCACGCCCCCGAGCAGGCCACCAGCCAGGCTCATCCAGGTCGCGGTCATCAGCCCGAAGCCCGCACCGCTCGACACCCCGAGGACCCAGGGGCTGGCCAGTGGATTCCGCAGCAGCACCTGGAAACAAAGCCCGGAAAGTCCGAGCCCGGCGCCCGCGAGCACCGCGGCGATCGCGGCCGACCCACGCACCACGAGAATCTCGGAGGCCGGAAGTCCGAAGGTCATCACCACGTCACCGCCATCGCCGATCGTTCGCCCGATGAGCAGCCGAGCCGCGATCACCAGGCCGCCGATCACCGCGAGGCCCATGAGACCTCGAACACCGGATCGCCGATCGAACGCGGTCATGGAGACTCCTCCCGCGTCGGGGTGGATGCCGAAGGATCAAGCACGGATCTGAGATCTGCGACGACATCCGGAATTCGCGTGCTCGGCTCGAAGGCATCGGGACTGAGAAGCATCTCGAAGCGTGGCGTCTTCTTCCAGGGAAGCGATCGCAGCGTCGCAAGCCTTCGTCCATCGTCCGACTTCGCCATGACGAGCACCACCACCGGGGGCTCCAGAGAGACGAGTTCCTCGACGCCGGCCTCGATCCAGCCCGATCGACGAACGAGGTTCCGACCTCCCGCGGCGCGGATCACCTCATCGAGATACGTGTCGCGACCGACGAGACCGAATGGATCGACCGAGTGAAGCATGACCAGTTCGACGACCGACGCGTCTTCCGCCGAAGCTCCGTCCAGGTCGACGGCTTCCCGAATGAACTCGGTGCGATCCAACCAGGCCTCCTCGACGGATTCGGTGATCACGCCGCGATCCGAAAGCGCTCGAACGACCGCCGTGATGTCCTCGACTCCATCAAGACGTTGCGCGATGACCTGGAATCCCATCCGACGTTGCAGTTCGAGAACCGCCGGATCGATACCCGAGGTCGGCGGTTGAACCAGCACGAGATCCGGCTTCGCGGCGAGCAGGAGCTCCGCATCCGGGCCTTCGAGCGTTCCCACCACCGTCGCGCCGTCGATTCCACGACACCAGGGTGTCCGACCGACGACGAGCTCATCACCACCAAGATCGACCAGCATGGTGCTCATCGCGGGTGAGAGGCTGACGATCCGCTGGATGCGGCCGGAAGGCGACGGGGCGACGGCTGCATCCGCCGAGCCCGCATCCCGATCGCACCCGATCATCAGGAGGACCATGACCGGGAGGACCATGAGGCTGATGAGGCTGACGAGGCACGCGAGGCCCATTTGAACCACCCGGGACCACCCCAGGCGGCCCTGACACCCGCCCGTTCCTCGCGGTCGGCCGGGGTGGCACGGCCACCCGGACCCGACGAACGGACCCAAACCTTGCGCGAATGTTCTGGTCAAAGGAGGCATCGAGACGAATCAATACAGTACCTCGCCCGCATCTCCGGAAGGGAATTCCATGCCGCTTCTTCGATCCGTTCGTCGCTGGTTCACCCGAGATCAGCCCCTGGACCTCAAAGCCTCGAATCTGATCGCCGAACCGGTGTCCATGGCCCCGAAGTCCGCCAGCACCGATCCATCGCCCAAGCCCACCAGGACGATCTCCGTGTCGTCGATGGTGGATGAACTCGATCGAGCGGAAGCCGCCCGCTTTCCCGAAACCGAGCCGACCGGAACGACGAGCAGCCCCGAGATCTCATTCCCCGGCAATCCGCTGGCGTCCATGACCCGCATCGAGGGAGCCATCTCCAAGGGCCGCGATGCACAGGATCGGATCGCCGAAGCCGTCTCGAGCGTTCCCCAGGCCGTCTCGGCCCTCGACCAGGCCGCGGCCAGACAACAACACCTCCTCGAGGTGCTCCAGGGCCTTGCCAGCCATCAACGCGATGACGCCGACCGTTCGAACGCGACCTTGGTACGGGTGACCGAGTCGATCGAGCGCAGCACCGAGGTGGCAGGGCTCGTGCAGCGACAACTCGACGCCAATCACCAGATCACGCTGGAGACCGCCAACCGACTCGAACAAGTCAGCCAGGCGATCTTGGAGAGCAACCAGACAAGCCGGGCCGTCGGCGAGGCCATGACCGCGATGATCGGCGAGATTCGAGATCGTGACCAGGCTCAGGAAGAACGCTCCAGCGTCCTCCAGGGCTGGATCGTGGCCAGTGTCGTCGGATGCATCGCCGCATCAGCGGCCGCCTTGGCGCTCGCCTGGGCGGTACTCGGCCTTCAGGGTTGAGGAGTGGAGCGATGGCCGAGCCTGCCCGCACGGCGGGACTCACCCCGGCATCAACTGCGTCTGGGCCAATCGACGGTACACGTCGCTTCGATCGAGCAGTTCCGCATGGGTCCCGACGTCCACGACCCGCCCTTCATCCATGACCGCGATGCGATCCGCCGCCAGAACGGTGCTCAACCGATGCGCGATCACGACCAGCGTTCTTCCGGACCGGAAGTCCGCGATGGCCAGATTGATCTGTTCCTCGCTCTCGGCGTCGATCTGGCTGGTTGCTTCGTCGAGAATGAGAAGTGACGGCTCTCGCAGCAACGCCCGGGCGATCGCGATGCGTTGCCGCTGACCACCCGACAACGACGTGCCCAGTTCAGCCACCGGAGTCTCGTACCCGGCGGACAGGGCTTCGATGAACGGGCGGGCATGCGCCGACTCCGCCGCAGCGCGAACCGCGTCATCCTGCACATCGAGTCCGAAGGTGATGTTCTCTCGGATCGTCCCGCGGAAGAGCACCGTCTCCTGCGTCACGACACCGATCTGCTCACGAAGGCTGTCCAGTCGGATCTCCCGGAGATCATGCCCGTCGATGGACACGGTTCCCTCCGAGGGATCGAACAGCCTGGGCAGCAGCGCCAGCAACGTCGTCTTGCCACAACCGTTCGGACCCACGATCGCCACATGTTCTCCGAAGCCGATCTCGAGATCGATTCCCCGAAGTGCATCCTCTTCGGCCTCGGGATACCGGAATCGGACCCCCTGAAAACGAATCGACTCGGCGTGCCTCGGCAACTCGGCCCGATCACGCGTGCCCGCGTGCTCGTCGGGGATGTCCAGAAGTTCCTCGAGCCGTTCGGCCGGTGCCGAAGAAGCCTGAATGTCGTTCACCAGACCCGCCAGAGGCTTCAGACTCCCTCCGGCGACTCCCAGCGCCGCGAGCGAGAGCATGAAGGAATCAAACTCCATCTTCCCATCCAGAATCTGTCGCGCCGCGAGCGTCGCGAGCCCGATCAACACGAAGACCGCGAGCATCTCGATCAGCGGTGACGAGATCGCCCTGGCGGTGCGAACCCGCAATTCCTCACGGAGCACGTCCTGATTGGCGACTTCAAATCGAGCGCCGGCCAGCTCCTCCGCCGTCGCGGTCTTGACCGTGCGAATCCCCTGGATCGCCTCATTGGAGACGCGGAGCAGATCTTCTTGCGCCACCAAGGCCGCCTTCGTGGCACGGCGAATCCGCCGTCCGAGCTTTCGAAGGATGCTCGCCAGCACCGGGGCGACGAAGAGCGCCACGATGGTCAATCTCCAATCGAACCAGACCGCCGCGGCGAAGGCGGCAAGCCCCTTGGTGAGCTGCGCGACCGTCTTGCTCGTCAATGCGAGCAAGCCAGCCTGCAGCGCCATCGAATCCTTGTTGATGCGGCTCACCAGTTCGGCCGCACCTCGACGCTGCACTTCTCCGAGCGGCATCGAGAGCGAGTGTCGAAATGCCTCGGTTCGCACCTCCGCCACCGCACGATTGCTGAGTTCGAGGGCCAGGAACTGATGCAGGAAGTTCGCCGTGGCACCGAATACGGTGAGCAGCGCCAATCCCACCATGATGGCGATCACGGCATGGAAGGGACTTGCGGGTAGTAGTTCGACGAGCCCCTCGGGGATCGTGAACCCCGGGCGGCTCGCGTTGTACTGCGAGATCAACTGAGCGACGGTCTCCTTCGACCGACCTTCGAGAATGATTCGAAGGAGCGGCCCGAGACTCACCAATCCAATGCCCAGTCCGCCCGCCGAGAAGACGGCGCAGACGACCGACCCGACCAGAAGCCAGGGGTGCCGGAGAAGCCGTGGAAGCAGGTGTCGAAGACCGTCCATCGAGTGACTGAAACCGCCGTGGTCGAGGTGATCGAGGGGATGGAGATTCCCGGAAAAGGCACCGGGTTGCGAGCATCGCAGGATACGGGAAGACCGTCCCCCACGCGGATGCCCGATGGTCGATCAGCCCTTGAAACGCTCCAATTCCGCCCAGAACCCCGGATGACTCTTTGCCACGCAATCGGGATCTTCGATTTCAAGCCCACCAAGCAACGAGCCGATCACCGCGAAACTCATGGCCATCCGGTGGTCATCCCAGGTTCCGATCCGAATCGGGGAATCCGGCGCTCGGCGATCATCCGCCGGAGGCAGGACGCTGATCGCGTCGGGCTCTTCGGAGACCTCACAGCCGATCTTTCTCAGTTCGATCGCCAACGCGGAAATGCGGTCGGACTCCTTGACCCGAAGGGTCTCGAGCCCCGTGAATCGAGACGCCGAGTCGGCGACCGCGGCGAGCGCCGTCAAGCCGACGGCCGCGTCGGGAAACGCCGAACAATCAAGCTCGACGCCCCGAAGGCGCGATGGCCCCCGGACGATGACGCGATCCTCGGCCGCGTCGACCTCGACGCCGAACTCCTGGAGCGCGAGCAATGCTTGAAGATCAGGCTGGCGACTTCCGCCACCGATTCCCATGATCTCGATCTTAGAACCGGGGAGACCCGCCGCGAGCATCGCGGGATACACCGCACTCGACGCATCCGCCTCGATCTCCACATCGAAACTTCCGACCACCTGCGCGGGAATCTCGATGCCGCGAAGACCACCGTCTCCGGACCGGTCGACCACGACGCGCACGCCCACCTGTTCCAGAGCGCTCAAAGTCAACTCGAGATACGTCGCGCTCGTCGGTGGATCCGAAAAACGAATCACCACACCCTCGCGCGTGAAGGGCGCCACGAGCATCACCGCCGAGACGAACTGACTGCTGGCGGTCCTCCCGACCAGGAGTTCGCCCCCTTCGAGACCACCTTGAGGATCGACGCGGACCGGGAGACGGCCATCCGCCGCCAGATGTTCGACTCGCCCACCGAGTCGCCGAACGAATTCCACGCCTTCGCCGATCGGTCGCTCACGCATCCGCGGAGCGCCGTCGATGGTCACGGGAAGCCGTGCCAGCGTGGCCGCGGCGATCATGAAACGAGTCGGCGTCCCACCGGCACCGAGATCGATCAACCCGCCCCCGGGGAACCGGCCGTCACCTCCGTCAAGACGAACGACCTCGCCTTCCGGTCGAACGATCCCCCCCAGCGTCTCGATGGCGGCGAGAAGCCGATCGGTGTCGTCGGCTCGCAGTGGATGTCGCAGAACGCCTTCGCCGCGACAGAGCGCGGCGAGGATCAGAAGCCGATTGGTGAGACTCTTCGAGCCTGGCGGGCGAACCGAGGCGATCAGCGGCCCGTCGAGCCTCGGCACGATCCTCGAACTCCCTGATCCGGAGTCTTCCAAGATCAGGATTCCCGTCGGAACACGGCGACCACATCCTCGACCGGCACCACGAAGAGGCGGTTGTCCCCTTCGAAGTCGACTGGGACGCCTTGTTTGGGATTGAAGAGCACGCGGTCGTACTGCTTGATCGGATAGTCCTCGTCACGCTCGATCTGGCAACTGATCGAGACGATCCGTCCGGTCAGCGTCGGGATCTCGATCTTGTCCGGAAGATGGATCCCGACCTTCGTGATCTTCTTGTCCTCATCCTTTCGAATGAGGACCCGCATGCCGATCGGCTCGACGACTTCGATGGTGTCTTTTCGTGTTGAACTGCTGGCCATGCCCGAATCATACGACGAGGGAGCCTCTCACGGTCCACTCCATCGCCGGAAGCCTCGGTCCGGCCCGGATTCGGGCCCACGCCTTCGGGGCAGGTAGCATTCAGCACATGAACGACCCCGTCCAAAATCTCCGCGCCCTCATCCGTGACATCCCTGATTTTCCCAAGCCCGGCATCGTCTTCAAGGACATCACCCCCCTGCTGGCGGATCCCGCGGGCCTCGCCATGGCGGTCGAAGTCATGGCAAATCCCTTCCGAGCCGACCGTGTGGATCTGGTCGTCGGCGCCGAGAGCCGCGGATTCATCTTCGGAACGGCGATCGCCCAGTCACTGTCTTGCGGCTTCGTGCCGATTCGAAAACCCGGAAAGCTCCCCGCCGAAACCGCCAAGGCCTCCTACGACCTGGAGTACGGGTCGGACACGCTGGAGGTCCACGTCGACGCGATCAAGCCCGGCCAACGCGTCCTGATGGTCGATGACCTTCTTGCGACCGGGGGGACCATGAGCGCCTGCATCGACCTCGTCCGCGGCCTCGGGGCGGACATCGCCGCCACGGCGTTCCTGATCGAGCTCACGTTCCTCGAAGGCCGACGAAAGCTCGACGGCATCGACATTCACGCCGCGATCCAATACTGACCTCGGCGCCATCAGGCATCTCGAGACAGAACCGTCGCGCGGCGAGATCGTGACATCGACGGGAGGAGTGCGGTCTCAACCTCCGGCAACGGCTCCGCGTCAACCCCCGGCCACCGCCGGCAGCAGGAGGCCCATCGCGAAGAAGACGACGATCAGACCGAAGAGGACCATGCCGACGATCCCACAGATCATGCCGGCCTGCGTCAATCCTCGCCCTTGAGGATCTCGGTCGCCGGCATCGATCTCTCGAAGGTCGGACCGTCCCATGATGAAGGCGGCGATGCCGATCGGGGCACACACGATGATGGAGAGAATGCCGAGGACAAGAACGAGAGCACTGCGGTCGGGCTTCATGTCGGATTCCAGGAGTGAGAGGGCTTGGACAATGGGGACAGCTGTGGACGCGGCAAGAATAAGAAGGGACTTCAGACTATTGAAATCTGAGAGAAAGAGTCACCACGGGGTGTGCATCTTCGATGTTTCGCTGGAACGGTTCAACCCGAATGCCCCCCGCCGGACGCCGCCAGACCCAACAACGGCACCACGATGAGCAGCAACACACCCGCGACGACCTGCAGGCCGAAGAGAATCGATCCGACGATCCCGCAGACATATCCAGCCTGCGTCGAACCGCGTCCTTGAGGATCTCGCTCGCCAGCATCGATCTCCCGAAGGTCCGAGCGCCCCATCACGAAGGCGGCGATGCCGAGGGGGGCACACACCACGAGAGAGAGAATTCCGAGAACGAGAATGAGCGAACTACGATCGGGCTTCATGACGGATTCCAAAATCAAAGTCTTGGGCGAATCGAAGAGCTGAACAACTCCGCGGTGAACCGGGGAGCAATTGGACTCTACTGATTTTCGAAGGATCGGGCCGCCTTGCTGATCCACAAGGGCGGTTTCTCGTCATCGATGGGGCCTCGACCCACTGGCTCGGCTGATCGGGAAGGGTACAATCAAGGGTCCGAACACCGCCTCCGTCGAATTCCGGCGAAACCGTGCTTCGGACGCATTCAGTCTTCAGATACGTATTTCAGGATCAAGCAATGACCACTGCCAGCCCCTCGCCCACGACGTCCGGCGCGACCACCACCGACCCCCTGCAACTGATCGATGTCGATCATGTCCGCTTCTTCGTGGGCAACGCGAAGCAGGCCGCGATCTTCTACGCGCACACCTTCGGATTCGAAGTGAGCCAGATCGCGGATCTCACCACGGGAAGCCGCGACACCGCCCGATACCTGCTGACCCAGGGCAACATTCGATTCATCCTCGAGACCCCGCTTTCCTCGGATCACGCGATCAATGCGGAACTCGCGCGATTCGGCGACGGTGTGAAGGACGTCGCCTTCACCGTCCACGATGCCGAGAAGGCGTTCGAGCGAGCCGTCTCGAACGGCGGAACTCCCGTCGGCGAACCCTGGACGATCTCCGATGATCGCGGCGGCGTCACGATGGCGACCATCAAGACCTACGGCCG
>JABABZ010000109.1:4580-9834 GCA_014237965.1 Phycisphaerales bacterium | reverse complement strand
CTCGCCGCGGTCGCCAGCAAGGCGACCACCGCGGTGACGATCGCGGCGGGAACCGTGAATGCGCCGCCCAGGTCGCGAAGCAGGGCCAATGCTGAACGAGGTGGCACCTCGTCTGCGGAATCTTCCTCGAAAGGAAGGGCCGCGTTCTTCTCGCTGGTGGCGGGCTTCGACCAGGGGAATCGAAGATCGCCGGGTTGTTCGATGGTGAGGAGCGGAAGCAGCGCGATGCCCGCGATGATCACGATCATGCCGACGTAGGCCAGCGGCATCCCGCCGAGTCCGGCGATGATCGAGAGGCCACCGCCGCCGATCGCGGTGCCGCCGTACTTGGCCCCGTACATCAATCCACTCGCCTTGCCGCGGTCTTTCGGCGGAAGCAGGTCGATCGCCATGGCATCCACGCACACGTCCTGCAGGCTGTTGAAGATGTTGTGCAGGAGAACCAGCGTGCCGAGCGTCTGAAGATCGGCGACCGGGTCTGGCATCATCGCCATCGCGACCAGCGTCCCGATCATCCCGGTCTGTGCGACGAGGATCCATGGGCGGCGACGTCCGAAGCGGGAATTGCCGAAACGGTCGACGAAGGGACCCCACACCCACTTGAGCGCCCACGGAAGGGTGCCCAGAGCGAAGACCGACGCGATCGCCTCGGTCTCCGCGCCGGACGCGGCCATCGCCGCCGCGAGGGTGACGGTCAGAAAACCGAACGGGACGCCCTGCGCGACGTAGAGCGCGCAGAGCACGACGATTCTGATGATCCGATGTTCTGAAAGGGCGTAGGGCGGCATGCAATGGACCCGGAGGGGTTCGAACCCTCACGCCGCTTCCGCGGCCGCGGCTTTTAAGGCCGCTGCGTCTGCCGATTCCGCCACGGGTCCGACGGAGAGCGTAGCAGCGGCGACCGATCCGGGGTCACGGGCGCTTCCAATGATCCTTGGCGAGTCTCGCCGTTTCCGCGGCCTTCGAATCGAATCGCTCGGCCAGCGGGCGGTCGACGAGGAGATCGGTCGTGTCGTGAAGTTCCACGCGAGCGGCCTGCAGGCGTCGGCGAAGGGCGGTCACGAGTCCGGCGTTCGCGGGATCGCGTGCGAGATCGACGGTCTCTTCCGGATCGGCCAGCAGATCGAAGATCTGCCAGCGGTCGATCTTCGGATACCAGATCACCTTCCATCGTTCATCCCGCCAGGCTCGCTGGATCTGTCGGTATCGCGTCAGCACGCCATCGCGACCGGTGTCGAGTTGAAGATCGAAGCCGTCCATCGAATCGGGAATCGCCACACCCGCGGCCGCGAGGATCGTCGCCGGAACATCGTGGAGATAGGTGAAGTCGTCACGGACGGTTCCGGCGGAAAAGCCGGGCCCGGCCACGATCAATGGTGAACGCATGGAATGTTCGTAGAGGTTCTGTTTTCCGAGGAGTCCGTGACTGCCCATCGCAAGGCCATGGTCGCCGGCGAAGACGATCACCGTGTCGTCGGTGAGTCCCCGGCGATCCAGCGCCGCCAGGACACGGCCGATTCCGGCATCCATGTTTTCGATCATCAGGTCGTACCGCGCGATCTCCTCACGAAGCGGTCCGGGCGTTCGAGGCCAGGCGACGAGTTCCTCGTCGCGGATGGTCATCTGGCCGTTGTCGAATGGATGCACCGGGAGGAAATTCGGCGGTAGTTCGATCGAGTTCGCTCGGGCCCGGATCACGTCTTCCGAATCCGGGGGCGTGCGCGGATCGTGGGGTGCGGTGAACGACAGGCTCAGGACGAACGGCCGGTCGTCGTCGTCCGACGCGCAGGCATCGATGAACGCGACCGCCTGATCGGCGAACTCGTCGCTGCTGTAGTCGCCGAGCCGTCTTCGCGTTTCGTTCCCGTTCGCGTCGATGTCCATCACGGGGAGCGTGCGGTGACTTCCCATCCCACCGAAGTGGACGCTGGAGCCGCTTTCGAAGCACCGATCGAACCAGAGGCGACCGCAGTGCCACTTGCCGATGTGATGGGTGCGCCAGCCTTCGATTCGAAGCGCCTCCGGCCAGAGCGGAAAGTCGGCGCGGCGATGCGCCTGCTGCCAGTTCGGTGTCGTCCAGTCGCTTCGCCCCGAGATGAGCCGTGATCTGCTCGGAAGGCAGACCGCCGGTGAGGTCGAGCCCTGGCAGTAGGCGCGATCGAATCGGACGCCGCGTGCCGCGAGGCCGTCGATCGCCGCCGTGTCGATGCCATCCCGGCCCGCGCAGCCGAGGTGATCGGCGCGATGATCGTCGGCGATGATGAAGATGATGTTGGGCTGCTCCGTCGCCTGTGATCCGTGAGTGGACGCGGAAGCGGTTCCCGGCGATTCGAGGGGAGCGGCGAGGAAGATGAGAATCACCAGTCCGAGTGGTGTTCGAAGGTCGTGGGCCATGGACTCAGGATCGTTCCCGGTGAAGTGATGTCAAGTCGGGGGTCGATCCTGGATCGTGCAGCGAGGTTTCCGGTGGATGGCGGCGGTGGATGACGTAAAATCCGTCCATGTCCTCTTCGCCCCTCGATTCGCCCGATTCGGGCCTCGGTCTTCCCACGCCGGGAACCGGCGTCGATTGTGCGACGGTCTTCCGGCTGGCCTCCACGATGGAGACGCCCGTGGTGCTGGCGACGGTGTTGGAAGCTCGCGGATCGGTGCCGCAGATTCGCGGCGCGGTGCTCCTGGTCGGGGATGACTTCGAGATTGGAACGGTCGGTGGAGGCGCCGCCGAGGCGAAGACGCTGGCGGCATGCCGGGCCACGTTGGCCGGTGGGGGTCGTTCCCAGGTCCAGATCGATCTCGCGGGACACCCCGAGGAATCGAGAGACGGGGTCTGCGGCGGACGGATGCGCATCGCCGTCAACCCACTCGCCTCCGAAGATCGGTTGCTGTTTCGCGATGTCGCCGAACGTCTTGCCGCCGGAGAGGACGTCTCCTGTCGCATCCCGGGACCGGATGATGATGAACAGACACGGTTTCAGATCGGAGATTCCGTCGATGAACGCCATTCGGTTCGATTCGTCGGTCGGGACGTGATGATCGTGGTCGGGGCCGGGCACTGTGGGATCGCACTCGCCCGGCTCGGTCGATTCAGCGGCCGGCGGGTCATGCTTACGGATGATCGTCTCGCAGATGCGGACTTCGCTGCCGTGACCTCCGCAGGGCTCGTCGGTACCGGGGTCGAGGTGCAGGCGTCGCTCGAGGTGGCGATGGGATTCGTCCCGGCTGGCGTCACGCCGATGGTGGCGTTGGTGACCCGGAACTTCCACCGTGACGTCGCCAGCCTGCAGGCGTTGAGACCGCACCGCGGGATCAACATCGGCATGATGGGAAGCCGCCGTCGCATCGCCACGGTGCTCGAGGCCCTCCGATCGGAAGGGTGGGATGAACCTGAACTGGCTCGGATCAAGGCGCCGATCGGGCTCGATATCGGCGCGGTGAGCCCCGAAGAGATCGCGGTGTCGATTCTGGCCGAGATGATCGCCTCACGCTGAGGGTTCCGGATCGAACGGGAACCGACGAGGCTCGTTCGGGCACCGAATTCCGCCCGGGTCAGGTACCGTGTCACCCGCCCACCTCGGAACTCAGGAGTTCTTCCATGCTCTTTCGGCTCATCTATGACGAGGGTCTCGCTCAAGCGGCGTATCTGATCGGCTGCCAGAAGACCGGCGAGGCGATCATCATCGACCCCGAGCGCGACATCGATCGATACATCGATCTCGCGACGGCTCACGGGCTTCGGATCGTCGCGGCGGCGGAGACCCACATTCACGCGGACTTCCTTTCCGGCGTCCGGCAGTTCGCAGAGCAGACCGGCGCACGCGTCCTGGTCTCCGGTGAGGGTGGTGACGACTGGCAATCCGGCTGGCTCGACGGCCATGATCACCGCGTGCTGGCCGATGGCGACACCTTCGACGTCGGGAACATCCGATTCACCACCGTGCACTCGCCGGGTCATACCCCGGAGCATCTCTCGTATCTGGTCACGGATCTCGGGGGCGGTGCCGACACGCCGATCGGCGTGGTCAGTGGCGACTTCGTATTCGTCGGCGATCTCGGCCGTCCCGACCTTCTTGAGACGGCGGCAGGCATCTCGGGGACCAAGGAGGAGTCGGCGCAGGCGCTGGCTTCCAGTGCTCGGCGATTTCTGAAACTCCCGGACCATCTTCAGGTCTGGCCCGCCCACGGCGCCGGCAGCGCCTGCGGGAAGGCCCTCGGGGCCGTCCCGCAATCCACCGTCGGTTACGAACGCCTCTTCAATCCCACGTTGTCACTCGCCGGGGATGAGGATGCGTTCGTCGAGAACATCCTCGCCGGGCAGCCGGAACCTCCGCTCTACTTCGCGCGCAGGAAGCAGTGGAATCGGGATGGAGTTCCATTGCTGTCCGCGGTTCCGAATCCCGAGAGCCTCTCGGCGGCCGAGCTCGCAGCCCACCTCGATGGTGTTCGGGTGATCGACGTGCGGGCGTGGCCGGCGTTTCGAGAGGGCCATCTTCCAGGTGCGATCTGGACCAGGACCGGCGTCAATTTCCTGATGACCGCGGGCTC
Source organism: Phycisphaerales bacterium (assembly GCA_014237965.1). Classification (GTDB taxonomy): domain Bacteria; phylum Planctomycetota; class Phycisphaerae; order Phycisphaerales; family SM1A02; genus UBA12014. The sequence continues at coordinate 5,292 of JABABZ010000109.1, read as the reverse complement.
CTACATCGAACCGAACGAGCGAATCGGTCTGGTCGCGCCGTCGGACATCTCCGCGGAGCTGGTTCGAAGTCTGGTTCGGATCGGCCTCGATTCGATCGAATGGGTGATCACGCCGGAAGTGTTCGACGAGTATTCCGCGGCGGGCGGGGTGTCGGCCACGTCACCCGAGGTCGATGCGTCCGAGTTCCGTGATCTGTTGTCCTCGGAGGGTGGCGCCCGGGTCCTCGACGTGCGTCGTGCCGTTGAATGGGATCTCGGCCATCTGGATCCGGCGGTCAACATCGCGCACACCCGTCTGGTCGAGCGAATCGAGGAAGTGCCCTCGGGGGGACCGGTCTACGTGCACTGTGCCGGCGGCATTCGCAGTGCGATGGCGGTCTCCGAACTCCGGAGGCGCGGCATCGATGCCGTCAACGTCGCCGGGGGCTGGGCCGCGATGCAGAAAGCCGGTTGCACCGAGGTCGAGTGCGGTTGATCGACCCTGCCGAGACTCCTGACCTTCGAAGGCCTTGCCGGTCGGATTGTCACGGCGCCGCCGTTGCAGAGGCGTTCCGATGCTGATCGAAGCGATCATCGGCGGGCTGCTGATCGGGCTCTGCCTCGGGCTGCTCGGTTCCGGTGGTTCGATCCTGACGGTGCCGCTTCTGGTCTATCTGCTGGAGCACGATCCCAAGGCCGCGATCGGCGAGAGTCTCGCCATCGTGGGGGGCAT
>JABABZ010000109.1:0-4570 GCA_014237965.1 Phycisphaerales bacterium | reverse complement strand
GCCGCGATCCGGCCGGTGTTTCAACGTCGAATCGACTGGCCGAGCGTGCTGCTGTTCGGAATCCCCGGAGTGGGAGGAACGGTGATCGGCGTCTGGGGTTCCCAGTTCATCAGCGGCGGACTCCAACTCCTGATCTTCGCGGTCGTCATGCTGCTGGCGGCCGGATTGATGCTTCGGAGCGGCCCTGCGAGTGACGAGCCGCCGGCCCGTCGGACTTATCGGGACTTCATGCTTCTGGTCTTCGACGGTCTGGTGGTCGGAGTACTCACCGGGGTCGTCGGGGTCGGCGGCGGTTTCCTGATCGTGCCGGCACTCGTTCTCTTCGGTCGGCTTCCCATGAAGATGGCGGTGGGTACGAGTCTCCTGATCATTGCGCTCAAGAGCGGGGCGGGGTTCCTGAAGTCGCTGGATCAGCTGACGACGGAGGCGGAAGCGATGAAGCTCGGCGTCGTCGCCATGTTCATCCTGATCGGGGGAATCGGAAGTCTGATCGGTGGATCGGTCGGGTCGAAGATCCCGCAGCAACGGTTGAAGCAGGTCTTCGCCGTGTTCCTGCTGGTGATGGCCGGGTTCATCCTCGTCAAGGAGAGCGGCACGCTGAGTTCGGTCAACTCCGAGGTCTCAGGCCGGGCGACAGTGGATGGAGCCGGCGACTCGGAGTGATCGGCCCGTGTCCTCGAGGCGAAGAAAATCCCACGCACGGGGTCACCGGCGTGGGATCGTTGGTTCTGGGAGTGTCGATCGAATCGAAGAGACGCGCCGCGAGGCCGCGAACGCGGCTTCAGTCCTTCTTCTCGTGATGGCCGCCGAACTCGAACCGTTGGGCCGACATCAACTTGTCCGCGAAGAGCGTCTCGCCACGCGAGCTGAAGCGACCGAACAGCGCGGCAGCCAGCACCGGTGCCGGAATCGATTCGTCGATCGCCGCCTCGAGAGTCCAGCGTCCTTCGCCGGAATCGGAGACCCGGCCGCCGAATGCATCGAGGTTCGGGTCCTTCGCGAGGGCGGAAGCGGTGAGGTCCAGCAGCCAGGAACCGATCACGCTGCCTCGTCTCCAGACTTCCGCGACCTCCTTGAGGTCGAGTTCGTACATGTACGCGTCGGGGTCTCGAAGCGGCGTGGTCTCCGCATCCTGATCACGCTGGTGCTTTCCTGCATCGGCATGCTTGAGGATGTTGAAGCCTTCGGCGTAGGCCGCCATGATTCCGTACTCGATGCCGTTGTGGACCATCTTCACGAAGTGGCCGGCACCGTTGGGACCGCAATGCAGCCAGCCGTCTTCCGCGGTGGTCTCATGGCCGACACGGGCTTCGGTCGGCGGGGCCGCGGCGACGCCGGGTGCGAGCGAGGCGAAGGCGGGGGAGGCGTGCTTCACCGCGGCTTCCGGTCCGCCGATCATCTGGCAGTAGCCTCGTTCAAGTCCCCAGACTCCGCCGGAGACGCCGACGTCGACGTAGTCGATGCCCTTCTCGCCGAGATGCTTCGCTCGACGGATGTCATCCTTGTAGTAGCTGTTGCCGCCATCGATCACGATGTCGCCCTTCTCCAGATGGGCGGAGATCTTCTCAAGGGTGTCGTCCACGAAGGCCACGGGCAGCATCATCCAGGTCGTTCGAGGCTTCTCGAGTTTGGAAACGAAGTCCTCGATGCTGGTGGCACCGATCGCGCCGTCCGCTTCGAGGGACTTCACCGCATCCTGATTGACGTCGTAGACGACGCAGCGGATCCCGTCCTTCATCATGCGGCGGACCATACCGGCACCCATTCGACCGAGGCCGACCATTCCCAACTGCAGACCAGTGGACATTTCTCGTTTCCTTCCAAGCGGGGTGTGAGGACATCTGATTCCGGACGGAGTATACGCCGTTGATGGGCCTGCTCCGGAGGATCACTCGTCGATGGCGGATCTTCGTCGCCCGTGGAGGTCGATGACCCGGTCGATCAGCCACACGGCGAAGGCGGTTTTCTCGATGGGGCCCTCCCCGGGGCTCTGCTCCCGTCCGTCGGCATCGATCAGCACGCCATCGATCACGTCGGCGTCCATGGTCTCCAGGGGGTTGGCCACGATCGCGGCGAGTCCCTTCCGCTGGAGTTTCTCGCGGGCGTTTCGGGCGAGTTCGTCGGCCGGCTCGAGGGCGAATCCGATCCGTGTTCCCCCATGTGGGACCTTCGCGAGTCCCTCCAGCAGATCGGGAACCGGCTCCGTCCTGATCGTGAATTCTCCCGTGGATCGTCGGATCTTCCTCGGGGCTTCCGGGTCACGGATCGGACGATGATCGGCCACGGCTGCCGCCATGATCAGGATGTCATGGTTCGGCCAGGCCAGATGCAAGGCCGCGTCGAGCTCGGAGGCCGTGTGAAACCGCTGCTCGGTCAACAGTGGATCAGGCGTCGGGTCGGCCGTCGCGGGGCCGCGAAGCAATGTCGTGGGGAGCCCTCGCTGGGTGGCGGCGACGGCCATCTGAGCCCCCAGGCGTCCCGAGGATCGATTTCCGAGGAATCGAACCTCATCCACCGGTTCCCAGGTGGGACCGGCGGTGATCAGGACCCGGAGGGGAGTTCCGGAGGAGGATGTCAGGGGTGATTGGGGCACGTGTGAATTGCAGTCGGTGAAGTGGACCGCCATACTAGGGGACTTCGGTCGAGTATCCGGATCAAGATCCGGGCGAGGCCGTTCCAGCAACCCCTCGGGGGTGCGGTAGCGATTCCCACGCCGAGCGGCGTGTTTCAATTGAAGCGGATCTCCGGCGGCCATCGGGCCGGTCCGGAGTGATCGAAGATCGGAGCCCCCGCGTGGCCAGGAAGGTTCGAAAGAAACTCGGTGAGATTCTCGTCGGCGACGGGGTCATTGTCGAGGACGACATCACGACGAGCGAGGCGGAAGCTCGGGAAACCGGGAAACGGCTCGGCGAAGTGCTGGTGGAGAAGGGGCACGCCTCCGAGGTTCAGGTGTCCTCTGCGATCGCGCGTCAGGCGGGAATGGAATTCATCGATCTCACCACGGCGGAAGGTTCCGCGATGGTTGATCTCTCGTTGATCGGTGATGACATCGTCCGCAAGCACTGTGTGATTCCGCTCTCGAATTCCGACGGTGATCGGCTGCGACTTCTGGTTCATGATCCAATGGACCTCGAGATGCTCGACCTCCTGCGGTTCCGGCTTCCTCAGGAGTTCGATCTGGTGGTGGGCGTGAAGTCCCAGATGCTGGATTGGATCGGCGAGGGTGGTTCGGCGAAGCTCGGAGCCGAGGCCGGTCCCGATTCGATCGACGTCACGGTGGACAAGTCCGTCGACAGTTCGGTCGACAGCTCGATCGACAGTTCCATCGACGTCGACGCGGGTGACTCCAAGATCGTTCGGCTGGTCAACGAACTCATCGTCGAGGCGGTACGAGGTCGCGCGAGTGACATCCACGTCGAGCCTCGCGAGGATCGCGTCGAGCTCCGATACCGGGTCGATGGCGTCTGCCATGTCCGTCAGAGTCTTCCGAAGCGGAATCAGTCCGCGATTCTCGCTCGCCTCAAGTTGATGGCGGGCGTGAACATCTCCGAGCGACGCATCCCGCAGGATGGCCGGATCAAACTGCCCATCGACGGCGATCAGATCGACTTCCGGGTCTCGACCTGTCCTGCATATCACGGGGAAAGCGTGGTGCTTCGAGTGCTTCGTCCCGATTCGGTGCAGATCGGTCTGCCCAGCCTCGGATTCGAGCCGGACAACCTGGAGCTCTTCAACAAGATCATCCGGCGTCCGAACGGGATCTTCCTCGTGACCGGGCCGACCGGGTCCGGCAAGACGACCACCCTCTACTCGGCGCTCAACGTTCTCAACGAGCCCAACCGGAAGATCATCACCGCCGAAGACCCCGTGGAATACAACTTCAACGGGATCAACCAGGTCCAGGTTCGAGACGCCATCGGACTGACGTTCCCGCTCATCCTGAAGGCGATGCTGAGGCAGGCGCCCAACGTCGTGCTGGTGGGTGAGATTCGGGACCGCGAAGTCGGCGACATCGCGATTCAGGCGGCCCTGACGGGTCACCTGGTGTTCTCCACGCTCCATACCAATGATGCGCCGAGTGCGATCACTCGACTGGTGGACATGGGGATCAAGCCGTTCCTCGTCGCGAGTTCGATTCAGGCGATCATGGCGCAGCGCCTCATTCGAGTTCTCTGTACGAAGTGCAAGACGATCGACGAGAACCCCGACCGAAGACTGCTCAGCCTCGTGAACATCTCCGAAGAGGAGATCGGAACGGGTGAGATCCACCAGGCCGTCGGTTGTCCGGCCTGCAACGGCACCGGCTACAAGGGTCGAATGGCGATCTTCGAGATGCTGGTGATGAATCACGAGATCCGCGAACTCGCCTTCGAGCGGGCGTCCATCGCGAAGATTCGTGAAGCCGCGATCCGGGGGGGCATGCGTAGTCTTCTCGGTGATGGCAAGATGAAGATTCTCCGAGGCGTCACCACTCCGTTGGAAGTCGCTCGGTTCGCTCAGATCGAAGGCTTTGATCCGTCGGAGATCGGCGCCGCCTGATTCCCTCGACGAACTTCCGTATTCGCCCACC
>JABABZ010000108.1 GCA_014237965.1 Phycisphaerales bacterium | reverse complement strand
TCTCCGCGACTCAGGAAACCGCTTCACCCGGCTCGACGAGCCCGGCCGACCGGTCCTGATTTCGCCGTTCTCTCCCCTTTCGGCACAACGTCGATCGGGACGATCTTCATCCCCTCGCCAACTCAGGGAGCTTGACCCCCCATGGCTTCGACCGGCAAAGTTCTTCAGGTCATCGGATCGACCTTTGATGCACAGTTCCCCGAGTCCGATCTCCCGGAGATCTACAACGCGATCAACGTGGAACTCGAGCAGAGCGGCCAGAAGATCCGACTCGTCGGCGAAGTCGCCAAGCACCTCGGCGGCGGTACCGTTCGATGTGTCGCACTCGGTTCGACCGACGGCATGCGTCGCGGACAGGAGTGCGTCGACTCGGGTTCACCGGTCACCGTCCCCGTCGGCGAACAGGTCCTGGGTCGCGTCTTCAATCTCCTCGGCGAGCCCGTGGATGAGCGAGGCCCGGTCGAGACCACCAAGCGAAGCCCGATTCATCGCGAGCCCCCTCCGTTCGTCGACCTGAACCCCAAGACCGAAATCCTGCAGACCGGCATCAAGGTCGTCGACCTGCTCTGCCCGTTCGTCCGTGGTGGCAAGATCGGTCTCTTCGGTGGTGCGGGCGTCGGCAAGACCGTGGTCATCCAGGAGATGATCGCCCGAGTGGCGAGAAACTTCGGTGGCTACTCGGTGTTCTGCGGCGTCGGCGAACGAACCCGCGAGGGCAACGACCTCTGGCTGGAAATGCAGGAGGCCGAGTACACCGACACCGAAGGCAACACGGCGCACGTGCTCGACAAGGTCGCCATGGTCTTCGGTCAGATGAACGAACCCCCGGGCGCCCGTCTCCGTGTGGCCCTCTCCGGCCTCGCGATGGCCGAGGAATTCCGTGACGCCTCCGGCAAGGAGACCTTGATCTTCGTGGACAACGTCTTCCGATTCACCCAGGCCGGCTCGGAAGTCTCCGCACTTCTCGGCCGAATGCCGAGTGCGGTGGGTTACCAGCCGAACCTTTCGACCGAAATGGGTGCGTTGCAGGAACGCATCACTTCGACCCGCCAGGGTGCGATCACTTCCGTTCAGGCGATCTACGTGCCGGCGGACGACCTGACCGACCCCGCTCCCGCCACCACCTTCGCTCACCTTGATGCGTTCGTGGTGCTCGAACGAAAGATCGCCGAGAAGGGAATCTACCCCGCGGTGGATCCGATCGGTTCTTCGAGTCGAATTCTCGACCCGAACGTGATCGGCGAACGTCATTACGGCGTCGCCCGACGAGTGCAGTCGATCCTTCAGCGGTACAAGGATCTCCAGGACATCATCGCCATCCTCGGCGTCGATGAACTCAGCGAAGAAGACAAGCTCACCGTCTCCAGTGCTCGGAAGATCGAACGCTTCCTCTCCCAGCCCTTCTTCGTGGCCGAGATCTTCACTGGATTCCCCGGCGTCACCACGACCCTCGAAGAGACCATCGACTCCTTCGAACGACTCTGCGACGGCGAAGGCGACGATCTTCCGGAGAACTGCTTCATGTACGTCGGCACACTCGACGACGCCCGGAAGAAGGCCGAGAAAATGGCCGCCGAGGCCTGACCTCGCGACCCCCATCGGATTCAACAGCAACTTCGGAACCGGCGACTGTCACACGACATTCGCCGGTTCTTTTCTTCGAGCCCCGAGCGACTCGACCCGATCGTCGTCATCTGCTCCGCGGCGGCGCCACCGGTGGAAACAGCGGGGTCACGCCACCCGGATCACCGGATCCATAGGCCCCGTCTTCAATCCGGATCGGCCGTCTCGTTCGTTGCACCACTCCGTCGACGTCGAACCAGACGACCCAGACGCGATCCGGCACGAACTCCGGAAACGCCGCGGCGTTGGCCAACGAGCTCAGATTGTCGGCGTACTGCCAGCGACCACCGTCGAGCCGGGCACCGTCCTCGTTCAATCGCGGGGGGATGCGGACCGAAGGCTCCCCGAGTTCCGCCCGGACCTCGTCCGGGGTCATCCCCGGATGAACGCCGTCGAAGCCCTCCTGCAACTGCGTCATGCAGCCGGACAGAACGACCATCCAGACGGCCAACGAACATCTTCGAGCACGGACCAGGGTTCTTCGGATCATCTCCGGAGCGTAGCCGATCATCGCTACCATCTCAGCCATGACCACCCTTCAATCCCCCCCCACGTCGTTCCTCACCACCGAGAATCTCAGCCACGCCGTCGACGGGCTCGTCGCAGCCCACGGCGAGGCGTCTCGTGAAGACGCCACCCGAGGCGTCCACCAGTGCGGATCGCTCTGGCGCGAGTCGGATGGCGACGCCGAAGCCTTCACTCGGTTCTGTCTCGATCACTTCACCGCCGGTCCCGAAGACCGCACACGACTTCTCGACCGGATGGAGACGGTGCTCGAGCAGGTTCGCGGCCATCTGTACGAGATGAGACGGAATCTCCGTCGTTGGAGCGACCTCGTGGGCGATTCCCTCCCGGAGACCGACTCGGCCTTCGCGACCTTCGACCCGGCACCGGATCTCGCCGAGCAGTTCTACGACCAGAAACTCGCCTTCATCACGCTCCTGAACTTCGAGAAGTCGACGCTCGCCGAGATGCTCGACGCAGGTGGCAGCTGGGATGCCGCTCGATGGGCCGAAGCACGCATCTCCGGTTCCTTCGGCCCCCGGATCCCCAAGGAGGTCGCCGACCTCGCCCGGGACCTCCACTTCAAGAGCTACCACTGGGTATCGAACTTCCACGTCCCGGTCGGAACGATGACCGACACCACCGGTCGACGATGGTTCGAGTCGGATCGAGCGTTGCTCGCCCACTGGCTCGTCCGTGAGGAGATGAAGGGCGGATACAACGACCCAGACGGTCTCCACAAGCAACGGGCGCTCTCCTGGGTCATGGGTCGTCACATCGACGGGACGCTTCCCGTCGCCGTCATGGACCGAACGACGACCGAAGACTGGGATCCCTCGACCAACACCATCGGCGGCGAGGACCCCGGACCCGTGCTCGATCTGGTCCGCTACGAACACTGGATGAACAACGTCCGGATCGCGCGGGCGCTCGACGAACATCATCCGGACCACCCCACCGCGATCGATCGGAAATTCGGTCTGGAACGAGAGATCCCCGAACAGGAAGTCGAGCAACTCCTCGTCGATCTGCTGGCCGCACCGGTCCGCAAGGATCTCTCAGCCGTGATCTCGAAACGACTGGGACGCCCGCTGGAAGCGCATGACATCTACTTCGACGACCTCTTCGAGACTCGCGATGCCGAGGAGATGAACGCCGAAGTCAGCCGGCTCTGCCGGGATGAAACCGAGTTCCAGGCCAGACTCCCGGAGATCCTCAAAGGTCTGGGCTGGCCCGACGAAGACGCTGACTTTCTGGGATCACGAGTCCGTGTCGAGATCGCCCGAGGCTCGGGCCATGCCATGCGACCCCAACTCGCCGAGTACGGCGCCTGGCTCCGCACGAATCGACTCAAGGACCAGCTCGGCTGGGACGGATTCGACACGGGCATGCACGAACTCGGCCACAACCTCGAACAACTCTGCTCGACGTTCTTCGTTCCGAGAACCGCCCTTCGAGGCGTCCCCAATACCGCCTGTACCGAGGCCTTCGCGTTCCTGTATCAATCACTCGCGAAGCGGGCGCTCGGCATCGAAGACGCGGCCGAGGCCGAGCGGGCGTATCACGAGGAGACCATCGCCTCCATGCTCATGGCGTGTCAGATCGCCGGGCCGAGCCTCGTCGAGCTGCGAACCTGGAGATGGATCTACGAAGCAGGCGAAGCCTGCACCCCGGAAGGCATCCGCGAGAACCTGCTTCGAAACGCCCGAGAAGTCTGGACCGAGTTCTTCCAGGAGCACTTCGGCGATGATCCGTATCACATCCTCGGGGCCTATCAGCACATGCTCGGACATCCGCTCTACCTTCCCGACTACGCGATCGGCCGCACCATCAGCCATCAGATCCGAAGCCACATGCAAGGGAAGGACCTCGCTGCGGAAACGAAGCGGATCTGCTCGATCGGCCGCGTCACCCCCGACGCGTGGATGCGATCGGCCGTGGGCGGCCCGCTCTCCGCGGCGCCGCTCATCCATGACGCCGCCGAAGCCCTTCGCATGCTCGAATGAGATCTCCGCGATCGTTCCACCATCGCTCGTGGAAGCGGCCGAGAACTTGAAAGCGTCGAAAAACGGGCCACCCCGGCGAGGGGCGGCCCGTTTCATGTCTGGAATCGCTCGACTCTTCGACCGGTATCAGGCCGAGAAACTCGACCCGCAACCACAGCTGCTGGTCGCGTTGGGATTGTTGAAGACGAACCCTCGTCCCATGATCTCATCCTTGAAATCGATCGTGGTCTCGTTCAAGTAGAGATAGGACTTCGGATCACAGACGACCCGAACCGTGAACGGCTCACCGCCTTCCACATCGTCGTCGCCGGTCGCGACCGCGGTTCCTCCTTCGGAGGCTTCTGCAGTCGACGCCTTCGCGGGGCGGCGGTGATAGCTGAACTCCCACATCTCGTCGGAGTCCTTCTGGACCTCGGTCAGATCGAGGAGGTAGCTGAATCCGCTGCAACCGCCACCCTTCACGCCGACCCGGAGGCAGATCTTGGCGGGATCGAGGTCCTGTTGTCGGATGATGGAGTCGATTTCGCGGGCGGCGCTTTCGGTCACATTGACAGGCATCGGGTGCCTCCTTGTAGCTCGATCGGTATCTCGATCGTGTTCACGAACGCCGGCGATCCGCCGGGTTCAAAGTCGATCAGTGGGCGTGCGTGTGGTCGGACTCGGATTCGTCGAGTTCGCCGTTCTTCCGCTTGTAGTCCTCGATCGCGGTGCGAATCGAATCTTCAGCGAGCACGGAACAATGAATCTTCACCGGCGGGAGCGAGAGCTCCTCGACGATACGGGTGTTCTTGATCTCAAGCGCCTCGTCGACCGACTTGCCCTTGATCCACTCGGTCGCGAGAGACGAACTTGCGATCGCCGAGCCGCAGCCGAAGCACTTGAACTTCGCATCCTCGATCAAGCCGTCGTCGCCGACTCTGATCTGAAGCTGCATGACGTCCCCGCACTCCGGAGCGCCGACGATGCCGACGCCCACGTCCTTGCGTTCCTTCACCTCGCTGGAAGCGCCGAAGGAACCGACGTTCCTGGGGTTCTGATAGTGGTCGATGACTTTTTCGCTGTATGCCATGTCAGTCGTTCCTTGGTTGGCCTGAAGAGCGGCCCGGATTGCGAAGCGTCAGTGGGACTGCCATTCGATCTTGGTGATGTCGATGCCTTCGTTGTGAAGGTCGTAGAGCGGGCTGAGCGCCCGAAGATGTTCAACCGCCTCATGAATCGACTTGATCGCGAAGTCGACCTCCTCTTCGGTCGACCAGCGACCGAGGGAGAGTCGGAGCGACGAGTGGGCGAGTTCGTCACCCAGGCCGAGTCCCTTGAGAACGTAACTGGGCTCGAGGCTCGCACTCGTGCAGGCCGAACCGCTCGAACAGGCGATGTCCTTGATTCCCATCATGAGGGATTCGCCCTCGACGAACCCGAACGAGATGTTGGTCAGATGCGGGAGACGCCGCTCGGCATGACCATTGACCTCGACCACGTCCATGAGGCCCTTGAGTCCGTTCTCGAGCTTGAGCCGAAGGGCGAGCAGACGCTCCCGTTCGGATTCCATCTCGTTCTCGCAGATCTCGCAGGCGGCTCCGAACCCGACGATCCCCGGAACGTTCAACGTCCCCGATCGCATTCCTCGTTCATGCCCGCCACCGTCGATCTGAGCCTGAAGTCGGACCCGAGGACGTCGCCGTCGGACATAGAGGGCACCCACGCCGCCCGGCCCGTAGATCTTGTGTCCCGACCAGCTCATCAGGTCCACGTTGTCCCGCTCGACGTCGGTCGGCATCTTTCCGACCCACTGCGTCGCATCGGTGTGAAACACCGCACCGTGCTCGCGACAGACGGCGCCGATCGACGGAATGTCGTTGATCGTCCCGATCTCATTGTTCGCCCACATGATCGTGACCAGAATCGTGTCGTCACGCATCGCGGCCCGGACCAGATCCGCGGTCACGATGCCGTCGGAACCCGGCTCGAGGTAGGTGACGTCGAATCCTTCTCGTTCGAGGCGCTTGCACGGATCGAGAACGGCCTTGTGCTCGATGATGCAGGTGATGATGTGGCCACGGCCCTGCTCGCCCATCGGTGCCTTCGCGTACATCTGCGCCGCACCCTTGATCGCGAGATTGTTGCTCTCGGTCGCCCCGCTCGTCCAGACGATCTCCTTGGGACCGGCACCGATCAGACTGGCCGCCTGTTCGCGAGCACGATCAACGCCGGCTTCCGCCGCCCAACCGAACGCATGGTTGCGACTGGCCGAGTTCCCGTAGGTCTCGGTGAAGAATGGAAGCATCGCCTCGACGACCCTGGGGTCGGTGCGAGTCGTGGCTGCATTGTCCATGTAGATTGGGAGGTTCACCGTCGACGAGCTCCGAGGGACGAGGACTGCAGAACGACAGCGGGATGTGCCGGATGGGGTGGCACGGTTCGGCTGCCCGAAAAGCGATCGATTCTCTTGGCCGCCGGAGAGGCACTCGGCCCCCTAACTCGATCAGCGTTGAGAATGAGACTCATTCTAACAAGATAAGCGGGGCATCTCCACTGATCGCGGCCCAAAATCGCCGATACGGAGCCCCCTGTCGCCGAATCTCTCCAAATGCCGTCACCAGCCTGCGGGACCGTACACTCCTCCGAATGACCCAGCCCCGGATCATCGAGAATCCCGCCGAACTGGAAGCATTGGCCGGGGGGTGCTTCGTCCCCACGATGGGCGGCCTCCACGACGGGCATCTCTCACTGATTCGCGAGGCCGCACGGCGCCAGGGTCCGGTAGTCACCAGCATCTTCGTCAATCCGACGCAGTTCGCACCGGACGAAGATTTCGACGCCTATCCGCGACCGCTCGACCGGGACGTTCGGCTCGCAGGCGAGGCGGGTACCGACGTCGTCTATTTCCCTTCGGAGTCCTGTCTCTATCCCGAGGGACGAGCTGCATCGAAGACCACCGCCGCAGGTCTGTCCGTTCCAGGTGTCGCGAAACACCCGCAGTTGGAAGATGCCGGGCGTCCCCATTTCTTCGGCGGGGTGTGCCTGGTCGTCACGCGGCTTCTTGAACAGATCCGGCCTTCGGCCACGGTCTTCGGAGAAAAGGACTGGCAACAACTGCAGGTGATCCGCGCGATGGTCGCCGGCGATGCGAAGTTCGACGGCATCGAGGTGATCGCAGGTCCCATCGTGCGCGAATCCGACGGACTCGCGATGTCGAGTCGAAACGCGTACATACCTCCCGCGCATCGCCCGCGAGCCCGCGGTCTCTCCCTCGCCCTTGATGCGGCGGAGAACGCCACGACGCCCGAAGAAGCCGAGACGTTGATGCGATCAACCCTGGAAACTCATCGACTCGAAGTGGAGTACGCGGTGATCCGGGATTCGGAGTCCCTGATGCCCGTGACCGACCTGAGCCGACCGACCCGGGCGATCATCACCGCCACCCTCGACTTCGAGGTCGGGTCGGTTCGCCTCCTCGACAACCGAGCGATGCCACTTGTCGGCTGAACCCGCCCACCGTCGAAACTTTCGCACTCTGGTCCGACTGGCCGGGATGGGGCTGGTGTTGATCGCCGGAAGTTGTCGCAGCGTCCGTCCGGCAAGCGAACCCCGGCCGAGCGGCGACCTCCCCGATCCTCCCCTCGTGGACTGGATGACTCTCCGCACACCCGACGAGATCGTCGACCCGGATGGAATCCCGTCGAAGCGCCCATCCAACCATCCAGACGGCATCGCGGTGAGGAATTCCGATGGCGATCTGGTTCCATTGCTTCCGATCGGCGTCGAGGGGGCCGTCGAGATCTGGGAGTTTGCCAGCGAACCCCTCGGTGGCGGCTGGATCTCCGGCATCGATCCCGAGCTGATCGATCGCGGTCGGAGCTTCATCCTGGTCTCCAACGCGACGGACGACGATCCACCGCCGGAGTTGATCGTGCCCCGCCGGCGGGCGATCGACGCCGTCGTTCTCGAGCCCACCGCGACACCTTCGGCCGGCACCGCGATCGTGATGAGCAGTCTCGCGCGACAGACTCCTCCGGAACAGGCTCTCATGGCTGATCTGTTGAAAGCGGGATTCACGGTGGTCACCACCGCGCCACCCGTGAGCGCCATCGATCAGACGACCGGCGGTCGCACCACGCTCGACATCAAGGATGATCCGGAATTCGCCGGGCGAACCTTCGCGGCAGAAGTCGATCTTGCATTCACCGCCTGGGCGGACGGACTCAAGGCGGTGCTCACGTACCTTCGCCAGTCCGGCACCTCGGCGCCATCACCGCTGGTCTTGATCGGGGTCAGCAGCGGCGCCGTGGCGGCGCCGGTGGTGGCCGCACGTCTGCACCAGGACTTCCCGATCAGCGCCGCCGTGCTCATCGCCGGAGGCTCGGATGTCGCCTCGATCCTGCTGGAAACGACCCTGGATCCCGAAGACCTGCGACTCCAGCGACGGCGGGGCCGTCTCGATCAAGGCGAGGCGGAGGCCTTCGCCGCGAGCTATCACCACACCGTCCGGCTTGATTCCGCCGCGATCGTCGAATGGCTCGGGCAACGTCCGATCCTCATTCTCGAGGGTGGCTACGACTCGGCGATTCCCCGGTCGTCCCGATCGCTTCTCGATCGAAGGCTCCGCCGTCCGGAGCGATGGTGGTATCCAGTGGGCCACTACGGCCTCTTCGTCCTGCTTCCCGGAGAAGGCGATGCGATCGTCGACTGGATCCAACGCTCGCTTCGCCCCCGGATCGGGCCATCTACAGGCGATTGACCACGCCGGAACCCCTTCCTCTCGTCATTCGAACAAGGATTCGCCGCTGCAACCCTGTGAATTCACCGGCTCGGGTCGTAGGATGATCCGACCGCTTCGGCGAACATGCTCGCTCCTCTCCGTGTCCTCCTCTTCCTTCGGGTCATCCACTCGCCGGGAGTCGGACCGGAGACGCTCCCGGGTCTCCCCCGCTCACTCCAAGGAACATTCCTGATGCTGCAAGTCCTCGGAACCGCGATCCTGATCTCCCTGCACTCGCCTGCACCGGCCAACCCGGCCGGGATGCCGATCACCGCGCCGACCGCCGGAGTGGAAGATGAATCGAAGTGGAAGGACCGACTTCCGGATCAGGATCGAGCGGCTGCGGAGGCGGGCATCGGCTTCGAGGTGCCTGCGTTTCCGGAGGGGCTGACCTGGATCGGCGGTCCCGCGGAGCCATCGATGGAGAAACTCCGCGGGAAAGTGGTCGTCCTCCAGACCTGGACCTGTGGGACCTCTCTCGGCCGGGGCATCCCGAAGAAACTCGATCGAAGCCTGAAGGATCTCGCCAAACGCCAGGACGTCGAGGTGATTCTCGTGCATACCCCGCAGGATGCGGAGAAGTCGGCACGCTTCTGCGCTCGTGCCAAGCCCGCCTTTCCGGTCGCCGTGGACTCTTCGGGTGGATTCTGCGATCAGCTCGGCGCGTTCAAGCGTCCAGTGAACGTGATCGTCGATCGATCCGGGACCGTTCGATATGCCGGCCTCACCAACCAGGGTGCCGCCAGCGCCGTCGGTCATCTCCTGACGCTCCCGTACGACCCGTCGATCAAACCCGAGCCCCGACCGAAGCCCGATCCTTCGACCACGTCACCTCGCGGCAACTACCCCCCCATCAGCGGGAGCCCCGGCGCGGCCAGCGATCTCCGCGGAAGAAAAGCACCGCTCTTCGTGGTCGACCGCTGGATGACCGCCGAACCCGACGCCCGCGGAAAAGTCGCGATCATCGATTTCTGGGCGACCTGGTGCGGCCCGTGCATCAACGCCATTCCGCACATGAACGACATC
>JABABZ010000107.1 GCA_014237965.1 Phycisphaerales bacterium | reverse complement strand
CCATGGCGTTTGTGATCCCCCTCACCATCGAACGAATTCCGGAACTGCAGTCACTCCCGGCCCACACCAGGAAGATCGCGCTCTCCAAGGCCCGGACACCCGGACCGATTCGGTTGTGGTTCTTCAATGTCGTTGGTGGGGTGGGCGGAACCCTCGTGTTCCTGCTGGTCGGACACAATCTGGGCTTGAACACCCTCGCACCGACCCCTGCCATCATCCTCACCTTCGGGGTGCTCCTTTCCTTCACGCTGCTCTCGCACATCTGGACGATCACCCGAATCCGCGGCCAGATCCGATTCGGAATCCAGGAAGCATCGCGAGGACGACCGATGCCGATCTGCATCGAGTGCGGGTACGACTGTGCCGGAATCGTGAGTGACGAATGTCCCGAGTGCGGAAGTCCGCGAAACGTCCCGAGCAACGAGCCCCGGCCCTGACCGGCCGCTCCGAGGAACCGACGAACCATGTCCGATTCAACCGCTTCCGCCGACTCGAAGAACACCCGTGAACCATCGACGGAGCGCCTCCATGACCCGGAGACCATTCGAATCCGGCGTGCCGACTTCGATGACGCCCGCGACGTCGCGACGGTTCGTCGACTCGTGCAGGGCTTCGCCGACGTTTCCAAGGTGACCCTGCCACCATCGGTCCAGGACACCGTCGCACCGTTCCTCGGACGACGAGCGGCCTTCGTACTCCTCGCGGAGGACCTCGACGCGAGCGACGGCTCCGGAAGACCCTCGGCCGTGGCGATGCTGATCGCCCAGAGAATCCTGAGCTCGTTCCAGGCCGGCGAACGAATCAACATCCATGACCTGTACGTGACCCCTGAGGCACAGGGCCGGGGCATCGGCCGCCGGATGCTCTCGGTCTGCGCTGATCATGCGAAGGCACTCGGTTGCAGTGATCTCACCCTCGAGGTGACCGGCGACAACGCCGCGGCTCGAAGCCTGTACCGGACCTTCGGATTCGACCTGCCGGAAGGCGACGTCCCGGAGGGATCCGTGCTCTACGGCAAGTGCCCCCTGAGCTGACGACCTCCAGACGCCCCGAATCCGATCGCCCTCTCTTGGACGCTTTCGGTCGATGTCCCCTAAAATGCCGGTCTCGCCGTGTCTCTCCCCGGAGTTCGCCCTCATGCCTCTCGCCGTCGACCAGTCCACGTCCACCCTTCTCGCTCGTGATTCGAATCAGGCCCTCGGCATCGCCGAGTTCGCCATAGGTTTCATGCGGAGAGATTTCGGCGAACCTTCCGAGGCGGTCAAGGAGAAGACCCGACAGTTCTTCGCCGACGCGGCGGTCTGCGGGCTCTCGGCCATCGCACTCGGCACCAACGCGCCGACCGTTCTTCGCGAAGAGGCCGCCGCCTACCCCCACCCGGATGGCGCCACGGTGTTCGGATCCTCGACCCCCGTCGCACCCGAGAAGGCGATTCTCGCGAACTGTTCCGCAGTGCGTGAGTGGGATTCCAACGGGACCAACTTCGGTTTCAATCCGAAGTTCGGACATATTGCGGGCGAGTTCGGACACAACGACTTCTATGCCGTCCCCGTCGCCGCCGCCCAGATGGCCGGACGAGATGGCGCCCATGCCCTTCGCGCGATGATCCTGCACGACGAGATCCGAGGACGGCTCGCCGAGGTCTTCAGTCTGAAGAGTTACCGCATCGACCACGTGGTGCATGGTGCCATCGCCTCCGCCGCGGTCTACGGCGCGATGATGGGCGCCTCGGCGGAACAGATCGAATCCGCGATCGGCATGACCGTGGCCCACTTCATTCCGTGGCGAGCGATCCGAGCGGGCAAGCAGCTCTCCGACTCGAAGGGGGCGTCCGCCGCGATTTCCACCGAAGTCGCCGTCGTCTCGATGATGCGGTCGATGCGAGGCTTCCTCGGCCCTCGTGACATCTTCCGGAATCCGGAGGCGATCTGGCGTCAATTCGAACCGACCGACGGCGATGCGCCATTCGACCTCGTCCTCAGCCACTCCGGAGACGACTTCGCGGTGATGGGGATGCACTTCAAGCTCGGTCTCTACGAGCACCAGTCCGCCGGCGCCCTGCAGGGGATGATCGATCTCGTCTCGGCCAATCCCGACCTGCTCGAGAACCCCGACCTCATCAAGACCATTCGAATCGTGGCCTACGAGCCCGCGTTCGGCATCATCGGCGATCCCGCGAAACGAGACCCCAAGACCCGTCAGAGCGCGGACCATTCCATGGTCTACATCGTTTCGACCCTGCTCCGGAAGGCGATCGATGCCGCTCGAGCCGAGGGCTCGGGCGCCATCGCCGACGGCAACGACGCGATGTGGAAGCAGCTCATCCTCACGCCGTACGATTTCGACGAGAAGGCCGTGTTCCATCCGGAGACCAGGGCGTTGATGGAGAAGATCGAGTTCGCCCACGGCGGGAAGGAATACGACGACAACTATCCGGACGGCATTCCCACCTCGGTGGTCATCGAGACCACCGACGGACGAAGTCTCGATTCGGGGCTGGTGATGTATCCGTCCGGCCACGCTCGCAACACCACCTGCGACCTCGAAGGCATTCTCAAGAACAAGGCCCACGTGCTCGGCCAGCTCGCCCTCGATGATCCGGATCCGATCTTCGCCCGGTTCCGAGATGTCGACTCGCTCACCTCGGATGATCTCAAGACCATGAACGACTTCGAGATCCGGGCTCACGGCCGCTTCGAGTAGACCGACTCCCGAAGAAGCGAACGTGGATCGTCCTCCGCGGTGATGGTTCATGCCTGACCTTGGACATCGGAAACCCCCGCAATCCGCCGAAGAAACCCGCCAGGACTCCGATCAGGGTCATCAGGGCGTCAAACAACTGGGAACCGGGGCGAAGAACGCCGCGGTGTTCATCAGAAGCGTCGCGTCCATCAGTCGGATGAAACGGATCGAGAGATCGGAGATGCCCACCTGGAGAACCCACGGCAACGCGATCAGAATCTGGATCTCCAGAGAATCGGTCTTGAGGGAAACGCGCCGCCCGACGGCATGGATCGCGATTGCGACAATCAGACCGAATCCGAATCGCAGCCACGTGCTCTGCCCGGATCAGTCGCCGGGATACGGCGGCTTGGTCGGTCGGGAAATCGGGTTCTTCTTCAGGTCCTCGAGCAGCCATTGAATTCCCCGATCGAGTTGCGGATCGACCCCGTCCAGCCAGTTCGTCGGCGTGAGTCGGACCTCGATGTCGGGAGCGACACCTGAATTCTCCAGACTCCATCCACGGACCGGCTCCCACCAGGCGTACTCGGGCTGCGTGGTGATGCCGCCATCCACGGTCGGTTTGTCCGCTCGGATGCCGACCACGCCACCCCAGGTCCGAGTTCCGATCAGCGGGCCGATCTTGAGCATCCGAAACGACTCCGGAAAGATGTCGCCATCGGAACCCGCGAACTGATCGATCAACACCGCCCGAGGCCCGGCCATCACTCGCGCGGGGTACGACTCGGCGGTCCCGTGCCTCGCCTGCGAGTATGCCCAGGGCTTTCGAGCGAGCCGCCCGATGATCATCTGACTCACGAAACCGCCTTCGTTGCCCCGAACGTCAATGAGCATGCCGTCCTTTCCGACTTGCGGATTGAAGAGTCGGCCGAACATCGAGAGCCCCACGCCGTCCATGTCCGGAATGTGCAGGTATCCAAGTCGGCCCTCACTGGCCTTCTCGACGGCGGCCCGATTCCCCTCGACCCAGGCGAGATAGCGCAACTCGGACTCGTCGTCGGTGGGACGGATCTTCACCATCCGAATCGTCCCCCCCGGCTCGTCCGAGAGGCCGAGTTCGACGACGTCTCCCGCCTTGTTCTGCAGAAGGGCGAACGGGTTGACCTTGACCGTCACCGGCGTGCCGTCGATCGACCGCAGAATGTCGTTCTCCCCCACTCCCTGCCACGCGCTCCCGAGCGGCCCGGTGGGAACGTCACTCCAGGTCGGTGAACGAAGGATGTTCCGAAGGCGAATTCGAGGCCCGTCCGGAACCAGATCGGCTCCGATCAGTCCGACGTCCACCGGCTCGGACTCCAACCGGACGTCGCCGCCCCAGACGTACGTGTGACTGGTCCCGAGCTCGGCGATCATGGCACCGATGAGCTGATTGAGTTCGGCTCGGTTTCCGATTCGAGGAAGCAGGGCCTGATATTTGATGCGAATCGAATCCCAGTCGATCCCGTTGAGCGCCGGGTTCCAGAAGAAGTCCCGTTGGAGACGCCAGGCCTCATCGAGAATCTGAGCCCACTCCGCCGGGGCATCGACGAGCATCGGGGCCGAATCGAGTTCAACCGGAATCGGCCCGACGAGCCCGTCGATTTCCAACACCCCGAATCCATCTTCCCCGTGCAGCACGATCCGCGAGGCATCCCTCGTGATCCGGACCGCCGAAACCTCCTCGGCAACCACCGTGGAATTCGCCGTATCCAGATCGAAGTGATGCAGCGTGCCGTGGGCGGCGCCGAGTGGCGGCGCGGGCCAGACCTCGGAGAGCAGCGTCTCCGTGGGGCGATCAAGCACCAGCAGGCCACCGTCGATCGGAAGGATCTCCTCGTAGTTTCCCGCGGGCAGCCCGAGCCGGACCGCCCGCTCGATCAAACCATCGGCATCGATGCGAAGGCGATCGATCTCGGGTTCATCGGCGTCGGCCTCCTCGGCGGAATCCTCGTCTTCGCCGGACGTCAGATCCTCGACCTCCGGCAACGGCGGCGGAGTGGAGATCAGAAGTGGTACCGCCCAGACCTGGGTCGGACGAAGAAAGACATGCTCGAAGTCCATCGTGCCGAGAGTCGGATCGAAATCCCGATCACTCAGGAAGAAGAGATAGCGGCCGTCTCTGGAAAACCTCGGCGCCCCATCTCGTGTGAGTCCGTTCGACACCTCGATGGTCCGACCGGTTCGCACCGCATGGATCGCGACGCTGCTCCATGCGTCCGGCATCGGTCGAGCGAAGGCGAGCCACATCGAATCGCCGCTGAAGGCGATGTCGGTGATCTCGCCGGCCTCGCTTCGATCGATGGTCTTGAGACTGCCCGTCGACAACTCCAGAAGATGAAGGCGACCGGTGCGATCAGAGATGGCCACTCGTTGGCCATCGGGTGCGACAACCACTTCGAGCAACCAGTCCACCCGATCATCGGTCAGCAGGTACGGCGAACCCGACGCTCCGAGTTGAAGCCGTCCCAACTGCTGTTCCCCGTCGCGATCAGTCACCAACACGATCTCTTCGTCGTCCAGGAATGCCGCGGAGCGCTCGCGATCCCCCGCCGACTTCGTGATCTGCCGCACCACGCCGGTGGGGATCGATTCCTCCTCCGGATCCTGAAGCGCCACGGTAAGCAGATCCCCACGCGATTCCAGCAGGATCGTCCGGCCATCCGGCGAAACCGAGAAATCCGTGAGGTCATCGAGTGCATCCGCGGTTCGAACCCTGGCCCTCGCCCGATCGGAGACCAGAGAGACTTCCAGGCGATTGATCGTCGCGGAGTTCTTGCCATCGCCCAGATCCGCGATGGCGAGACCGCCTCCCTGGCTGAAGACCACACGCCCGGCACCACGGCGTCGATCCGGACTGGGCCAGCGAAGCTCGTAGCCCTCGATCGCCGTCGGCATCTTCGAATCCGCCTCGAACGACGTGACCTGACGAAGTTCGCTGCCATCCGCCCGCATGCTGAAGAGATTGGGTTCACCAGCGCGATCGGAAAGGAACACGATTCGTCCGTTGACGAACATCGGAAAGAGATCGTTCGCCGGATCATCGGTCAACCGCCGAAAATCCCCTGCCTCGGGAACCCCGATCCAGAGATCCGGTGCGGTACCGCCGCGATACCCCTTCCAGTTCGAGGTCTCGTTCGACCACGGAGTGAAGACGATCTGTTTCCCGGTCGACGAGAAATTCGCGAGCGAGCACGGACCGAAGCCCGCGGACTTCGGCAATCCGCCGCCGAGCGACACGGTGTAGAGGGTCGGGTTTCCCTGAGGCGCCGACCGGGCCGACCGAAACGCCACCCTGCGACCATTCGCGCTGAAGCACACCGGCACGTCCCGACCAGGGTGATGGGTGAGACGAGTCGGAACTCCTCCCGTCGTCGGCATGAGGTAGACGTCGTCATTTCCGTCGTAGGTCGCCGAGTAGGCGACCATCGAACCATCCGCATTGAGTACGGGATGTGACTCGAACCCGCTTCCACTGGTGAGTCGATGGGCGACGATCGGTGACGAATCCGCACCGTCATCCGGAAGCGTGGCAATCCACAGATCTCCCTCGCTGGCGAAGACCAGGGTGTTCCCGGACAACGCCGGCTGCTCGTACCAGCCATCCACGGCCATCGCGTTCGAATCGAGGCCCGAAGCGAATGCGACCATCGTGGAGAAGCCGAGGATCTTCAATGACGTGAATGGCATGATCGTCCCTTTCGAAATCAGGGGCCTCACGCCATGTGATGCCCCGGATCGTGACGAGTTCAAGATAAGTGAAACGCCCCCGATTCGTTCGGGGAGTGCCACTCATCGACGCTCTGCGGCCGATCTTCTAGAGATACTTGCGGACCCGAGCGACCTCCTCGGGCGAACCGAGAAGGACCGGGACCCGCTGGTGCAGACGGTCGGGTTGAATCTGCATCGTGGGCTGATCGCCCGAGTAGGAGACTCCGCCGGCCTGCTCGATGATCATCGCCATGGGATTCGCCTCGTAGAGGAGGCGGAGTTTGCCGTCCGGATTCTTCGCCGTCGGCGGATAGATGAACACCCCGCCACGAATCAGCGTGCGATGGACATCGGAGACCATCGATCCGATGTAGCGACTCGTGTATCCCGACGAGTGGGCGAACCGCAGGTACTCCTGATATCCCTCCGGGAACGTCTCCGCGTTGGCCTCGTTGATGGAGTACGTGTTTCCCTGTTCGGGAATACGCATCTTCGTTCGTACTCGAAGGAAGGAACCGATGGCCTGGTCGAGGACGAACATGTCGACGCCGTCACCCGTGGTGAGACACATGATGGTGCTGGAGCCGTAGAGGATGTACCCCGCGGCGACCTGTCGCGTACCGGGCTGGCAGACGGTCTTCTCACCGTCCGACTCGGCCGGGTCGTTGATCGTGACGGAGAAGATCGTCCCCACGCCGACGCAGGAATCGAGATTGCTCGAGCCGTCGAGCGGGTCGAAGAGCACGCAGTACTTCCCGCCCTCTCCGGAGCGCCGGAGAATCCGCGGCTCCTCGTCTTCTTCACTGGCAAGGACGGCGATCGATGCCCGATCGCCCAGACACCGCATGATGATCTCGTTGGAGATCACATCCATCTTCAACTGCTGCTCACCCTGGACGTTCTCCGTGCCGTGTGCTCCGAGCACATCGTCGAGTCTCGCCCGGCGGACCTTGTTGGCGATGGTCTTCCCGGCCAGCGAGATCGCCGAGAGGATCCAGGAGAGATCCCCCTGAGCGCCTGGATGCTTCGCCTCCTCCGAAAGAACGTGAGCCTGCAGGCTGGTCAGATTGTCGTGCACGAGATCATGATCCGGACTGTTCATTCCTTCATAATCGACCGGAATCGGAATCCCCTACAATCCCATCCGAGAAGTGCGGCCGATGTGCCTTCAGGCCTCAGAGCCACAACTCGCTTGCTGACTCGCCAAACCACTTTCAGGAACGAATCTTTCGCATGAGCGACGCCACCACTCCCGTCATCCTCTCCGCCCGCCGCACCCCCATCGGAAAGTTCCTCGGCGGCTTCGGCCGAGTGCCGGCTCCCGAACTGGGCGCCGCCTCCATTCAGGCGGCCCTCACCGATGCCGGCCTCGATGCCGGGCTGGTCGAAGAGGTCTTCATGGGCTGCGTGCTTCAGGCCGGCGTCGGACAGAATCCCGCCCGACAGGCCGCGCTCAAGGCCGGCATTCCGGACACCGTCACCGCGGTGACCATCAACAAGGTCTGCGGCTCGGGACTCGAAGCGGTCATGCAGGCCGCCCGGGCGATCAAGGCCGGTGACATCGAGGTCGCGGTCGCCGGGGGCATGGAGAACATGGATCTCGCCCCGCACTTCGCCCACGTTCGGGGCGGTGTGAAGTACGGCCCGACGACCATGCAGGACCACATGGCCCATGATGGCCTGACCTGCGCTTTCGAGAACTGGCCGATGGGCAATGCAGCGGAATGGGTGGCTGACGAGTACGGCGTCACCCGCGAAGATCAGGACCGCTTCAGCGCCCAGAGCCACCAGCGGGCCGAGGCCGCATGGGCCGCCGGCCACTTCACCAACGAAGTCGTCCCCATGTCCGCCGAGCAGTGCCACGCCCGAGCGGGCGTCGAGCAGGACGAAGGCATCCGGGCGGGCAGTACCGCGGAATCACTCGCGAAACTTCGACCTGCCTTCCAGAAGGACGGATCGGTCACCGCCGGCAACGCCAGCCAGATCTCCGCAGGCGGCGCGGCCGTGGTGGTCACCAGTCTCGCCAAGGCGAAGGAACTGGGCCTCACCCCGATCGCCACGATCACCGACTACAACACCGCAGGCATCGAACCGAAGAAGCTCTTCTTCGCACCGGCCCTCGGCATCGCCGCCTTGCTCGAGAAGAACGGACTCACGCAAGCCGACATCGATCTCTTCGAAGTGAACGAGGCCTTCGCGGCCCAGGTCCTCGCGGACATCACGCACCTCGGCATCGCCGAGGACAAGGTGAACGTGTGCGGCGGCGGCGTGGCGCTCGGCCACCCCATCGGTGCCAGCGGCGCCCGGGTGCTCGTGACCCTCGTCCATCAACTCGCTCGCACCGGTGGCAAAAAGGGCGTCTGCAGCCTCTGCCTCGGCGGCGGCAACGCCGTCAGCATGCTGGTCGAAATGGCCTGAACCGAATGACCGTTCGATGAGCAACGAGCCCCGGATCTGGAATCCAGATCCGGGGCTCGGTTGTCATTGCTTCTGAAGATGACCGGGGATCCTCGGAACGCATGATCCACCGTCAGTCGATCATGTGACGATTCGACGCAGAATGCCGAGTCACTTCTCCAGAATGATCACCCATCCATTCCAGCTTCGTGAATTGTCCCAGCGGTCCCAGACCAGAAGACTGTCACCGGGCCGGATCGACCGGCCGACTCGGCCACCGTCTCGCACTGATGAGAAGTCGCCGGTCAGCCGCGAATGGCGTCCCGCACTCCCAATCGAATCATCACTCACCCGCCCGCTCTCGCGGACCAGGTAGACGTGCGGAATCGAACCATCGTTCCCGAGGACGAAGGCCGTCCCACCCTTCGAACAGGCGGGGATGACCTGCATGTCGTCGTGCCCGAGCATCAAGTACGTCGCGTCACATCGCTGAATGGGCTTGCTCGTCGCTGCGGCCTGCTTCAGACCTGCCGAGATGCCGGCGATCACTTCGTCAGAGGGGACGACGGTCCACTCACCCATGGCCTTGCACTCGTCGTGGATCGACTTCCGAATGGTCGACGCTTCCGGATTCTTGATCTGGAATGAGAAACCACGCGGCCGTGCTGCCTCGGCCGCAGCGGCGGCAGCCGCAGCAGCCGCCTTCTCAGCGGCAGCGGCTTCAGCGGCGGCCTTCTCGGCCGCAGCCTTCTCCGCAGCAGCCGCCCGCTCAGCAGCAGCAGCTTCCTCGGCGGCCTTCTCGGCCGCAGCCTTCTCCGCGGCAGCCTTCTCCGCAGCAGCCTTCTCTGCGGCAGCCTTCTCCGCAGCAGCCTTCTCGGCCGCAGCAGCTTCGGCGGCTGCCTTTTCCGCCGCAGCCTTCTCCGCCGCAGCCTTGGCCTCCGCGGCCGCAGCTTCAGCAGCAGCCTTCTCCGCCGCCGCCTTCTCGGCCGCAGCAGCCTCGGCGGCAGCCTTTTCCGCGGCAGCCTTCTCGGCCGCAGCCTTCTCCTCTGCCGCAGCCTTCTCAGCGGCTGCCTTCTCGGCCGCTGCCTTCTCCTCTGCCGCGGCCTTTTCCGCAGCGGCGGCTTCGGCGGCAGCCTTCTCTGCCGCAGCGGCTTCAGCGGCAGCCTGCTCCGCGGCCGCAGCTTCGGCAGCTGCCTTCTCCGCAGCGGCGGCTTCGGCGGCCGCCGCAGCTTCAGCAGCAGCGGCGGCGTCGGCGGCAGCCGCCTCGGCAGCCGCGTCGGCATCGCCGTCGGCATCGCCGTCGGCATCC
>JABABZ010000106.1 GCA_014237965.1 Phycisphaerales bacterium | reverse complement strand
AGCCGAACCGGCGAGTACGCCCTCCCGACTCTGAAGAAGGGCGGCCTCTTCTCTCCCGATTTCACACCGATCGAGTTCGCCCTCAACGCCTACAACCGCGAAAACCCCTGCGGCCTCCAGTTCGTCGATCACTGCGTCGGCAACGTCGAGGAAGGGAAGATGAACCACTGGGTCGAGTGGTACGAGAACGTGCTCGAGTTCTCGATGTTCAAGCACTTCGATGACGCCGACATCTCGACCGAATACTCGGCCCTGATGTCGAAGGTGATGGCCTCCGGCAACCATCTCATCAAGATGCCGATCAACGAGCCGGCCGAGGGCAAGAAGAAGAGCCAGATCCAGGAGTACCTGGAGTGGCACGACATGATGCCCGGCGTCCAGCACCTGGCTCTTCGCACCAATGATGAACTCGCCTCGGTCGCCGAACTCCGACGACGTGGCGTCGACTTCCTCTCACTGCCCGACACCTACTACGAAGCCGTCTGGAAGCGGGTCAACGGCGTCCTCACCGAGCACGGCCACGAGCCGGTCAAGGAGGATCACGAACGCATCCGCGATCTCGGAATCCTGGTCGACGCGGACGACGAGGGCTACCTCCTCCAGCTCTTCACGAAACCGCTGCAGGACCGGCCGACCCTCTTCTTCGAGATCATCAGCCGCCGCGGAAGCCAGAGCTTCGGCAAGGGCAACTTCAAGGCCCTCTTCGAAGCCCTCGAGAACGAACAGGACCGACGCGGGAACCTGTAGTCTCGACCTTCGCGCGACGACCTTCGAACCCCGTTCCGCCTTCCGGCGGGACGGGGTTCTTCGTATTCCGAAGACAGGGAACCGGATCGGCTCCCAAAAAAGACCGAAAGTCACGTCGAGCGATCTCAATTAGCATGCACATGTCTTCCGAGCAGGCCGCGAACGACCGGCCTCCGGCCTTCGAGTCCAGATTGAGAGATCACAGATGTCCCTGAAAGACCGTCGCGTGCTTCCCTTCGTCCTCACCAGCCTGGTCACCGCGACGACCCTCGCGGCCGTCGCCCCGACCGACGACGGCGGAATCTCACCGAATCTCTCTGAAGATCTTCGCCGAGCACAGGCCAGCTTCATCGAAGACGAGATCACCGGAAGCAACATCGTCGTGGTGGCCAAGGACGGACAGGAGATCTACCGTTCGGTCGAGAACTCCGGCAAGCAGGGCGATCGCGACATCACGGAAGAGACGCTCTTCCCCATCTGGTCGATGTCGAAGCCCATCACCATCGTCGCCATGCTGACCCTGCACGAAAAGGGGCTGTTCAAATGGGACGATCCGGTGTCGAAGTACATTCCGTGCTTCGCGGATCTCACCGTCAGGGACGGCGACACCGTTCGTCCGGCGAAGACGACCCTCCGCGTGATCGACCTGATGACGCATCGATCAGGCTACTCCTACTACCCGACCGTCCCGGGCGTTCCCGCGACTCACGATCAGCCCCAGCAGAGCCAGACGAGGTTCGCGGACCTGCAGGAGTTCTGCGAGCTCGCCGCGGACTACCCGCTCCAGTTCGACCCCGGCACGAGTTACACCTACGGCATCAATCAGGCGATCCTCGGACGACTGGTGGAGGTCCTCTCCGGCCGTTCGTTCTCGGCCTATCTCGAAGAAGCGATCTTCGAGCCGCTGGGAATGACCGAAACGAGCTTCGTGCTCGACGACGATCGTCGAGCGCGATTCCATCCGCTCTTCATCAACTCCGGCAACCTCAAGGGTTTCACCTTCCTGCTGGACGAGCTCAACTACGACCCTGACAGCAAGGCTCATTTCGGCGGCGAAGGACTGGTCTCCTGCCCGTCGGACTACGCCAGGTTCTGTGAGATGCTGGTGAACGGCGGGGAGTTTCGTGGCACGAGGATCATCTCCGAGGAGAGCCTCGCTGAAATGGTGAAGATCCGAAGCGATGACATCTTCCCGCATTTCATGCCCGGCATGGACATGGGGTTCAGCGTCTTCGTGCTTTCGGATCCCGCCGCCGACGGCTCCGCCGCCCCTCCCGGAATCTTCGGATGGTCCGGCTACCACAACACGCACTTCTGGATCGATCGCGAAAACGGCCTCTACGTCGTCTTCATGAGCCGTGCCCGCGAGTTCAACGGTACGATTCCCCAAACACTTCGCGCCGCCGTCTACGGCGAGCCTCCCTCGAACTGACCTCATCCCAAGGAGCTCCATCATGGTCGGAAGAATCCAGCGCTCGAGTGCCTTGTTCAAGGCTTCATGGTCGGTCCTTCGCGAGGACAAGACCCTCCTGCTGTTCCCGATCCTGAGCAGCCTCGCCTCTCTCGTGGTCATCGCGAGCTTCGCGATTCCCGTCGTGACGCTGCTCACCACGGACGAGACGCTTCGCAACGAGGTCATCTCGACGATGGACCAGGCGAACCAGTCCCCGTCGGAGGCGGCCGCCGCGACCAACGAGACGGGCGGCGACAGCGGTGCCGTGATCCCCGAAGGCTGGAAGATCACGGGCTACGTCTATCTCTTCGCGTTCTACTTCGTCACGAGCTTCGTGGTCATCTTCTTCAACGCCTCACTCATCGCGGCGGCGAACGAACGATTCCAGGGTCGGCCCACCGGCGTCGGCACCGGGATCAGCGTCGCGTTGAAACGCCTTCCGCAGATCCTCGGCTGGACGCTGGTGGCGACGACCGTGAGCGTGATCCTTCGGGCGGTCGAGGAACGGGTCGGCCTGATCGGCAAGATCATCGTCGGATTGATCGGTATCGGATGGGCGATCGCGATCTACTTCGCGATTCCCGCCGTGGTCCTCGAGGGCGTCGGCCCCATCGGCGCGATCAAGCGTTCGGCCCAGACCATTCGAAAGACCTGGGGCGAGAGCCTGACGATCGCGGTGGGCTTCGGCATCGCAGGATTCCTGATCACCTTTCTCGGCATCATCCTGCTCGTCGTCGGCGGCGTTGCGATCGCCGCGGCTGCAGGCGATGGCACGGCGATCGGCATGACCGCGGGCATCGCGATCGCGATTTGCGGCATCCTCGTGCTCGTCGGCTGGGCGATCCTCTCGGGGACGCTGCGCGGGATCACCCAGACGGCGCTCTTCCGATTCGCGACCGACGGGACCGTCGTCTCCGGATTCGACCAGCACGATCTCGAGGTCGCGTTCCAGAAAAAGCACAAGAACAAGCACAAGAACAAGTGAGTCCGGACGCGCTTCATTCGGAGGCGTCACGCTCGTCCGACTCGATCACGTCGACGTCGAACGAGGGAAGTCCGGGAATCGCGGAGGCGGTTCGAACCACCAGCGTCCTCGTCCGGTGGCGCAGCCGAAGCCCGCTCGGCTCGATCGACGCCAGCAGGAACAGGCTCACGACCCGCATCCCGGTCGTGAGCAGGAAGATCGTCGCGTATCCCGAACTCGTGGTGCCGACGACGTCGAGCACCGCACCACCCAGCAGGCTCCCGCCCACCATCATGATCGCGAGGAGAAGCTGGTACACGGTCATGATCGGCGTTCGTCGCGACTCCGGAATCGTATCGAAGACCAACAGGAACGAACCGTTCTCCCAGCACGCCCAGCCGAAGCCGACATAGACCTGGAAGAGCACCAGAAGCCACCACGGCTCGACGAACAGCCAGAGCAGCGCCGCGGGAAGCGTCATCAGCGCACCGATCCAGAGCACGCGGGCGGGCCCGAGCCTCCGAGTCATCCGGCCGACCAGCGGAAGGAACACGATCTTCGATCCGAAGGTCCCGAACTGCACGCAGATGATCTGCCAGTACTCGAATCCCAGCTGCTCCCGCATGTAGGGACCGAAGAACGGCGCCGTCACGAACACGCACAGGAAGAAGGCGAGCATGTATCCCAGCAATCCGCGGGTGCGGGTATCGGCGAGGAACCGGCGGATCACCCGCGGGGTCGGCGGCTCGATCTCGAGGGCCAGTTCAGGCTTTGGTTCGGACTGGCTTCGCAGGCACCAGGTGGAGATTCCCCGAACCACGACCGCGATCGAGAAGACGACGGCGAACGCCTGGAGCGGTCGCCCCATCGACTCGCCTTTCTGCAGGATGAATCCGGCCGCGAGGCCGGTCGCGAGGGCGGCCTGGATCCATCGGCTCCGACGGGCCCAGAATTCAGCCCGGATCGGCCGGGGAACGAGCGTGGTGAACCAGGTCTGCCAGGTCGGCGCCGTCATGTACCCGCTCGCCCAGTAGACGGCGATCGTCGAGTACAGGAGCCAGACGGGCATCGCGCCGTACCATGCCCCGATCACCAGCGGAACGATCGAACATGCCTGGATCGCGGCACAGGCCGAGGTCCATCGCCGAAGCGAGCCCGCCCGCTTCGCGCCCCAGGGCGTCACCAGCTGAAGAACGGCACCGATGAACACGGGGATGGTGGCGACGAGACCGCTCGCCACTTCACCCATTCCCAGGGCGAGGGCGAACAGAACGAACTGCCATTCCCCCGCGCCGGTCATCATCGAGTAACAGGACCCGTCGACGACGAGGAGTCGGAGGTCACGGCGACGGCGATGGACGGAGACCATGGACATTCGCCCAGTCTGACCGCCAGCGACCTTTACAGCCACCGATCGGCGTTCTTTCTGGCGGCTCCCACCGGTTATGACGATGAGAATCCAACACCGCCGACCCCTTATGCTCTACGCCCTCATCTCCATCATCATCCTCGTCCTCGTCGCCCTCTACTTCGGCGTGGGCCTGGCAGCCCGGTCTCTCGCCGACCGTCGGGCTCGCAGCCTGCTCGGGAACGGGCGACTGGCGATCACCTTCGACGACGGGCCGAGCCCCGGCCTGACCAATCAGATCCTCGACCTCCTCCGGGAGTTCGAGGCCCGAGCCACCTTCTTCCTCATCGGCGAAACCGCGGAAGCCAACCCCAGCGTGGTGCAGAGGATCGCGACCGAGGGCCATACGGTGGGCTGGCACTCGAGGGCCCACCTGAACCAGTGGAAGGTCAACCCGGTCCGGGCCTGGCGAGATTCGATCCGGCTCCCGGGGATCTTGAAGGCGGGCCCGACGAGCGCCACCGTCTATCGCCCGCCCTATGGAAAAATGAACCTGCTCACGGTCCTGGCCGCGAGACTTCTGAAGCTTCCGATCTCGACCTGGACCCGCCCGAGTGGTGACACCTACACCCCGCTTCCGTCGACCGCCTCCGTCGTGACGGCGATCGACGAAGCCGGCGGCGGGGTGGTGCTCATGCATGACATGACCCGGTCCGGACCCGGTGGCGAGGAAAGAGACCGGTTCGTCCTCGACCTCACACGCGCCCTCCTCCAACTCAGCCGCGATCGCGGCTGGAAACTCGTCTCGGCCATCGACGCATGACAGCAAGCACTTCGACAGAACGAACCGCCCGCTCTCCCAAGGTGCTGGCGATCGCCTCCGGCGGCGGCCACTGGGTCCAGCTGATGAGGCTCCGTCCCGCCTTCGCCGATGCGGCGGTCACGTTCGTCACCGTCCGGCCGTCGTATCAAAGCGACGTCCCCGGTGAAGACTTCCGGGTGATCCCTGACGCAACCCGCTGGAACAAGTTCAAACTGCTGCTGATGGCCGCGAAGATCTTCTGGATCGTGGCCACGGTGCGGCCCGATGTGGTGGTGTCGACCGGTGCTGCACCCGGATACTTTGCGATCCGCTTCGGAAAATGGTTCCGCGCCCGGACCTGCTGGATCGACTCGATCGCCAACGCCGAAGAGCTTTCCCTGTCCGGCCAGCAGATTCGCCCCCACGCATCGCTCGTGCTCACCCAATGGCCCCACGTTGCCGAGGCCAGTGGCGTTGAATTCGCGGGGGGCGTCCTGTGATCTTGGTCACCGTCGGATATCAAATGGCCTTTGACCGCCTCGTTGACGCGGTTGATCAATGGGCGGCCGAGCATCCGGACGCCGAGATGTTCGCTCAGATCGGTCCCAGCGAACTTCGCCCGAAGAACATGCCGTTCACCGCGTTCATGGAACCCGTCGAATTCACTCGACGCGTCGAGGAATGCTCGGTGCTCGTCGCCCACGCCGGGATGGGCTCGATCCTGACTGCGCTTCAGTACGGCAAGCCCATCCTGGTGATGCCTCGACATGCCGCGAAAGGCGAGACCCGGAACGACCACCAGATCGCCACCGCACAACGACTCGGTGAAAGACCGGGCATCGAAGTCGCGGTGGACGAGCGAGAGATCGCCGAGAAACTGGACCGGCTCTCGAATCTCTCGGCCCCGCCGAAGATCTCGAACGTGGCATCCCCGGAACTCGTCACCAGATTGCAGCGCTTCATCGCCGGAACGGATTGATCGTCGGACGGCAGCGGCCGCGAAACCGCTTCAGGACACGTGCGGCCCGAAGCTCTCGGGCACCGGGGCCTCTATTCGTCGGCCTTCGACCGAGATCCACCAGGCGTGCAGCATCACGCGGTCGCCTTCCGGCCCGCCATAGAGCGGATCACCCACCAACGGCGCACCGAGGAACGCGAGCCCCGCTCGGACCTGATGCCGGCGACCGGGCCCCCGAAGATCGACTTCGACCACCGTTCGCTTCGGTCCCGGATCGAAGTCTTCCAGTTTCCACCATCGGCACCGACCACGGACGGTGTGGTCACCATCTTTCGTGACCTTCACCTTCTTCGACCCCTTGTACCGACTGTTGAAGTGAAGGACGAATTCACCCTTCCGATGATTCAGTCGCCCCTCGGTGACCGCGAGGTACCGCTTGTCGATTCCGCCGTTGCGAAGTTGTTCCTGCAGAATGTCACTGGCTTCGAAGGTCTTCGCCACGATCAGGCAGCCGCTGGTTCCTCGATCCAGCCGATGAATCAGACCGGCTTCGGGAAGATGTTCCGCTTCGGAATCACGCTGGCGCAACCAGGCCTCCACGCTGTGTTCACCGCGTTCGTCGCCCTTGCCCATGACGGAATGCCAGCCGCTCGGCTTGTTCAGCACGAGGAACTCATCGTTCTCGAAGAGCACTTCCGGGATCTGCGCGCTCATCCAGCGGCCGATCCACGACGCGCCGAGATGAAGGACCGGATTCCGAGCACCAGCAGAATCAGACAGAGCGCCGACATGGCGATCATCGTCCCGCTCTTCGAGTCGAACTCGAATCCGTTCTTGATCGAGGTGGGAATCAGGCGGCCGAGCGGCAGCACGAATCCCAGCAACGCGAAGACCATCGCGACGTGCATGGCGATCTTCCTGGCCCCCGGCCGGAGCCCGATCAAACCACAGATCAGCAGCGGCACTCCGGCGGCCGCCGGGATGAGCGCCGTGAGGCTCCGATTCTCCGCATCCGCGAAGACGAAGTAGGCGATCAGTCCAAGACCGATCAGCAGAAACGAGAAGATGATGACGATTCGAGGCATGGGATCGGTCTCCGAGTGAAGCGGGTCAGGCGATCATGAGGTAGACGAACATCAGCCCGGTGAGCAGAGCGCCGATTCCCATCAGAATCAGCCCGCCCTTCTCGCCCGGTGTCATACAGGCCTCCGCGGACCCGCTCGGCCGCCGCTTCGCCAGATGAAGAATCGCCCCGGCGATCAGCAGGATGACCGGAAGCACGATCAGGATGAACGCATCCTGGTCGGCGGGCTTCGCCGACGGTGCGACGTCACCATCCACGGGAATGGTCTTGATGGCGGTTTCAGCACCTTCAGCGCTGTCTTGAGCCGGCAGGATCGAAGCGATCGGAAAGAGATGGTCCATTTGATGGGTCCTCCAGAGTCACGGGATGAGCGGAGAGGGTACCGGAAACCCCTGTGTTCCATGATCCACCCCGAACTTCGAGCACACCCAGAGCCATCGCCGGGGGACCGAAGTCCCCAATGGGGAGTCGAGCTTCCCACGGTGACCGGCTAGAATGTCCGTCGCCCCACCGTTCGCTTCGAGCAAGAAAGCACCGATCATGCCCTACTACACGACCCTCGGCCAGATCCCGCGCAAGCGTCATGTTCAGTTCCGCCGCCCCGACGGCGCGCTCTACTCGGAAGAGGTCTTCGGCACCGAAGGCTTCGTGGGACCGACCTCGACGATCTACCACATTCACCCGCCGACACAGGTGACGGGCTGGAAGACCCTCTACAGCACGAAGCCGGAATACGTCGAGACCGAGACGATGCGAATGCGTCATCTCGCGTCCGCGACGATGCCGCCGAAGGGTGACCCCATCACCGGACGCGTCGTGGTCATGGGCAACGCCGACGTCGAAATGTCGATCTGCGTGCCGTCGGAAGCGATGGACTACCACTACAAGAACGGCCAGGGTGACGAGTGCCTTTTCGTCCACTACGGCACCGGCACGCTGCACAGCCAGTTCGGAACGCTGACCTTCGGCCCCAAGGACTACATCGTCATCCCCAAGGGGACCATCTATCGGATGATCTTCGACGAGACGACCGAGGAGGAAGCGAACCCGAAGTTCATCGTCTTCGAAACGGCCAACGGCTCCCACATCCTCCCGCCCCCGCGGTACATCTCGAAGAAGACCAGCCAGTTCCTCGAGCACGCGCCGTATTGCGAGCGAGACCTGAGGCTTCCGGAGCTTCCACTCACCTTCGATGAGAAGGGTTCCTTCGAAGTCCGCATCAAGGCCCGCGACTGCGTGCACAGCTACGACTACTCCTATCACCCGCTCGACGTCGTCGGCTGGGATGGCTGCTACTACCCCTACTGCTTCAACGTGGACGACTTCGCGCCGATCACCGGCAAGCTCCACCAACCACCGCCGGTGCACCAGACCTTCGAGGGACACAACTTCGTCATCTGCTCCTTCTGTCCCCGAACGCTCGACTGGCACGACGGCGCGATTCCCGTGCCGTACAACCATTCGAATCTCGACTCGGATGAAGTGCTCTACTACGTCGAAGGCAATTACAAGGCCCGCAAGGGAATCGAAATCGAGTCGATTTCGGTCCATCCCCAGGGGATCCCGCACGGTCCGCATCCCGGAACCATCGAGAAGGCGATCGGCGCGACATTCACCGACGAACTCGCCGTCATGTGCGACACCTTCCGTCCGCTCTTCATGACCGCAGCCGCTCTGGACCTGGACGACCCGAAGTATCCCGCGAGTTGGGAGGAGGACACCTTCCCCACATCCGGAGGTACTCATGCCCCGGACGGTTCACCACGGAAGGGAAAGAAGAAGAAGAACGCGACCGCTTCCAATGGAACCGCACCGAAACCTGGCGGGAAGCGAGCCGGCCACAAGAAGTCGGTGGACACCTGGTCATGACCAGGTTCCTCTCCGCCCGGCGCTTGCGAGATGCACCGCGAACCGCGGCGATCCTGCTGGCCTGTCTGGCCCCAGCCGGAATCGTCGTCACGGCCGCGGACGATCCACCCGCGCCGCCGGCGACCCCGGAGCCGAATGCTCCTCCGCCCAAGAACGACCCGAGCAGGATCGATCCCGCCAAGCCTCTCCCGTTCAAGATCCTCCGAAAGAGCCCGAAGGGGCTGCTGGTCATTCCGCTGCAGGTCCAGGGGCGACGCTTCGAAGTCGAACTCGCGGCCAACGACACCAGCCGACGCCGCGGCCTCGGGGGTCGGACCCGACTTCTCCCCGGAACCGGCATGCTCTTCGTGCATACCGACGACGAGATCCGCGGCTACTGGATGTACGACTGCCTGATCGACATCGACGTCGCCTTCCTCGATCAGAAGGGGCGGATCGTGGCCATGCACCGGATGAAACGGGAAGCGCCGCGACGGGCGTCGGAGTATCAGGACATGTATCAGCGCCGGCTCAAGCGATACACGAGCCTGCGACCCGCTCGATACGCTCTGGAACTTCCACCCGGCGACATGTCCCGATTGAAGCTCGAGATCGGCCAGACGATCCACCTGCCGAAGTCGGAACTCGACAAGCTCGCCCGCTGAGCCGGAGGATCCGGATCGGCCCTGCTCATCCGAGCGCCGGCGTGATGATCCCCCGACATTCACCGAATCCGATTCGAAGACCGTCGTTCCGGCACCAGCCCCGAATGACGACCTCGTCGCCATCCAGCAGGAAGCGTCGCTCGGTTCCGTCGGGAAGCGAGATCGGGTTCTCTCCGCGCCAGGTTCGTTCCAGAAGGCAGCCCCGGTTCTCTTCGTCGGGGCCACTGACCGTGCCCGACGCCATCATGTCTCCGGATCGAAGATCACATCCCGTCGAGGTGTGATGGGCGACCATCTGCGCGAT
>JABABZ010000105.1 GCA_014237965.1 Phycisphaerales bacterium | reverse complement strand
GGGTCGACGCGATCTATCTCAATCCGGTGTTCCAGGCGGAGACTCATCACAAGTACGACGCCACGGACTATCGCCACGTCGACGAACATCTCGGCGCCGGCGCCGGAGACTTCGCGCGCACCACGGCCGCCGAAGATCTCGGAGATTCCGGAACATGGGCCTGGTCGGCGAGCGACACCGTCTTTCTCGAGACGCTCAAGGCCGCGAAGAAGCTCGGATTCCGGGTGATCCTCGACGGGGTGTTCAATCACGTCGGCACCAGGCATCCCGCATTCCAGGACGTCAAGGAACGAGGCGTCGAATCACCCTACGCGGACTGGTTCTCGGTGAGATCCTGGGATCCTTTCGAGTGCGACGGGTGGGCCGGGTTCGACGAGCTTCCGGCCTTCCGGAAGAGCCCCGAACACGGACTCGCCTCCAAGACCCTGCGGGACCACATCTTCGCCGTCACTCGTCGTTGGATGGACCCCGACGGCGACGGCGATCCCTCCGATGGAATCGACGGCTGGCGACTCGACGTCCCCGAGGAGATCCCCAAGACGTTCTGGAAGGAATGGTGCGAGCTGGTCCGCTCCATCAATCCGGATGCCTACATCGTCGGAGAGATCTGGAAGCCGGCCCCCGACTGGCTCGACGGCCGGACCTTCGATGCGGTGATGAACTACCCGTTCGCCGATGCCGCGCTCGCCTGGATCGCCCACGAGGAAATGAAGATCTCGGCGACCGAACTTGATCGCCGGCTTGAAGAGTTGCGGAACACCTACCCTTCCGAAGTCACCTACGCCCTTCAGAATCTCGCTGACAGCCACGACACGGACCGGCTGGTCTCGAAGATCTTCAATCCGGATCGTCCTTTCGAAGAGGGGAACCGTGAACAGGATGATCCGACCTACGACGGATCGAGGCCGTCGGACCGCAGCTACCGCCGAGCACGGCTCTTCGCCCTTCTGCAGATGACCTACGTGGGAGCGCCCATGGTCTATTACGGGGACGAAGCGGGCATGTGGGGATCCGATGACCCCAACAATCGAAAACCGATGCTCTGGAAGGACCTTGAACCCTACGACGCTCCCGACGAGAACCACGTCGACGAGAAACACCTCGAGTTCTATCGGAGCGCGATCGCTCTTCGGCGCGAGCATGCCGCGCTTCGAGTCGGCGGATTCCGAACCGTGATCGCCGATGACGCGCAGGATCTCTGGGTCTTCGTGCGGGAGGATGCGGACGAAGAAGTCCTGGTGGCGCTCAATGCGTCCGACTCGGATGCTCGATTCGATCTTCCCGGGGAAGGTTGGACCCCGATCTTCGGCGAAACGCAGGCCTCAGACACCGACGGCGTGGTACCCGGCATCTCCGGCCGCGCCTGGGCGCGGAAGAAGTGAGATCACCCATGCCGGCAAACCTCTCGAACCATCCGCTTCTCGAGACCCGGACCGCCGGCGTCCTGCTCCATCCCACATCGTTGCCGGACCGACACGGCGCCATCGGCGTCGGAGATCTCGGACCGGGCGCGAGAAGCTTCGTCGACTGGATGGCCCGCGCCGGCCTCTCCCGCTGGCAGATGCTCCCGATCGGGCCGGTGGGCAAGGGTGATTCGCCCTACAGCGGACTCTCCAGTTTCGCGATCGAACCGATGCTCGCCTCGGTCGCCGACCTGGTCGAGGACGGCTTCCTCCCCGCCTCCGCCGCGAGGATCGGTCGCGCGGATCGAGCCGTGGATGATGGCGGCCGCGCATCGTGGCGCCGTGCCCGGAAATGGAAGCGCCCCCGCCTCGAAGCCGCGTTTCGCGCATTCGAGGACCGCCGGGGACGAATGGGCCTCCGCGGCGTCGCCTACGAGGCGTTCCGGTCGCGAACGAAGGACTGGCTGGACGACTGGTGCGGATACGCCTCGAACCGGAAGCGGAACCGCCGCCCGAACACGGAGATCGAGTGCGAACCCACGTATCACGCCTTCCTCCAGTTCATTCTCGATCGTCAATGGAACAGGCTCCAAGTGCATGCCCGCGAGCGGGGCGTCCATCTCGTCGGGGACCTGCCGATCTTCTGCGCGCTCGACAGTGCCGACGTCGAGTCGCGCCCGGACCTCTTTCGAATCGACCGTGACGGCGTCCCCACGGTCCTGACCGGAGTCCCTCCCTCGCCCGATCCGACCGAAGAGTCGAATTCGGTCTGGGGCCGGACCGCGGTCGATCACGGCCAGCTCTGGGGTCATCCCCACTACAAGTGGAAGGCGCACCGGTCGGACGACTGGGCGTGGTGGCGGAGCCGGATCCGCTGCATGCTCGGACGATTCGACATCCTACGAATCGATCATTTCATCGGATTCCACAACGCGTTCGAGATTTCGACGACGACCTTGGATCCCGCCACCGGTCGATGGCGACGCACGCCCGGTGACGAACTGCTGGCGTCAATCGCCCGAGAGATCGGACCGCTTCCGTTCATCGTCGAGGACCTCGGAGATCGGACTCCGCCGATCGACGCGCTCCGCGAACGGTTCGGACTCTTCGGCATGCGGATCCTGCAGAGCGCCTTCTTCGACAACGCCGAGGCCGCGGGCGAACTTCCCTGCAACCATCCACCGAGATGCGTTGTCTACCCCGGCACCCACGACAACAACACCGCGGCGGGCTGGTACCGAAGCGTGCCCGCCGACACCCGTCGTCGATTCCAGGATTACGCGGGGCCCTCGGCCGCGAAGGATCCGGCCGAGGCGATGACCAGACTGGCCTTCACCAGCCCCGCCAACATCGCGATCGTCCAGATGCAGGACTTCCTCGGCCTCGGAGGAGGGGATCGGATGAATCGCCCCGGCGAAGCGACCGGCAACTGGTGCTGGCGCATGCGGAGGAGCGACGCGAACTCCCGTCTCGCCCGGCGGCTCGCAGACCTCGCATCGGCGTCGAAACGGCTTCCCTGAACCCGTCGCCGGCCGGCCCCGCCTCGTTCGAAACGTTCCCATCCACTCGGATTCCCGCCATGCCCCGTACGAAGACATCCCCGATCGACGATCTGCTGACCCGACTGCTCCGCATCGCGGAGAACCTGGCCTGGTCCTGGCTCGAACCCGCCCAACGCCCCTTCGCGATGCTCGACCCGATCGCCTGGGAGGCGACCAACCACGCTCCGATCGAGACCGTGCTTTCGACGTCGAAGGCGCGGCTCGCGGCCGCCGCGGCGGACGCACGCTTCCTCCGAACGCTCGAGACCGCGGAGCGGACGCTCAAGGACGCCCAGCGGGCGCCGCGCTGGTTCAAGACGAATCATCGTGGTCACGATCGTCGCCTGAAGGTCGCCTACTACTGCTCCGAGTTCGCCGTCCACGAATCGATGCAGCAGTACTCCGGCGGTCTCGGCGTGCTCGCGGGCGATCACGTCAAGAGTGCCGAGGACCTCGGCGTGCCCCTGGTCGGCGTCGGACTGCTCTATCGCCATGGCTACTACCGCCAGCAATTCGAGTCCGACGGCCGTCAGCGGATCCTGTATCCCGAGTACGACTTCGATCGCTATCCCATCGAGGAGACCGGAACGTCGATCGCCTGCCCGATCGGTCGCCGGACGGTCACCGCCCGGATCATGCGTCTCGCGCTGGGGAACACCTCGCTGCTGCTGCTCGACGCGGACCTGCCCGAGAACCGACCGGCGGATCGCAGGCTCACCGAGGGTCTCTACAAGGGCGAACCCGACCTCCGAATGCGGCAGCAGGTGCTCCTCGGGGTGGGCGGCGCGATGGCGGTCGAGGCGATGGACGAACGACCGACCGTCCACCATCTCAACGAAGGCCACGCCGCCTTCGCCGCGGTGGAGCGGATCGCCCGGCTCGTCGAGGCCGGGGCCGATCGGTCCGACGCCATCGCACAGGTCCGTGCGTCGACGGTCTTCACCACCCACACCCCGGTCCCGGCCGGACACGATCGCTACCCGGCCGGTGATGCCGCGGCCGCCATGAACGGAGTCCTCCGACGCGCGGGATTCACCAGCCGCTCGTTCGCCGATCTCGGCCGCGAGACGCCCGGC
The DNA here is from genome assembly GCA_014237965.1 of Phycisphaerales bacterium. Classification (GTDB taxonomy): domain Bacteria; phylum Planctomycetota; class Phycisphaerae; order Phycisphaerales; family SM1A02; genus UBA12014. The sequence continues at coordinate 6,507 of JABABZ010000105.1, read as the reverse complement.
GACCGGTCGGAACCGCTGTGCATGACGATCCTCGCGCTCCGACTCGCCGAGCACGTCAACGGCGTGGCCAGACTCCACGGCGAGGTGAGCCGGGACATGTGGCAAGGGGTCTATCCGGAGGCGAAGACGCCGAAGGACGTCCCCATCGGTTCGATCACCAACGGCGTGCACCCCGGCACCTGGCTCGACCCTGCCGCCGCCGCGTTCTGGCGGAAGCACATCCGCCTGAAGCCCGGGGTCGCGAAACCCGACGAGACCGCGTGGTCGAAGGCATCCGACGTCGACCCCGCCGCCGCTTGGAAGCTTCGAAACGGCCTCCGATCGCGACTGGTCGGATTCATGCGTGATCGACTGATCCGGCAGTCCGTGCAGCGCGGCGATGATCCGGGTGAGCGACTCCTGGCCGGGGCCGGCCTTCGCGAAGACGCGCTGACCATCGGCTTCGCCAGACGGTTCGCCACCTACAAGCGCGCCCCGCTCATCTTCCGAGACCGGAAGAGGCTTGCCGCGATCTTGAACGATCCGAATCGGCCGGTTCAGATCGTCTTCGCCGGAAAGGCTCATCCTCGGGACACCGGCGGCCAGGCGTTCGCCCAGACGATTCACCGCATGAGCCGGCAGCCCGAATTCGTGGGCAAGGTCTTCCTGCTCGAGGAGTACGACATGCGGATCGGCCGGGAACTCACCTCAGGATGCGACGTCTGGCTCAACAATCCCATCCGCCCGCACGAGGCGAGCGGAACCAGCGGGATGAAACCACCCATGCACCTCGGTGTGAACTGTTCGATCCTGGACGGGTGGTGGCCGGAGGGTTTCGACGGCCGCAACGGATTCGCGATCGAAGGCCATCCCGTGCGTCGGGGGGATGCCGCCCGCGATGCCGCGGACGCTTCGGCCCTCTACGAAGTGCTCGAGGACTCGCTGATTCCCGAGTTCTTCGATCGAAACCGATCCGGCGTCCCGAGTCGATGGGTCAAACGGGCGCTTCGCAGTGCTGCGACCATTCCAGGCCCTTTCAGCACGCACCGCATGGTCGCGGACTACGTGAGCAAGGCCTACCTCCCCGCGAATCGCTGACCACTTCATTCCGATCTGGCGACCGCTCCGATGAAAAAGCGACGGGTCGCGTCCGAGAGGACGCGACCCGTCGCTTTGTACGAGATCGATCCTGCCTTCAGGGACAGACGCCCCAGACGGCCAGCATCAGTCCGACGTCGGCGCCATCGACATTCTCGTCATCGTTGAGGTCCGCCGGACATCCGGGACAGAAACCCCAGCTCGCCAGCAGCGATCCGAAGTCCGCGCCGTTCACGATTCCATCGTCGTTGATGTCGCCGAAGCATCCGTCACCACCACCGCCTTCACCGGGGACCACGAAGAACTGGTCGCCCGAAATGTCCTCGAAGTTGACGAATCGCGGAAAACCGAGATTCGCCGATCCGCCGAGACCGCCGAGGACCTGATTGGAAAGATAGTCGTGACCGCTTCCGTTGATGAAGACGCAGACCCGGATGTCATCACCCGCCGCATGACCGAGCACTTCCAGCGGTATGGCGATCTCCACCCCGGTGGTCACGCCGGCTCCGTTGTCGATCCCGTCTCCGCCGATCACGCCGAGCACGTTGGAGTTGTCGATCGCGGCGAGGATGCCGTTTTCGGTGGCCAACGATCCCTTCGCACCTGCTCCCCCCGGGCCTGCATATCCCGAGTTGGCGAGATCCCCGCCTCCGGTGAGCAGTTCCGAGTAGTTCAGATAGGTGTCGTAACCGGGTTCTCCGCCCTTCTTCGGCGGAGCGCCGGGGCCGCCGGTGAACGAGAGCCAGAAGTCCGCATCGAACCCCGCGTCGAAGGTGAGGCCCGGCTGAACCTCACCGGTGTCCGGGTCCTCGTAGCGACCCATGGTGTTGAGGGCGTTGAAGTCGATTTCCGAGTTGTTCCCGAGGAGTGGATTCTGTCCTTCACCCGGGATCGCATCGATGAAGATTTCGAGCTTGTTGTAGTTGCTCTCGACGTTGCCGGAAATCAGCACATGCAACATGCCGTCGGCGATGAAGCCGAACGCGGAGTCGATCTCCGAACCGTTGCAGAAATCGATCGCCCCGAGGTCGGCATTCCCGAACCCGGTCGAGTTGTCCTGGATGATCAGCGGCTTACCGTAGGCGGCGTCTGCGGAACCGTCGATCGCCGAGACCTGAGCCGATGCGCCGGTGGCGAGGCAGAGGGAGAAGAGCGAGGTCATGGTGATGGCGGTGCGGTTCATCTCGTGAAGACTCCTGGTCTGGTCATGGAAAATCCCAAGGCCGGTCCGAATCTCGGACGCGACGCTCCGGATCAAATCTACCTCGACGCGGTCTTGAAGTCCAAGCATTGAGAGGCATTGGAACAGGGTTGCGGGAATATCGGCCGCTTGATCGCACGAGACCGGCCTCGCGGATCGAATCGACCTAGGGACACGCGCCCCAGCATCCGAGGAGAAGCCCGATGTCCGCACCATCGACGACCCCGTCCTCGTTGAGATCCGCATCACATCCGGAACATGGCCCCCACATCGAGAGCAGGGTTCCGAAGTCAGCCCCGTCGATCATGCCGTCTCCATCGAGGTCGCAGGGACAAGCCTCCTCCGAGGCGTCCACGATGACCACGAATTGCTCACCGGGAACAGACTCGAAGTCGACGGCTCGAGGCTCACCGAGGTTCGACCCTCCTCCAAGCGGACCGAGTATTTGATTGGAGAGGTAGTCGTGATTCGATCCGTTGATGAAAGCGCACACTCGGATGGCGTCTCCTTCAGAGTGACTCAGAATCTCCAACGGAATCGCGAACTCGATTCCGGTCGAGACCCCGAGGCCGGAATCCGCACCATCCCCGCCGGAGACTCCCCCCACGTTCCGGTTGTCGATGCTCGCGATGATCCCATTGGCGGCGAAGATCGCCTGGCCTGCTCCCGGGCCGCCCGGCCCGGCGAATCCTGAATCCACCGCGGCTCCACCATCGGTGGCGAGGCCGGACCAGTTGATGAAGGTGTCGAACTCGACGCCGAACTCCCCGCCGCAGGTGAAGTCGAACCAGAAGTCCGCATCGAATCCGGAATCGAATCGAAGTCCGGGCTCCACTCCGCGGCCCGAGCCGCCCATCCGGTTGAGTCCACCGAACTTCACATCCGGATTGTCGTCACGGAGGCGATTCTGCCCGGCATCGGGAACCGTGTCGAGGAACACGTCGAGCTTGTTGAAGTTGCTCTCCAGATTTCCGGCGAAGTGCAGGTAGAGCATCCCATCCTCGATCCTTCCTGCCAGACCGTCCAACTCCGAACCATCGGCGTAGTCGATCAACCCGAATGTCGAATCGCCGAATCCCGTCTGGGTGTCCTGCTCGGCGAGCGACGCTCCGTAGAGCGGGTCAAGTACGCCGTCGACGATGATCGGGCCGTCCTGGTCGCCGCCATCTCCCGGATCATCCGGCTCGCGCTGGGAGAATACGAGGCAGGTGTAGGGTGGAAGTTCGAAGGACGCACTGAAGCCCATCCCGTCCCAGGGCGTCGACGTCGCCTCCACGACGATCGGTCCACCCCCCGTGAATTCCGGGTCGTAACCGGTCGAGTTGCTGTTGAAGACGCAATGCCACGTGCCGGCGGATGGAAAGCCGATCCGATAGTCCGATCGAGACGCACCGGACCAGTGCGACACCACCACCACGTCGTCACCGACTCCCCCCTGTCGCCAGCGGTGCCACGCGCCGACCTTCAACTGGTCATCGAGATGATGGAACGACGTGTTGTTGCCGGTCAGGCCCCTCGTCGCGTCACCCCGATTCAAGCGAAGTCGGATCAAGTCGGAATACAACTCGAAGATGCCGTGAAACGTGTCCTTCCGGACCCAGTCCATGGGCATCGCATCGGTCCATGATCCGTCCTCGAAGAACTCCTGCCCCTGGAAGATCATCGGAATCCCCGGCGACGTGAATACGACCGCTGCGGCGAGCGTGGACCTCTTCTTCGCCTCCCAACCATCCGCGTTCCCCGGCCAGATGGCCTCGGGCAGTCGTGGCTGGTTCGCCGCCTCATCGTGGCTCTCGGTGAAGATCACTCTCTGGGTGGCTTGCCCGTTGAACGAGTGCAGCACCGATTCGCGAAGATCGAACATGCTCCGATCCGCATCGTTGACCGTCGTCGCGAGACCGCGGATCGGATGCACGAAGAGTTCGTCCCACTGGCTCTCGAATCCCGCACCGTTGACCGAGGTCGACTGCGAGATCGAATCGAGGCCGCCCCAGTCCTCGGCGATCGTGATCTTCCAGGGCTGTGAAGCGTCGATGGAGTCGTTGATCCACTGCATGATCGACCAGCCGTCGGGGATGTCCAGGCCGAATTCGGGCGCGCTTCTGATGTACTTCGTCGCATCGAGACGGAGACCGTCGATGCGGAATTCCTGAAGCCAGAGCAGCGCATTGTCGCGGATGTAGGAACGGACCTCGGATCGACCGTAGTCGGGGCGGGCTCCCCAGGGCGTCTCCGCCCGCGGCGTGTCGTTGTAGAAGAAGATGCCTCCGTGACCGAACTCGCTCCATCCGTCGTACTGGAACAGATCGAGGTCGCTGGGGCCCCAGTGGTTGTAGAGAACGTCGAGAATCACCGCCATGCCCCGGGCATGACACGCATCGACGAAACGCTTCAACGCATCGGGACCGCCATAGGCACTCTCCACCGACCAGGGATGAGCGAGGTTGTATCCCCAGCTCACATCACCGGCGAATTCATTGACCGGCATCAACTCGATGCAATTCACGCCGAGTTCCTGCAGGTGTTCGAGGTTCGCGACGCATGCATCGAGATTCGCCGGCACCGACTCGCCAGGCAGCGACCCGAAGGTTCCGACATGCATCTCATAGATCACCGCCTCGTTCCACTGTGGGGTCACGAATCCAGAAGACTGGAATTCGTAGTCCGAGGGATCGTAGACCAGAGGATCTCCGACTGAATTCGTGAGACGACGAGCCCACGGGTCCCGCTTCCAGAGCACCTGCGATCCGTTGCGAATCACGAACTTGTAGCGGGCGCCGACTCCGACGTAGGGAACGTCCAGAGACCACCATCCCTCCGGTTCAGCGACCAGAAAGTGACTGTTGGCGTTGAAACCGTTGAACGAGCCCGCGACCGAGACGCTGTCCGCGTTCGGAGCCCAGGTCCGAAAAGTCACTCCGTACCCATCCGCGTCATCGAAGAGCGTCGCGCCGAGACCGGGCCTCGATGACTGACCGACCGCGGTCCCCTCCAGCGATGGCAGGACCTGACAGACGAGCAGCAACAGCCCCCAGGCCGCGAGTCCGCGACTCGTCCTCGGGATCAGACTCTTGAGGGCGATCATCATTTCGGGAGAGCTCCACCGACCAGCGTCGGTGCCTGAGTCTAGCAGTCGTTCGGGCAAAATCGACCCATTCACACCCAGACGCCGGTTTCACTACTCGTGAACATCAGCACTCGGCGGAGAAGCCCCCCCCGTCGAGGACATTCGGACCTTCGCCGAGCATGAAACCGCCCGCCGAAGGACATCGGCGGGCGGTCGCGTGATTCACCTTTGACCTTCGGGAAAGCAATTCCCGTCGGAGGACCGGACGTCACCAGGCAAGCGTTCGCGGCTGAAGCGGGCGAACCCAGATGTTGGCGAACTTGATCGGATCCCCATGATCCTGAAGCCTGATCTGACCTTCCGGAGAGTGCTTTCGGTAGGTCGCCTTGGAGCCGTGTGAAGTGACACCCATGAACGTCGAGTGATTCTGGACCACCACACCGTTGAAGATCACGGTGGCGGTTCCCGGCGTCTTCAAGGAACCGTCTTCGTTGAAGCGTGGCGACGTGAAGATGATGTCGTATTCGTTCCACTCACCGTTGGGCCGGCAGGGATTGACCAGCGGCGGGTACTGCGCGTACATGGCGCCCGCCTGACCGTCGGGATAGGTCTGGTTGGGATTCGATCCGAGGATCTGCACTTCGTACTTGTCGAGGAAGAACACGCCACTGTTGCATCCACCCTGGCCGTTGCAGGCGCGATCGGCTGGAATCATCCACTCGATGTGGAGCTGGCAGTCTCCAAAGGAAGCCTTCGACCTCACGTCACCGGTTCCGGGCTTGACCTGCATCACACCGTCGTCACCGACCATCCAACGATCGTGATCCCACGCACCCATCCCGCTTCCGGGTCCGAGCAGCACCGTCGCATCGCTCGGGGCGGTTCCCGGAGTCGATGCGCTTCCGGTCATGCCCGGCTCGACCATCGACGGCTGCGGCCGTTTCATGTCATGGACGGGATAGATCTTCGATGTCGTCGGCAGTGCTTCCTGCGGGTCACTTGAGAATTGCATCATCGCCTTGTGGATCTGCGACAACTGCGATGCCTCTTCGGGCGAATCTTGAGCAGCAGTGAAGGCGAGCAACCCGGAGAGACCGAGAATGGCGGTGACGGCGACGATCGTTCGTGAACGGCGAGGGGACATGTTGATGCTCCTGACAGC
>JABABZ010000104.1 GCA_014237965.1 Phycisphaerales bacterium | reverse complement strand
TGTCTTTCTCAGCAGATCGATGGCATATCGCGTCATTTCGTCGCAAATACGCGAAATTCGTGGGTTGCCACTCTTTTGCCAATCAGGGTCCCGAGCTCGGAACTCAGACCCTGAGATCTGCCTTGGAATGGAGATTCTCGGCGTAACGGGCGCGGATCGGATCCACCTCCGCATCCACGAAAGCGTCTACTTGCTCCGGGGCTCGTCCGACGAATCGGGCTGGATCCATCAGATCATCGAAGGGGAGATCTGCGAATTCCGGCGTGGCCTTGAGCCGCTCTAGAAGGTCGTTCTCACCACCCTCGGACTTGATTCGATGAGCGGCTTCCATGCTGGCGGCCCGGATCACCTCATGGAGAATCTGCCGGTCGCCGCCGCGGCGGCTTGCCTCCAGCAGGAGGTCTTCGGTCGCCATGAATGGAAGCTCTGCCGCCAGATGGGCTTCGACCACCCGATCATTGACGATGAGCCCACCGGCGACGTTCTCCATGATGTCGAGTGCGCCATCGAGGGCGAGAAACGCCTCCGGAATACTCAGGCGACGGTTGGAAGAATCGTCCAGCGTGCGTTCGAACCACTGGGTCGCGGCGGTATCAAGCCCGTTTCCGACGAGATTCATGACGAATCTGGAAAGCCCGGTGGCGCGTTCACATCGCATCGGGTTGCGTTTGTACGCCATGGCGCTGGAGCCGATCTGATTCTTTTCGAACGGTTCTTCCACTTCCTTGAGATTGGCGAGCAACCGAAGGTCATTGCAGCACTTGTGAATGGCGGCGGCGACCACTGCGAGTCCGTTGAGGAGTTGGGCGTCGGCCAGTCGGGGATAGGTCTGGCCACTCACCCGCCAGGTTCGTTCGGCATCCCACTCGAGTTTGGTGGCCACCAATCGTTCGAGCGCATCCACTTTGTCGGCATCGCGATCGAACAGACCGAAGAAAGAGGCCTGCGTACCCGTGGCTCCCCGCATTCCGCGAAGTTGGAGGCCGTCTCGAAGTCGCTCGATCTCCTGAAGTGAGATCGTCAGATCCTGCATCCAGAGGGTCGCTCGTTTTCCGACGGTGGTCGGTTGGGCGGGTTGGTAATGAGTGAATCCAAGGGTCGCGAGCGAGCGGTATCTCACGGCGAATCCCGCGAAGCGATCTATGACTCTGGCGATCTTTCCCGCGACGAGATTCAGGGCATCCCGTTGAATCAGGATGTCGGCGTTACAGACGATGTCCTGACTCGTCGCGCCGAGATGGATGATTCCCGCAGCCTCGGGGACGCGATCTCCGAATGTGTGGACGTGCGCCATCACATCGTGCCGAAGATTCCGTTCGTGCTTTTCAGCGGCTGCGAAATCGATGTCGTCCAGCGCGGCACGCAGGCCATCGATCTGTTGGGAATCGATGGGCAACCCCAATTCCAGTTGGGATTCCGCGAGAGCCAGCCAGATTCGACGCCAATATCCGAATTTGCGACGTGCGGAAAAGACGATTCGCATGTCCGCGGATGCGTTTCGAGTCTCCAATGGGGACCGATATCCCCCATGAGCATCCGGAACACCATCAATATCAGTGGTTTGCGTCTTGTTCATTCGTTTCGCTGGCGGAGTGGAACTAGTCTGAGAGTTACCCGTAGGGAATGCTACCGACCAGATCGAGACTCGACCTCCATGTGGGTCGATTTCGAGATCGGGAATCCTCGATGGATGGCTTTCCGAGGTCTCGGAGGAGCCGGCACCGGTCGTTCATCAGCAGGTGCATCAGCAGGCAGATTGATGAATTGAAGATTCTTGGGTGGATCGGTATTCCGGCGGGGATATGCTCCCCTGACCGGTGGGGTGGCAGGCAGAATCGTTCGAGGATACCCACGTTTCACGTCGGGTAGACCAGACGCGTCTTAGATCAGAAAGCACTCATGGCCGACGCGGCGCGCACGACAAGACGATCATCCGGGGAGAGTGGCGCGGGGAATACCCCATTGCCAGCCCAACCCCGGGGTGTCATCTCCAATGGTGCCAGCGGGACCCATGCCGCCCTTGATCCGGATCCAAGCATGTCGGGCGTGCTCGGCGCCGTCCGAACGGACGAACCGATCGTCGATCCCGATCTCGAATTGATCGAAGCCTGGAAGAACGGCTCCGCAGCCGCGCTCGAGACCCTGTTTCAGAAGTCGCAGGGCAGGATCTACGGTCTCTGCCTGAGAATGCTGGGTCGCCCGGAGGTGGCCGCCGATGTCGCCCAGGACGCATTCCTGCGAATGTACGAAGGACTGCCGAAATTCGATGGTCGAGCGCGATTCAGCACCTGGAGCGTCCGAGTGACCCTGAATTGCGTGTATTCGCACCTCAGGCGAGAGAAACTCCGCAAGCACGCGCCGCTTCCCGAGTCGGAATCCGGTTTCGCGCCGAGAAGCAGGGAACCAAAACCATCTCACTGCATCGAACACGATGACCTCTATCGTGGAGTCGTCGCCGGCCTTGGGATGCTCGACCTTCAAGCACGAGCGATTCTCGTGCTTCGAGACCTCCAAGGACTCGACTACGGCGACATTGCAGAGGTCATCGGAACGCCGATCGGCACCGTCAAGAGCCGATTGTTCCGAGCTCGGGCCGCGCTTCGCGAGGCCCTCGAACAGATGGGCTACGGCTCGGGCTGAGCCGGATCATGACCTGAAGTTCGAGGCTCACCGAATCGTTCGCGGTTCGGTGCTGTTGTTTGTAGGGTCGGCCTCTGGAGAGCCGCACCGCGCGAAGCCCGGATCTCTCCCAGCCAGCCGACTGCAGTACTCTGGATCCGACCTCTGAAGCAAGACCCGCCGATGACCAACGAAGGTTTTGAAAACCCCGCCAACGATCTGGACCCACTGGTCGAATCACTCGGCTTCGTCGGGCTCGATGCGATCGATCTGCTTCGATTCGTCGAGTCGGAGATGGATGCCGAAGAGGAAGCGGTGTTTCTCGAACACGTTCGTTCTGCGGATTCCGCCGCGGCTCGCAGGCTCTTCAAGATGAGACGGGACCACGACGCCATGCTCCGTGTTCCGGAAGCGGTCCCCGGCCGCGACCTCCTGGCGTCGGTTCGTTCGAGGATCGCACGAGGGGAGCTGATCGAGGATCAGCTCTTCGCGGACGCCGGTCTCGAGCCGACCGACCTGATGTCGAAGTCGATCGAGGCTCTGGCTCGAAGACGTCGCCGCGATCGTCGCCGACCGTTCGAATGGGCGGCCGCTGGGATCGCCGTCGCGATGTTCGCGGGAGTCCTCGGAAGCAGGTTGATCGACCGAGTCTCGAGTGACGGAACCGGCACGGTCGCATCGGACGAGCGAGCGATGGATGCCGGCGAGGTTCGGACTTCGCCAGCCCGTTCGGATGTGGCCGCGGTCTCGGGCGGCGAATCAAAGCGACCCGATCAAGCATCCGAACCATCCGCCCTCGCCGCGGGGGGCGATCCAAACCCCGCGGAGGCCATCGAGAACCAGGTCGAACCCGGCTCGAGCCTGGCGTCCTTCGGGCTCGCGGTGGTCGGAGATGGAGGCGAGGCCTTCGAAGTTCGGCTGGCATCACTGGTGTTGGATTCGAACGCGGTCTTGATTCGCAATCTCACCCTGGCAGAGAGCATCAGTGGAAACGGGAATCAGGCGAGGGCCGGGGTCGGTCTCCCCGCAGGTGGCTCGACGCCTTCAAGAGTTCGCCGGGGATCACTGCAACCACCCCCGATCGTGGGCATGTCCGACGACCTTCCGGACAGCAGGATTCGGATCGATCTCGCCGAACGCGGCTTCCGATACGCGATCGTCGTGCCTCGTGCGGAGATCGACGGCGTTCTCTCGCGACTGAGCGGGCTGACGAAGGGTTCGGATGGTGCGAGGTTGATTCCCGCCGTCACGGGACGACCCACGGAGGCCTTCGATTCGGATGCGTGGTCAAGCTGGTCCGATCAGGCGAGGGCAAGGCCTCTCGACGGCGCGCGATCCGAGAGCCTGATCGTTCCCATCGCGGTCGTTGCCGGGGACTGAGTCGACGCCGGGTCTTCCTGGCCCTCGGAGTCGTTTCCTCGAAGAACAGGTCTCGAGTCGGCATGACTCCCGGTGAAGCCGAGCGGTCAACCGTCGGGGGCGTCTTCACGCCCGATCCTGGGCTCGGAGTTGGCCCGGAGTCTCGTCAGATTGTTGCGATGGCGGAAGACGACGAACGCGGCGATGGCTCCGGTGATCACGAGGAATGGAAGAGAAGACGTGAGTGAGCCGCCTTCCCCACCGAGTGCCATCGCCACCACGGTCGAAGGGAGCACGATCGCACCGGCCATGCTGGCCAACGACATGAACCGAGTCAGACCGAGGGTGATCCCCCAGACCGCGAACGCGGCGAGTGCCGGAACCGTGAGCACCGGCCACATCGCCAGGACGGCACCGAAGCCGGTGGCCACGCCCTTGCCCCCTCGAAATCCGAGCCACGGGGAGAAGCAGTGCCCGAGGATCGCGCAGACCGCGACCAGCAGCCATCCCCACGCCGCGGCGTTGGCAGGCGATTCCATGCCGAGCACGCCGCCCAGCCAACCGGAGAGAAGCACGGGTGCGGCACCCTTGAGCGCGTCAAGGATGAAACACAGAATGCCGAATCGCTTGCCAAGGACCCGACCCACGTTGGTCGATCCAGGGTTGCCGGAGCCGCTTTGCCGGATGTCGACGCCTTTCCGTCGGGCGATGATCACGCCGAACGGCACGCTTCCCGAGAGAAACGCGACCGCCGACCAGACCCACCAATACCAGCCGAAATGCAACGCCGCTTCGTTCATGTCTAGTAGGAAGATACCGATTCCGAGCCTTGCGGCTCGTCAAGCGTGGTCTTGACCGCATGCAGGACATCGCCCACCGAGATTCGGTCGATGCGGCACATATTCGGGTGATGGTCGGCGACGCGATCTTCCAGAAGGAACGGCTCACCCACCAGAATTCGCTCTCGAGCGCCCTTCAGCGTCGTCCAACGATGATCCGTCGGACCGAAGAGTGCCACCGTCGGAATTCCCAGTGCCACGGCGAGATGCCGGGGCCCCGTGTCGTTGGTCACCACCATCGAGCAGCGTTCGATCACGCCACGAAGTGCTCCGGTTCCCAGGCCGCGCGCGGCGAGATCGATAATCCGAGGCCCCTCGACACCCTCGGCTTTCCGCTCGAGTTCCGAGAGAAGGTCCCGTTCGTCAGGGCCGCCGAGGAGGACGACGGTTCCGGCCATCGATCCGAGTCGGCGGGCGAGCTCGGCGAATCGATCGGCTGGCCAGCGTTTCATCAACTTGCTTCCACCCGGCACGAATCCAACGATCGGTCCCGAGATGCCCTCGAGTATTCGCGCGGCGGCATCCCGTTCCTCCGGCGTGGTGACGATTCGCGGGAGTCGATCTTCGACTTTGATCCCGAAGGCGTCCTCCACCAGAGTCGCATAGAAATCGACGGTCGGGCACGGCTTCGCCCGAGCGGGCGGCGTGATCGAATTGGTCAACAGGAGCTGATGCCCGGGCCGGGCGAATCCGATTCTCGGGCGGATGCCGGAGACGGTGGCGGTGAGCCCGGATCTGAAACTCCCCCGCAGAAGAAGCACGGCATCAGCGCCGTCGGCTCGCAAGGCCCTGCCGTATCTCTTGGGGCCGAGTACCCCGCGGTCGTCGAGCCCCACGATCGAGGAGATCGCAGGATGGCCTCTGAGCATCGAGATCGCGGCGTGTCTTCCCATGAGCGACAACTCAAGCGATGGTGCCGCGTTCTTGATCGCACGGATCGAAGGTTCGGCCATCACGGCGTCACCGAGCCAGTTCGGCATCACGATGGCCAGGCGGCGGTAGAGGCGGAGATCTGGTTTGGGCGCACTCATTCGTGATCGTCCATGGGGAAGTCTCGATCGTCGTCCGGTCCCGTCATCCACAGATGACTTCCGAACTTCTGGACGTGCCAATGATCGGTCGAGCGACGGAGTTCGGCAAGGAGGCCGATCGCCATCAGTGTCGGCCCGTCCACTTGAATGGTCAGTCGATCCGCTTCACAGGCGATTTCGTCGATCCTGATTCCGGTTCGTTCTGCGATGCCATTGGCGGCGGCGATGATGGTATCTCGGGTCCGAGGGTCGAGGAGATCCGCATCCTGGTGCGTCGAAAGTGAAGCTGAACCGATCTCCTTGGAATTCATCGGCGCTCCAGAAGCAGGCTGCCGATCGAGGCCAGGAGAATGACGATGGTCACGAGCAGCCACGCCAGGAAGGACTGTGGCTCATCGAGAAAGAGCAGGCCCGCGACGAACGGAAGTGGAGCGAGCATCAGGAGGCCCGCGCCGATGGCGCGAGCGGATCCGGTGCCTCGAGGTCGGGTCGACTCGGCGAGGTCGTCGATCGCTCGTCGCAGTTGCGAGAATTCCGTCATCTCCTCACCTCGTCCGCGGGAGGGTTTCCCGGAGGCGAGAATCAGATCGACGGCTTCACCGAATTCCGCGGCGGATGCGGTGGGGGCGACCGCGAAGGTCGCGGGCTCGACCAACGAGCCGAGCCGGATGGTCCGACATCCCGCAGCATTTCCGGCCTCGACGTCTCGCGGCTGATCGCCGATCAACCAGCTTCCGTTCAGGTCGAGGCCCAGGTCCCGCGCGGCTTGAAGCAGCATTCCGGGCTGTGGCTTGCGCCAGGGATGTTCCCTCCGATAGGCCTCCACGGTGGCTTCAGGATGGAAGGGGCAGTAGTAGAACCGATCGATCAGCCCTCTTCGCCCTGCCGCATGGTCCACGAGGCCGGCGATCTCCCGATGCACCTGATCCACATCGTCTTCCCCGTACCGGCCGCGAGCGACCCCGCCCTGGTTGGTGACGACGACGAGTCGATAGCCCGCATCACGAAGCCGCAGGAGGCCGTCGGGGACCCCGTCCAGGAGCACTACCCGCGCAGGATCGCCCAGATCGCCATCGTTGGCGATAAGCGTGTTGTCTCGATCGAGGAAGACCACCGGATCCATGAGTCCTGAAGGATATCCGCGACCGTCCGGTCGCTGTGGAATTCTGTGGCGATCAATTCGGAACCCGCATTCTGGGATCAGGGAGGCTAGGCTTCGCGGTTCGTCGCGCGATCTCCGCCCCCAGTCGAGGCGGTGGAACTCTCGAAAGGTCTGGAATCATGACGCAGGACAGTCACAAGGGGCTCGGTGGACTCGGGATTCTCGCCGGGGGTGGACCGGCACCGGGGATCAATGCGGTGATCGCCGCCGCGACGATCCGGACCCGGCTCGAAGGTCTGCCCGTGCATGGTCTTCTCGACGGATTCGCCGGTCTCATGGCGGGAGACTCCGATGCGATTCGATCGTTGGAGATCGACGATGTCAGCCGGATGCACTACCGCGGGGGTTCGATGCTCGGTATCGCACGGGCCAATCCCACGCGCCGCGAAGAGGATCTCGAGCGCGTCATCGCGGGTCTGGAATCCAAGGGAATCGACAAACTGATCACGATCGGTGGTGATGACACCGCGTACTCGGCGTATCGCGTCAGCCAGCAGGCTCAGGGACGGATCGCCGTCGCCCATGTTCCGAAGACCATCGACAACGACCTGGATCTGCCCCCGGAGATCGATACCTTCGGCTATCAGACCGCGCGAGCGGTCGGGGTGGACATCGTTCGGAATCTCATGACTGACGCGAAGACCACCCGGCGGTGGTACATCGTGGTCGCGATGGGTCGAAGCGCGGGTCACCTCGCTCTGGGAATCGGAAAGGCCGCGGGTGCGACGCTCACCGTGATCCCCGAGGAGTTCGGAGGGAAGACGGTCCCGCTCGCCACGCTGGTCGACTCGTTGGTCGGAGCGATCGTCAAGCGAAAGCTCAATGGACGGGAAGACGGCGTCGCGGTGATCGCGGAAGGGGCCGTCTTGTCGATCGATCCCGCGGATCTCAAGAAACTGGGTGCGATCGAGCGTGATGCGCATGGACATGTCCGAATCGCCGAGCTCGATTTCGCGCGAGCCTTGAAGCAGCAGGTCCGGTCGGAGCTCGCGGCGCTGGGGATCGAGAGCACGATCGTCGAGAAGAACATCGGTTACGAACTCCGTTGTGCCGATCCCGTGCCGGCGGACCTCGAGTACTGTCGCGATCTGGGGTATTGCGCCGCGAAGTACCTGATCGAGGGCGGGAACGGGTCGCTGATCTCGATGCAAGGAGGTCGCTTCGTTCCGATGCCGCTTGCCACCATGCTCGATCCCGAGACCAATCGAATGCAGGTTCGGCTCGTGGATGTGAATTCGACCCGGTATGCGATCGCGCGTCGGTACATGATCAGAGTCCGACGCGACGACATCGATGATCCGGCGATGCTTGCTCGGCTCTCTTCGGTCTCCGGTCTGACGCCCAGCGAATTCAGGTCGAGGTTCCAGCCTCTGGTCGATCGAGAACCGCCCTCGTTGCACCTTCCGATCACCTGAGTCTCGCCCTCGGCCCGGTGCTCTTCGAGCACGGGCTTCGACCTCGGCCGGCGATGGGTAGGATGTCGCCGCCGGAGTCGTCTCCGGCACGTTCTCCGACCCGCCCCCGTATTCGCGAGCCGATCCCTTGAGCGATCCGACTGCTTCCGATTCCCCTTCCGAACCCGCAGCCCGGGCCGCGACCGAAGCCGATCTTCGGGATCTGGTCGCGGCGAGACGTCAGAAGCTTCGGTTCCTCCGAGAGGAACTCGGTCTCCAACCCTATGGATGCCGGGTGGACGGCTTGATCGATCTGACGACGGCGCGAGCGACCTTCGATGAGGCGGCGCATGAGGCGCATGAAGCGCAGGAAGCGCAAGACGAGTCCGCGGTTGATCCGCGACCACGCGTCCTTTCCTCAGGGAGAGTGATCCAACATCGCGACATCGGGAAGCTCGTCTTCCTGCGGCTCCGTGACGAGACCGGGGATCTCCAGGTGAGTCTTTCCAAGAAGGCCTGCGACCCTTCGGTCTTTCGTCTCGCGAAGAAGCTCGATTACGGTGACGTGGTCGTCGCGGGCGGCCCCATGGGGCGTACCAAGAAGGGTGAGATCTGCATCTGGTCGGATCGGCTCGAGATTCACTCGAAGAGCCTGGCACCGCCGCCCGAGAAGTGGCACGGACTTTCGGATCCCGAGATCCGCTTTCGCCGCCGATACGTCGATCTGCATGCCAACCCGGCGGCGATCCAGACTCTCCAGGATCGCTCTCGAATCATCTCCCGGATGCGCAAGTTCATGGAGAGCCGAGCCTACCTCGAAGTCGAGACGCCGATGATGCAGCCGATGGCGGGGGGGGCGGCCGCCCGACCGTTCACCACGCACCACAACGCACTCGACCTCGAGCTCTCGATGCGCATCGCGCCCGAGCTCTACTTGAAGCGTCTTCTGGTCGGCGGACTTCCTCGGGTCTTCGAGATCAATCGAAACTTCAGGAACGAGGGCGTCGATCGGAGTCACAATCCGGAATTCACCGCGATGGAGGTCTATCAGGCCTTCGGCGACTGCTGGACCATGCTCGAGCTCACGGAGTCTCTTCTCCACGAACTCGCGTGCGGGGCGGCCTCCGATCGTCGAGCACGCGGTGATGAGTCGGTGAAGGGTGCCGAGGATGCGCCCGTGCTTCCGTTCGGCGAACTCGAGATCGACTGGAAGCGACCCTTCGAACAGGTCACCTACGGCGACCTCTTCCAGCGTGCGGTCGGATTCGACATGCGAGACGAGGCGGCGGTTCGAGCGAAGGTGAAGGAACTCGGCCTCGTGAAGGCCGAAGGGATGGACCACTGGTTCGCGGTCAACGAGATCTTCGAAGCGTGTGCGGAACCGCTCATCGATCCGGGGCGTCCGACCTTCGTGACCGGATATCCCTCGGCGATCAGCCCGCTCACGCGACCCGATCCCGCCGATCCGGTGCTCGCCGAGCGATGGGACATCTTCATCGCCGGCATGGAGATCGGTCCGGCGTACACCGAATTGAACGATCCGGAGATCCAGCTGGCGAAGTTCACCGAGCAGCTGACCGGCGCCGACGACGAGGAACAGGCGTTCCGAAATCTCGACGAGGACTTCATCGAGGCCCTGCGGGTCGGCATGCCACCCGCCGGAGGTCTGGGGCTGGGCGTCGATCGCATCGTCATGTTGTTGACGGGCAATCTTTCGATCCGCGAAGTCATCGCCTTCCCGCTGATGCGTCCCGAGGACGGCAGCGGGTGATTCCGGTCCGAGCACTCGACGCCGGGCTCAACGCTGGAACGCGTAGAGACCGGGCAGTTCGAGAATCTTCGTCAAGGCATCGAGGGCATCACGCACGGACACCAGTCGAGCGGGATCGGCGAGATCCGAATCGCGGATTTCCTCGGGATACCACGCCTCGACCCAGTCCACGAGCCGGTCGTATCGATCGCGCGAGTACAGACAGGCGGGGTGAACCGATTTCAGATCCGCCTCGCCGAGAGGAACTCGGAGTCGAAGGCACGCCGGCCCGCCGCCGTTTCGCATCGACTGTCGCAGATCGAAGACTCGAACCTGTTGGATAGGGTTGTCGCTCCGAGCGACGAGTCGATCGAGCAGATCGGAGACCGCCGGTGTCTCCCGGCACTCGGAAGGGCAGATCAGGGCCATCGCGCCATCCGGGAGGGTGACCAGCTGGGAGT
>JABABZ010000103.1 GCA_014237965.1 Phycisphaerales bacterium | reverse complement strand
TAACGAGAGGGACTGTGTCCGAACATGCGAGGACTCCTGGAAAGAACCGAGCCGGAAATTGTAGCACTCAGGGTTCTCGTCGGGCCCTATTCCAGCGGGCCCCACCCGGTGAGCAGCTGCAAGAAAATCGGACCGAATCGCGTGAATCATGACGTCAAGACCGAAAAAAGCCCTATTCCGAGGACCTTTCGCTTGCTTTTCAATCTGGACATGCGATATTCGGGGACCGATGCAGCTGGCATCGTCAAGGAGAGATGGTGACTGGTGGTCTTGATCTCTGGGATCAAACACACCAAACCACACCAAATTCGGTTTCTCAGGCCTTCTGAGGCTCCGACTCCTCCGGATCGAACTGGATTCCCTTCCGGTCTGATTCGGCATCCAACAGCCCTTTTCCCTCCCTCCGCCCCCGGCTCCGGCCGGGGGTATTTTCTTCCCCCATGCATGGATGCCCCCCAGCCTCGGGAATGACGCTCAGGTGCCTCATCTCAAGAGAATTATGGCCCCCAGGTGTCACACGAAGGCCTCTTCCCGCTACGTGAAGACGTGCCGGAAGCCACGTTTTCGGCCAGGAACCGTCAAACACCGCCACCTTGGCCCCGAAAGGAATTCAGGAACTGTCTGCTCTTTGATTGAGTTGAGAATCCGCATCGGTCAAAATGAAACCAAGCCCACGAGTCTCGTGTGGACTTGCCTTCTTGGGAGAACTCCAGATGACGATCCAGAAACACATCCTGCACGCCACTCTCTTCGCCGGCCTGCTCGCAGGACCGGCCTTCGCACAGAAGCAGACCTTCGAGTGGATCAACCCTGCGGGCGGCCAGTTCGAAGATCCGGCCAACTGGTCGACGCAATCAGTGCCATCGATCTTCGATCGAGCGCTGTTCGATCTCGCGAGTCCTCCGCTGAGAATCATCGCCAACACCGTGAATGTCCGCGAGCTGATCGTGGGCCGGAACGACGTCACCATGTCCGTCTCCGGTCGAAGTCCGTTCTTCCAAGTGGAAGAGCTCACCGAGATCGGCGGGCATCCATCGAACTCTGCTTTGAGACCGGGCAGCCTCCGTCTCGAACTCACGCGATCCCACGCTGCCTTCAACCAGATCGATGTCGGCAAGTCGGGTTTCGCGAGCCTGCTCTCCTTGTCGGAAGAGGCCTACGCATCCTCGGGCTTCCTCCATCTGAGACATTCCGCGACCCTTTCGATCGAGTTGGACGCCTACGTCCCGAAGGGACCTTCATCCGTCCGTCTGTTCGTGGACAGCTCCGCGACGCTTGCAGGCGGGCTGACGATCGGCACCGGCGAGTCTTCGGAACTCCCCCCGCTGGGTGAGGAAATCGGGCTGATCTACGCGTCCGGTGGAATGGGGACCAGTCCGTTCTCGACCATTCTGACCTACCCGCTTCCGGGCCGTTCGATCGCGGTCGACTTCCGTGATCTCAATGGCGACGGAATCGTCGATCTCGCGGTCTCGAAGATTCTCGCCGCGGAAACCTACGACAGTTCGACGATCGAGAACGAACGATCACTCGCCGCGCCCCCCACCGCGATCGAAACCGCCGATCTCAACGGTGACGGACTGGATGAGATCATCACCGCGACCGCCGGCGGGAAGTTGCAGATCTACAGCCCCACTGCCAGCGGCGGCCTGCTCGGGCCATTCGACTACGGCCTGGGAGAACAACCCAGCGACATCGCCAGCGGCGACTTCGACGCGGACGGCACCATCGATCTCGCGATATCGAACTTCGGTGATTCGACGATCTCGATCTATCTCAATCCCTTGAACGACCCCAGCGACCTCTTCGAGGCGGACCCGCTGGCCGTCGATGGAAGTCCCGCCTCCCTGAGCCCGGCCAATCTCGGTAGCGGCGCCGCCAACTTCGGGTCGGACGGAAGTGACATCGTCGTGGTCTCCGAAGAATCCGGAAACGCCACTGGGTATCGATCCAACGAAGACGGATCCTTCACGAAGACCTCGGATGTCGAAGTCGGAGACGAACCCGGTCCATCCTCACCCATTGATGACGAGAACAAGAAAGACCCCGATGCGCCATTGGGCGTGGGTGGATCACGCGGCTCGTTGCAGGGGGAGACGACGTCCGGAATCCTCACCATCGTCCAGGGCAGTCCTTCGAGCGGTCAGCTGGAGGTCATCGGGACCGCGACTCTCTCCGGCCTTCCCATCGACATCGCCTCCGCGGATCTCGATGGAGACGGCCGAGCGGAAGCGCTGACGGTGACCTCGGCGGGAAGCCTGGACATCACCAGTCAGACCAACGATTTCTCGACTTCGAGCATTCAACTGAATCGACCACTGTCGGCGATCGCCGCCGGTTCACTCGACGGACAGGCCGGACCGGAGATCATCATCGCGACCGGAGGGCCGACCCCGGAACTCATGATCCTCCGAGCCATCCCCGATTCCGCGAACTTCGGACGTTTCGTCCTTGAAGTCACGAGCATCGTTCCGCTGGATCGGAAGGCGCCCGCGATCTCCATCGGACAGGGTGGAACGAAGCAGGAGGGACAACCGACCTTGAGCGTCGCTCTGGATCCGGAGGGGAACATCGGCCCATCGGTCAACCTTCTCGGCGTCGAGACGCTCCCGATTCCGCCATGCAATGCGGCCGACTTCAACGGAGACGGCCTGGTGAACGGGAATGACATCGGAATCTTGATGGGCGCCTGGGGTCCATGCGACGGCTGCCCACAGGATCTTTCGGGCGACGGGATCGTCGATGCCGAGGACCTCGGCCTGCTCTTCTCACTCTGGGGACCCTGCACATTCTGAGGCCGACGCGTCCCGAGCGAGGTCGCGACACCACGCGAACCGCCGCCCACCCTCGGAAACGCGTGTCCACCCCTCGAGTCCCGACCCGGGGACGAAGGACACCGACGGCAGGAGAAGCCTCTCCCCCGCGGTCCCTCCGTCGCTCCTCGCGCATGTTCCTCCTGATGGTGCGGGTATCCTCCCCGGACACGGAGATCGATCATGGCAGAGCACACGCCTGAGGATCATTCGCCGGATGAGCGTTCGCAAGCCATCCGCGTTCGCGAGATCATGCTCGCGGCGATGGACCGCCCCGAGCACGAGCGGGCGACGTTCGTCCGCACCAGCTGCGGTGGGGATGAAGCCCTGCATGAGGAAGTGAAGGCCCTCCTCGACCGGGGATCTGCGTCCCTGGACGCGACCCTCGATCTGGCTCAGCCTCACACCGGAATGGAGACCGCGGCGATCGCGTCGGACTCCGACGTTCCTTCGCTTCCCCGTCGCGGTGGATCGGGAACGAACGGACGCCGTTCGGAGGGACGGTTCCGCCGACCGGATCGCGTCGGCGTGTTTCGGATCGACGCCGAGGTGCCCATCGGACGGGGTGGATTCGGAGAGGTCTGGGAAGGCGTGCGAGCCGAAGGCGGTTTCCGCCAGCGAGTGGCCATCAAGATTCTCTCCCGATCGTCCAGCGACGAGACGGTGGTCAAGCGTTTCGAGTTGGAACGCCAGGTGCTCGCGTCACTGGATCATCCGGACATCGCGAGACTGATCGACGGCGGGACTCTGGAAGACGATCGACCGTGGCTCGCCATGGAATTCGTCGAAGGCGTCTCGGTCAGCACCTACTGCGACCGGGAACGGCTCTCGATCGACGACCGCGTCACCCTCTGCATGCGAATCGCTCTCGCGGTTCAGCATGCGCATGAGAATCTCGTGGTGCATCGGGACATCAAGCCCGACAACATTCTCGTGACTCCCAACGGTGATCCGAAACTCCTGGACTTCGGTATCGCGAAGATCGTGAACCCGGACATCGGCGGCCTGGGCAGCAAGGTGACCCAGGCGGGTGAAGGCGTGCTCACCCCCGATTACGCGGCTCCGGAACAATTCACGGGCGATGCGATCGGAACCCGTGCGGACGTCTATTCGCTCGGAGTGGTTCTCTATGAACTGCTCACAGGACGCTTGCCGTTCGCGGACGTCGATCGCGGATATGTCAGCATTCGCAACGCCAAGCTCGAGACCGAGCCGGTCCGACCGAGCGAAGCGGTGTCCACGGCCACCGTCGATCCGGATACCGCACAGAAGATCGCCTCCGTCCGAAACAGTCGGATCGATCGCATCCGCCGACGTCTCGACGGCGATCTCGACGTCATCATCCTCAAGGCGCTGCGAAGAGAACCGTCGCGTCGATACTCCTCGCCACGTGAGTTCGTCGCGGATCTGCAGAGGCACCTCGATGGCCTCCCGGTTGAAGCCCGGCCCGAGTCGATCGCATACATCACGACTCGATTCGTCGCCCGGCACCGCGCCGGTCTCGCCATCGCCACCGCCTGCGTGCTCGCCATCGCGTTCGCTTCGCTGGCCGCCGTCGCGGTCCTGACGGCTCGGACGGCGCAGAACGAAGCGGACCTCGCATCGGCCCGCGCCGAGACCGAGGCAAGCCGGGCTGAATCGGCCGAGCTGGTTCGTGAAGCGCTCGCGGATCTGGAGATCGAGTCGGCCGCGTTGGGAACCGAAAACCTGATCCAATCGCTCCAGGAGGCCAATCAGCTCGATACGGCGAGTTCGCTCGGCCAACTCATGCTCGAGCGGCTGGATGCGGCGAATCGAGCGGTCCCGGACGACGCCGTCATTCTCGCCCGGCGGCTCGGACTTCGTCTGCAACAGGCTCGAATCCAATGGCAGCGACGAAATCCATCTCTTGGCGATCGAAGCGCGGCGGCCCGGATTCGAACCAGCATCGCCGAGGAACTCGCCGAGGCACGTCTCCGGCATCCGGACTCGGTCGAACTCCTTCTGGTCGAGGCACAGTTGTCGATGGAGGAAGCGGATGCGAGCCCCCGCAAGGACCGCTCCGCACATCTCGATTCCGCCATCATGCTCTTCAAGGAAGCGGAGTCGATCTCGGGGCAGAAGTTCGCACGCCAAATGGCCATGCTGGGTACCGATCGGGCGGATCTGCTCTTTCTCTCCGGCGACATCGAAGGCGCCCTGGACGAATACCAGCAATCGCACGACTTCCACGCCAGCCGGGGTGCGGTCGCGAATCGAGATCTGGCGATCCTCGAAATGAGGATGGCCGACGCCATGAAAATCCTGGGAGATCGGTCCGGTGCTCGAACGCTGATGGAGGACTCTCTGGCTCGGCGCGAGCGCCTCGCCGACGAGTCCGCCCGCATCGAGTCGGGCCGGACCCGCCGGGATCTCGCCAAGGCGCATCTCTATCTGCAGGAACTCCTGATGGAAGATGCTCCTGCGACCGCCCGTCGACATCTCAAGCAACATCTCGACCTGACCTTCGAGGTGGCGTGGCTTGATCCCATGGATCGCCGGGGCGCGGTGGTCGACCTGATGAAGGCGATGTCCATCGCATCCAGGCTCGTGAAACTCGATGGCGGCGACACGTCCGCCTTCGCGTCGGAAATCGCCCGATTCCGGGATTCGATCATCGAACCAAGGCTTCAGACTCTTCCCGACGCGGACGCCAGACGACTCGCGATCCGAGCGGATCGATACCTGACGGAAGTCGCCATCGCCAACCGCGCCGAATCGATCGAAGCCGGCGGCGAACCGAGCGGCGACGCCTTGATTCTTCAACGTCTCGACAAGACCATCGCGATCGGACGTGCCATCCTCGAGTTCGAGACCCGCGACTCGGAACTGACCGCTGAAGTCGGGCTCTGCCTGGCCTACCGCGCGAGCCTGCGATCGAACACCGACGAGTCCGCGCGAGAAGATCTGCAGGAAGCGAAGAGGCTGTTCGACTTGTCACGAGAGCAGGGAGCGGACGGGCTGCTTCAAGGAAGGCTCAAACGTCAGCTCGACGCCGCCGTTTCCGCCTGATCCTCGAGCGCTCGCTTCAACGCCCGCTTGCCGATGGACCCGATGATCAGCACCGCGACCACGAGGACGAGGACGCCGGAGATGGTCATCAACCATCCTTTCTTCTCCACCACCTCCGCCAGTCCTTCACTTCCATCGGCGGCTGCGGCCGCCGCGATACCAGCCGCGACCGCGGTTCGGGGAAGCATGCCGAGCATGGTTCCGAGCAGATAGGCGGTCACCGGAGTCCGGGCGCCGCCAAGGGCCAGATTCGACAGGGCGAACGGACTGTTCGGACTCAGGCGAAGCAGACCGACGATGTAGGTGGCCCGGAAGAAGCCACTTCCGATCACCGCGTTGCGGACCGCGGCGACCACCGGTCTCCGGTTGATGATGCTTTCGATCGCGGGGCCGGAGATCAATCTCGCCAGACCGAAACCGATCGTGGCTCCAAGCAGGATTCCAAGAATGGCGCCGATGGTTCCGAACGTGATCCCGAAGGCCCATCCCGCAAGGATCGCCTGTGCGTAGGTCGGAAGCAGACCGAGCCCGGATGTGATCGCGAAGAACGACGCGAAGACCAGCATGGAGACCACGACGCCGGATGAGGCGGCGATCGCATCGAGCGTCTCCGATGCGTCACCCACGTTGGCGAGCAGGAAGAATCCACCCGCGGCGGGGAGCACGACCCAGCAGATCGCGAGGATTCCCACCGGGCGAAGCTCACGTCGCTCGGATGCGTCCAATGATGGGATCACGTTGGGAGCCGATGCCGCGGAATCGGCCGACTCGTCTGGGCGGGTTGAAGTGGTGATGACCGTTTCCCCGGATTGGCTCAGCGTCCGTCCAGGTCGATGAGTTCCACGTCCACTTCCACGGGAACATCGGAGACCTCGTCATCGGCCGGATCGACTTCTTCGATCTCGGCGACCTCCAGATCGATGATCTCGACTTCTCCACTTTCCGAGTCGGCTTCAATGCCGAGGATGTTCCGCATGTCGGCGAAGTACCGATCGGCCTCGCGCCAGAGGTGTCCGGGGATCTTCACCTGTCGCGCCGTGAACTTGAGCGTGGGCGGATCGGTGTGCTCGAAGGTGACTCGGAAGTTCCAACGTTCCTCCTGCCGCTGCGGATCCTGGCCGACGCGAACGAGATCGCGGCGGAGGAATCGATGGATCTCGATCTCGCCGGAAGGCCGGTTGGTCCAAACCTCGTTCTCGAACACGAACCAGTCCTTGTACTCCGGGTTCTTGGCCACCGTCACCATGGCGTTCCAGACTTCGGGGTCACTGAAGCCGGGAAAGGTCGCCGTCCGGCTGCTGCAGCCGGCGAAGAGGAGGCCGACGGAGAGAACGAGCATGATTCGAAGTGAGTGCATTGCGAACGAAGTCCTTCGGAGGGGTCTGGAAGGTGGCCCCGCACGTCCCTCATCGGCCCGGAAGGCGGTTGAACTTGACGCAGAAGCCTGTGAGCGGCCCGGAAGGGCCTTTTTCGGGGTCCTTCGTCTCAACCCGCCTCCGATCGACCCGGATGATGTCCGCCGCACGCTCTTGAACGATCGCTTCGACGAACGCGTCCAGATCCCCTTCGGCGGCCTCCAGCAGCATCAGGACGCTTCCTCGCGGCTCGTTGCGAACCCAACCTGCCACCGGCCGGCCCGACGCGATTTCGACCACCATCGCTCGAAATCCGACGCCCTGAACCCGGCCGGTGATCTCGACCCACTCCCGGGGGAGGCCGTCTCCGGGACCGGGCCGACGGCTCACTCGTAGGCCTCGTCCGGGATCTCGGCGTTATGGAAGATCTTCTGGACATCATCCTGATCCTCGAGCGCGTCGATCAGGCGGAGAACACTCCTGGCTTTGTCGACGTCCAACGCGACCCGGGTCTCCGGCCTGAATGTGAGTTCCGCCTGTTCGAGGGCGAATCCCGCCGCGGTCAAGGCGTCCTTCACTTCCAGGAAGTCGGAGGGTTCCGTCGTGACCGAGATGAGCCCCTCCTCGGTCTCGACATCCTTGGCTCCCGCCTCGAGGGAAGCCTCGATGACGGAGTCTTCGTCGACGTCGGTCCCATCGATGAGGATGCTTCCCTCGTGCGTGAACCCGAACGCGACGGAGTTCGGCGTCCCGAGGTTGCCGCCACCTTTCGCGAAGATCGAGCGGATCTCCGGCGCGGTCTTGTTGGCGTTGCTCTGAAGGCAGTCCGCGATGATCGCGATTCCGCCGGGACCGTATCCCTCGTATCGGGCGGGCTCGTAGGTCTCGCCTTCGATCTCACCGGTCCCCTTCTTGATCGCCTTCTCGATCGTGTCCTTGGGCATGTTCGCCGCCTTGGCGTCGTCGATCGCGTAGCGAAGGGTGGTGTTGAACTTCGGATCACCCCCACCAGCTCGAGCTGCGACGATCACGGCGCGACTGCAGTTGCTCCACTGCTTGCTGCGTTTGGAATCGACCCGGGCTTTGCGATGCTTGATATTGGCCCATTTGCTGTGACCGGCCATCTTGATGTCCTCTTGGTTTCCTGTCGGGTCGTGGACCACCGGGCACGGCGCCGGAGTCCGGTTTCATTGTGATTCATTCGGGGGCGTCCTGCACGCCTCCACGCTCCAGAAAGGTCGGGGTGACGGGCGGCGATCGATCCTCCGCCACGGCTCGCAATCTGAGTTCCGCCTCCTGAATCCACCGGCCATCGATGTTCTCGTACATCTCCTTCGGCGGAACCAACACCCGGCCCCAGATCTGCTTCTGGTAGTCCGCATATGCAGCCAATCGACCGCCCAGTTCACGAGTGGCGAGCGCCTGTTCGGTGATCCTGCTCCAGGCGTTGACCGCATCGGACTTCCGACCGGCTCGCCAGGCGGCATCCGCGAAGTGGAGGAGAACCTCTCCGGACACCGAACGTCCGGTGGCCAGACGCCGCTCGATCGACCGCGAAATCAAGACCAGCGCTCCCTTCGGGTCCTCCTCGCCATGCCGGCCTTCGAGATAACGAAGCCAACCGAGAGAATCAAGCACACTCGGACTGGTCGGGTCCTGTTGATAGGCCGACTCCAGCAGTTCGGTCGCCCGCCGCACCGCGGCCTCGTCACCCTCGAGCAGCGCGAATCCGAGGTTGTTCCGGGTCGACGCGGGGACGTCCGGCTCGGCCACCGCGATATCGAGCAGTTCGATCGCCAGCGCTCGACGTCCCAGCAGCGACGCATCGCCGGAGACCTCCGCGAGGGCAAGACGATCGACACCATCCGAGCCGAAGGCCTCGATCACGGAAGAACCGTCCGCAGCCTCCCGTTCGAGCAGATCATGAATCCGTTCCGCAGACCAGCCCGCGGTGATCCCCGTGGCGATGGCCGAACGGATCAGACCCGAATTCGCGGGAGACCCGGCATCCGGCGAGCCGAGGGCGAACACCAGCAACTCGGCACCAGCGTTCACCTCCATTTCCGAAAGCGAGAGACCCGCCGCACGCCAGTCCGAGTCCAACCACGAGAAGGCCGGCGCCGGATCGAGCCGGTCGGTCGGCGGGATCGGTCCCGTGGAGGGCAGGGTCCTCAGAATCGCGGCGGCGACGTCGGCGTTCACCGGCTCGAGGTTCTCCGCGCACCAGTTCGCAATTCGAACCACGATCTCGGCCCCGCCTCGATCCGGAACGGCGGCGGCGACCGACGCGAGTCGACGACGAAGACGAGGGCTCAAGGTGGACACGTCGACGTCTTCGCACGCCTGAACGGCCTCGGCAATCCCGACGGAGTCCTCGACGAGCAGTGCCAGTTCCAATTCATCGATCGATCGGGCCGGAGTGAGCGGCCGACGGTCCAGGCGAGCTCGAATCAAACGCGCCAACTCCGATCGATCGGATTCCGTGTCTTCGAGAAGCGACTCCAGACGCCGGCTCGGAAGCCCGGATACCGACTCCCTTGCGGTCGTCCGAAGCTCTTCGATGAACGCCCGACGGTCGCCCGTCGAGAGCCTGAGGGCGAACCACGCGTCCATCAGCGCCGGATCACCCGGATGTCTTCTCAGCAGGGAGTCGATTCGTCGTCGCCCCTTGGCGGTCTGCCCCAGGGACCGCCAGATTCCCAGCATGCGAACGAGAACTTCCTCCCTGACTTCCGGATTCTCGAGCATCCCGTCGAGTATTCGCTCTGCCGACGCGACATCACCCCTGGCTGCGGCTTGATCAGCCTCGATCAGCCTTCGAAAGACCGGGTCCTCGCCGAGCATGGCCAGCGAGAGTTTCACTTCCGAGTCGGGAGGGAGATCGGCCCGAACCAGCTGCATGAACTGGGCGAGCTCGATGCGGGTCGACCACCGCCGATCGCCGAGCCGAATGGCTCGCGCCGTCGCTTCGACCGCTTCGAGGGCACGACCACGGACCAGAGAGAGCGATCGGCCGAGCGCGGCCTGGAGCCATGGCGACATCGGTACTCGACGCACCGCACGCTCTGCGAGTTCCACCGCGATCTCGGGTTCGCCGGCGGTGAGCAACCCTGAAATCCGTTCGGCTTCGACCCGTTCATCGAAGGGATGGGCCTGGACCGCGAGCACTGACGCGGGGTCCATGTCATCAGCGGCCAGACGGATGGCCAATACCCGCTGAAGCGGCCGGTCCGGACTCGACACCGTCTGTTCCAGAACGGCATGGGCGAGGTCCGAACGATCATGACGCCTGAAGATCTCCGCTCGGACGAAGGTCGTATCGACGCCCGCACTGATGACCTCGTCACTGGAAGAGGCGCTCAACAACTCGTCAGCGGTCCACGGCCCCTCGAAGAGACGATCGACCACCGGATCCAGCAAGTCGATCGAATCACACACGCCTCCAGCCACCAGAATCGCCGTCGTCGGACCACCGGCCACCGCCGCGTCCACCAGCGACCGCCGCGCCTC
>JABABZ010000102.1 GCA_014237965.1 Phycisphaerales bacterium | reverse complement strand
GCCGGTCGAACACGAAGGAGTGGTAGAACGTGGACCCATCCTCGCCTTCCCAGGCACTCGGGGTGTACCACTCGCTGGTCCAGGGGCGCATCGGTGTCGGATCGTTCGCATCCTCGCCGCTGCGGAACCTTTCCACCATGAGCTGATACCAGATCGCATTCTTGGCCCAGTCCGGGGTTCGGTGAGTGGAGCGATCGAGATCGCCCGCGTCGAGTTCGTGGAGTTCGGGATGGCGCACGAAGCGGCCTCCATCTTGGAAGAGAAAGGTGTACTCGAGTCCGTCACGATCGGCCGGCACGTCCGCCTGCCAGGCATCGAGAAGTTCGGAACCAACGGTGGCGATCATTTCGGTCGTGGAACCATCGGAAAAAGCGACGCTTGCGGACTCCACGTCGCCGCGAAGAGAGTGGGCCACGAGCCGGATGCGACCGTCGGGGAGTCTCTGCAGATCCCGCCAGTCGGTCGGGTCGTGGCGAAGCGCCGCGCCGACCACCACGCCGTCACCAAGGGCGCCTCGCGTCGGGTCGAGCATCGAATCGGGGCCGAGCCAGAAGACCGTCCGGTCGACGCCGCGTTCCCTCGGTTGCCGCTGGACGTTCACGGGGTCGGCCACCCAGTGGTCCAGATCTTCGACGAAGTTGTAGAGGTGGATTCCGTCCTCGAGGTCGATCGCGACGGTCCAATCATCGGAGGAGGAGCGTTTCATGGGCGTTGCGGACGCGTCCCAGGAGTTGAACGCGCCGACGAGGGAGACCTCTTCGGCGCCGGTCCCACCCGGGTAACTGACGATACATCGCCATGCACCGTCGGATTTGGGAATGGCGCGGATGCTGGTCGGCAGGCGGGTCGGTCGCCCGATGGGATTCCGCCCGATGGGAACATCGGGTGGCCAGGAGGCGTTCTGCGATGCGTCGATGCCGAACGACCCGGAGGTCATCACAGCAGCGATGGCAAGGCATCGAACCTGGAGTGCGGCGTTGGTCGGCATGCCCGAGGATTATACGTCGCTCGAACTCCGGATCCTCTAATACGGATACCGAGGTTCGGGGAGAGTCGCTCTGGTGGGACGGATCGCGAGATCGTCATGGCAGCGATCTCTCTGGTCCCACCGCTCCCGGTTCGGACGACTTGACCGATCGGACGGAGCGAGTGGGCGGCTTCGACGCAGGTTCCCGCCGAGGTGGCGATTTGACGCTCATTCGAACGGGCTTCGCCGGACGAACGGCTGACGGCTTCGATGGGATGGTCCGTCGGTCTCCGGGCGTGTGGATCCTGAAGTTCGAAAATCTGTCGCGAGGGCCTCGTGAAGGGCTGGCCTAGAGCTTTCAGGATGATGAAAGCGGGGCTTGGACGCCTTGGAGGCACTCATCAGGGATATTCACTTGTCTGGCGTTGGTCTCTCAGTCGGTGACACGTTCAGCTTCGATCTCGCATCCACTGGCGGAGGGGGAGGCGATCCCGCGATCGATCTGCTCTCCACCGATGTCGTTCAGGCGGGCTGGGGCAAAAACTCCACTTCGCCGATGGCCTACAGTTACACCGTGGTTCCGACGCCGGGCGTGCTCGCGCTGATCGGTCTTTCGAACCGCCACCGTCGAGGTTGACGCGGTCTGCGGCGACCCCCGATCGGAAATGGCATGAAATTCAACGGGCATCTCCTTCATCGAGGGAGATGCCCGTTTCTTCATGTTTCTGTCGATGACGAGGCGGCGGTGGTCGGCCTCGAATTCGTCAGTCGTCGTTGCTTCGTTCGGTCGTCCGACTTGCCGCGGGCGGAGGTTCTTCGTTCGGCCGGGGATCGTCGCGATCAGGCACTTCGGCGCTCATCACCGGAGTCTCGGCGGCTTTCGCATCGGCCTTGCGCCGCGGGCCTCGAACATGGCGGAGGCGGTTGGCGGCATTGTGAGCGGCGATCTTGTAGACCTCGGCCAGCGTCGGATAGTTGAAGACGCTGTTCATGAAGAAGTCGAGCCCGCCGCCGAGCGAGATGACGGCCTGCCCGATGTGGACGAGTTCCGTCGCGTTGGTTCCGATGCAGTGGACGCCGAGGAGGTCATGACTGTCCCGGTGGAAGAGCATCTTGAACATGCCCGTGTCGTCGCCGAGGATCTGTCCACGGGCGGTCTCCCGGTAACGGGCGACGCCGACTTCGTACGGGACTCGATCCTGGGTCAGTTGTTCCTCGGTCGCGCCGCACATGGATATTTCGGGAACGGCATAGATGCCGTAGGGGTAGAGCGTTCCGAAGTTCTCCGCCTGATATCCGAACATCCGGCAGGCCGCGATCCGACCCTGTTCGCTGCTGGTGGCCGCGAGTGCGGGGAAGCCGATCACATCACCGGCCGCATAGATGTTGGGAATGTTGGTCTGGAGGGCTTCGTTGACGGGAATTCGCCCTCGGTCATCCGTTTCCACCCCGGCCGAGCCGAGATGCAGAGGTTCGGTCGCCGGACTTCGGCCGATCGAGAAGATCACGCAGTCCGCGATGATCCGCTTGCCACTCTCGAGCTCGAGTTCGACTTCCGGTCGGCCCTCTTCGAAGATCTCGACGCGGGCGACGGCTTCCCCAAGTCGGAAGGTCACATCCTTCTTTCGCATCTGATGCATCAGTTCGTCGACGATCTCACGATCCACGAAGTCAAGCAACTGATCCCGACGATCGATCAGGGTCACCTGCACGCCGGCGGTCGCGAAGATCGAGGCGTACTCCACGCCGATCACTCCGCCACCGACCACGGCCAGATTGGAAGGGAGGTCCTTCATCTTCAGGACATCGTCCGAAGTCAGAATGAGTTTGCCGTCGCTCGGTCCGGTCGGAGGAGCCGCGGCGTTGGTTCCACACGCGATGAGGATGTTCTCCGCCGTGACCGCTCTGGTTCCGGCGTCGTTGGTGATCGCGATCCGGTGCGCATCGATGAAGGAGGCCTCGCCCTCGATCACGGTGATGTCGTTTCGCGCGAGGCTGTTCCGAACCACGGACGTCTCGGACGCGATGACCTGGTTCACGCGATCGATGAGATCGACCATCTCCGGTCGGGCTCGCACGGTGAATCCGTCGTCGAGTCCGCCTCCGGTGGTCGAGAGGATCGCTTCGCGAAGCGTCTTCGAAGGGATGGTGCCGGTGAAGGTGCAGACGCCGCCCACTCGCCTTCGTTTTTCGATCAGCGCCACGCGCTTGTGGAGTTTGGAGGCCTGAATCGCCGCAGACTGGCCGGAAGGGCCGCTGCCGATCACCAGAAGGTCGTAGTCATGCGTGTCGCTCATGTCGAAAGAGTACCCGGCCTTCGGGACTTCGTCGGATTCCGAGGTTCGAGATCCGATCTGAACGGTCGCTCTTTCGACCAACGGCGGAATCTGGTGTTTATCGGTCGGGTCGAAGGAGGTCGCGATCAAGTGCAGTTCCAGGCCGAGTCGGTTTCCTCGCCGGAGTCGGGCTTGGGGAATTCGTCGGTGCCATGCGTGATCGCGACGAACCCGGGTAACGAAACGACCCCGCGCCGCGGGCGAGGCGGGCGGGGTCGTGCCGTTCGATGGCGACGATCAGTCTTCGTCGATGACCACATCCGATTCTGCGATGGGTTTCGGTTCGACCGCGGTCTTCGGAGATCCGACCTTGCCGAGCACGCCCGGGAGTTCGATTCCCGCCTGTTCCGCGAGTTCGTGCATGGGTGGGAGAGAGCCGATCAGGCCGGAGAGGAAGTCGCTGGTACTGCCTCGGCCACCCTCGCCCCGTCCGCCGTCCCAGACCGTGATCTTGTCGATCTGGAGGTTGGAGATCGCCTTGACCTGTTCCTTGACCAGTTCTGGCAACTGTTCGATCAAGAGCAGGGTCGGTGCGATCTGCGGATTCTCCGCACAGGCCAACATGAGCTCGCGATACCCGTCGGCCTTCGCCTCGAGGACCTTGCGGACACCCTCGGCTTCCGCGTTGTATCTGGCGACGATCGCGTCCGCTTCACCGGAGGCTTCCCGTCGACTTCGTTCGGCGGTCGCTTCCGCGGCGATTTCAATCTGTTGTTTCCTGATCTCTTCCGGTGCGATCACGTTCTTCGCCAGGCGTGCGATTTCCTCTTCTCGTTCCTTCTCGAGAATTGCGCGGGACGCATCGGCGGCGGCGACGTCCGAGCGTCTCTTGGCTTCAGCGCGGATCTCCGCGAGTTGGGCGTCGGAGTCCGCGACTTCGGCCGCTGAGGAGTTCTCGCCTTGGCGTGCGAGTGACTCCGCCTTCGCGATTTCGACCCGTTCGGACTGTTCGGCGTTCTTGGCCGCGATGGAGGTCTCGGCCTCTCGCTCCGCGGTGGCGATCTCCTGGTTCCGTTTCGCTTCCACTTCGCCGGTGACCGCTTCGGCCTCGAACGTGGCGAGGGCAAGTCGCTGGGTCTTCTCAGCCTGCTTCCGGCCTTCTTCCGCCTTCGCAAGCTCTACCGAGACCCGGACTTCCTGCTGGCGAACTGCTTCTGCTTGGCCGATGGCACCTTCTCGTTCCTGCTGGGCGACTTCGACCTTGGCACGGTTGATCGCCTCGGCGGCCGCTCGCTTTCCGATGGCGCTGATGTAGCCGCTCTCGTCGGTGATGTCACGAATATTCACGTTGATGAGCTCGAGGCCGACCTTGTTGATCTCGTCGGCGACGTTCTCATTGATCAACGTCATGAACTTCTCGCGATCCTTGTTGATCTCCTCGATGGAGAGGGTCGCGATGACCAGGCGAAGCTGCCCCAGGATGATGTCCTGAGCCTGATCTCGAATGGCGGTGTCGCTCAACGTGAGAAGGCGTTCCGCGGCGTTGTTCATCAGAACCGGATCGGTGGAGATGCCCACCGTGAAGGTGCTCGGGACGTTTACTCGGATGTTGTTGAGTGAGAGAGCGCCTTCCAGCGGAATTTCGATGACCAGAGGTTCGAGTGACAGGTACTCGTAATCCTGAATGAGCGGGACCACGAAAGCGCCACCGCCGTGAAGACACTTCGATGCTCGTTCGCTCCCCACTTTTCCGTAAATCACGAGGATTCGGTTGCTGGGGCATCGCTTGTACTGCTTGACCAGAAAGATCAGGAAGAAGAAGGCGATCAGTGCTGCAGCGCCGATTACGCCGAGCCAGATGATGGGTTCCATGTGATGTCCTCCGAAAAGAAGAAAGAAAGAGGGAAACGGTCGGCGCCGTGCAGGTCCCCGGAAGGAGACGGTCTTCTGCTCAGGCCGTTTCGACTTCGAGGGTGCCGTCGCCGCGGGCGGCGATCACTCGAATCGGGGTGCGAGACGCGATGGCCTTTCCTTCGGCCACCGCCTTGAATTGACGTTGTCGATCCCGGACGACGACGGAGATCCGTCCACTGCCTTCAGCGGGAATCGCGATGGTCACGGTGCCTTCGGCACCGATGGCATCACCGGGATCGATGTTCCCGTCGCCGGTCAGGTCATGCATCGCCTTGAAGCCCAGCCAGAGAAGCCAGAGGAACGCGGTGCCGATCACCAGTCCGAACAAGGCCGACTGCGCCCAGTTGAATTCGAGATTTCGGAAGCCGGCGAGTCCGCCCCAGCCCCAGCCCATCGAAAAACCGACGATTCCCTGGAAGGACAGCACCTTGAACGCGCCGTCGCTGGCGTCACCGGTATCGGCATCGAAGCCGCCGTCACCGCCGATGAAGAGCATCAGGATGGTCAGGATGAAGAGGAGCGATGAGATGGCCGCGATTCCGAAGAACCAGATGGCACCGTCATCAAAAAGAAGTTCCTGCATGGTCATGGTCGAGACCTCCTGTGGTGTCGTCCGCGATCGTCTCGTCGACCCGTGTGTCGCAATCCGACGATCGGACAATTGGGAGTATGGAGGTTTCTTGGCCGCCTGTCGTGTCCGAACGAATTCGGAATTGGACATTTCGTCGTGAAATCCCGGCTCAGGGGGCTTCCATGCCACCTCTCTTGCGAAGGCGGGCGACGAAGAAACCCTCCATCGCGGCATGCTCCGGGCCGCCTCGGGGGTCCGAGCCGTATCGCCGGAGGGCGGTCTCCGGTGGTGACGCCGATGAGTTCGACGGATCGAGCGGTGGGTCGAGAAGTGTCAGTCCGTCGGGAATCTCGGGAGGCAGGGGGTCGAGCGACATGCCCGTCGGACCTTCGCCGTATCTGGTCAGGGCGCGATGAAGGATGGCCTCGTTCTCCTCTCGACCGAGGGTGCAGGTCGAATAGACGATGACCCCGCCCGGTCGAACCGCCTGGATCGCGGCGTGAAGCAGCGACTTCTGTACCGAGGCAAGTCGCCTGACGCCTTTGACCGACCAGTTCTCATGGCTCCCGGGATCGTCGGAACGGAAACGCCCCTCGCCGGAACAGGGCGCGTCGACCAGAACGCGATCGAAGGTTCCGTGATCTCGGAATGGAATCCGCTCGCCCGGGGACGTTCGAATCGAAACCTCCGCGCCCAGCATTCGGATCATCGCTCGCATCCGCATGCATCGAGTACGACTGCGATCATTGGCGATGATCTGCGCGTCGTTCCCGACCATGGCGGCGATCAGCGCGGTCTTTCCACCGGGGGCGGCACAGAGGTCGAGAATCCGCTCGCCGGGTCGGGGGGCGAGTCCCATGACCGCCAGCATGGAGGTCAGTGACTGGAGCACCACTCGTCCCTCACGCCAGGCTTCGGTCTCGGTGATCGCCCGCGAAGATGTGCGAGGAATCACTCGGGCCCAAGGCGCCCAGCCCACGGGGGTGCTCTCGATCCCCAGTTCGTGAAGTTCGCGGATCGTCTGCTCGAGTTCGCCGCGAAGGGGATTCAACCGCAGGCCGCGGGGCAGGTCGAGTGCGGTGGCGGCCAGCAATCGATCCGTGATTCCGTCGGCCTTTGGGAAGTCGGACCGAAGTCGTTCGACGAAGGGCGCCGGGAGCGAATCGGTCGCGATCTGCGCGGCCGTCCGGATCTCATCGGCGGAGAAGAGTTCGTTCGGTTCAGGGGACGGCACGTTCCGCCTCGCGACCGACCACGTCCATTTGATGCTTCCGAAGCAGGTTCTTTCGCCACATGGGACCGGTCGTCCATCGAGGCGGTATCAGTGCGTGTTCCCACTCGGCGAGTCGGGCGAGGAGACGGATCGTCTCACCGGGTCGGGTCGCGGAGAGATCCTTCTCTTCCCCCGGGTCCGTTTCGAGATCGAAGAGAAGCGTCTGGCCGCCTTCGATGCGGATCAACTTCAGATCCAGATCCCGGATGGTCGCGACCGGCCCACGCCTCCAGAACATCCGTTGGTGGGGGCGGTCCGTGGTTCGGGAATGAAGCCAGGGATCGAGATCGACTCCATCAAGATCGGCAAGGTCTCCGTCGCCGACCGCGACCGCGGTCGCCACGAGGTCGAGGGCGCTGACCGGATGCTCGACCGAGCCGGGATCGAGGATGCCGGGTCGTCGGACGAAGCCGGGCACCCGAATACCACCCTCGAAGTGAGATCCCTTCATGCCTCGCCAGGGCCCGTTGTCGGAGGCGTTGTTCGTGGCACCTCCATTGTCGTTGACGAAGATGAACAGGGTGTCCCGGCCCGAAGCATCGATGGCATCACCGATGGAACCGCAGGCTCGGTCCATCGCTCGCATCATGGCGGCGTAGATTCGTCGCCGTTTCGGTGCCACGGTGGGATCGATGGAAGCGAGATCCTCTTCGGTCGCATGCATCGGACCGTGCGGAGCATTGAAAGCGACCACGAGAAACGATGGATGGTCGGAATGATCGCGAATGAAGCTCACGGCATCCCGGGCGATCGTTTCGGTGAGGTATGAGATGTCTGCTTCGTCTTCCGACTCGCGGCCGGCGATCTTGAAGTGTTCATATCCGCGATCCCCCCCCGAGAGGGAATCGTTCCCGAAGTACGATCGGCTTCCCGCGCGAAAACCATGGAACTCGTCGAAGCCCCGACGGGTCGGGTGGAATGCCGGGGCCAGTCCGAGATGCCATTTCCCGATCAGCCCGGTGGCATATCCCGCCGCCTTCATCCGGTCGGCGATGGTTCGTTCGGTGAGTGGCAGTCCGCCTTCGGAACGTGGCGCCTCTCCAGGAAGGTTGTATTCGTGGCCGCAGCGTTGCTGGTATCGACCGGTGAGCATTCCTGCTCTGGATGGACTGCAGACGGAGGCCGTGACATAGCACGACTCGAGCACCACGCCTTCCGCGGCCAGTCGATCGAGTTCGGGTGTGGCGATTTCGGTCGATCCATTGAATCCGAAGTCGATCCAGCCGGCATCATCGGCGATCACCAGAACCACCGACGGTCGATCGTCCGGGACCGATCCGGCGTCGGCCGGGTGATGGGCAAGGACCGCGAGGGCGACGCCCGTCAGCATGGATGAAGCGTGATGCATGTCCCGAGTCTACGAGACCGCGGCCCGGATGGCTCGTCCTTCGGAGAAGGAAGCGGGGCGGCTCCCTCCCGCGGATCAGTCAGGCTTGTCCAGAAGGCGTCGAATCGCGATCCCGAGGTCGTCTCGAGCGATCGGCTTCTGCAGGATCTCGGTCACTCCGGCGACGGTGGCGCGTTCGGCGGACTCGTCGCCGTATCCCGTGATGAGCACGATCGGACCTTTGAAGCCTCGATTCCGAAGAGACTCGGTGAGTGTGATGCCGTCGTGGTCCGGCATGGCGAGATCGGTGAGCACCAGGTGTGGTTCGCACTCCTTCTTCCGAGCGTCTTGGAAGACCGCAAGGGCGGCCTCCGTTCCGTCCGCGGCCTCGACCTCGTACCCCAGCGAGGCGATGAGCGAGGAACTGGTCTGGAGCACCATGGGATCGTCGTCGACCACGAGGACCCGTTCGTCTCCGCGAGGAGAGGGTTTCGGTGCCGCTTCGATCGTCGGTGCTTCGAGCGCTTCGCCTCGTGGAAGCGAGATCCGGAAAGTCGTTCCCTCGCCTCGCTCACTCTCGATCTCGATCTCTCCGCCGAGTTCGGTGACGACTCGATGGACGATGGTGAGTCCGAGGCCGGTTCCTCGGCCCGTCTTCCGAGTGGAGAAGTAAGGATCGAAGAGACTGTTGCGAATTTCCTCGGGAATTCCTTCTCCATCGTCGCGAACTTCGAGATGGACGATCCCTTCGTCATCGGGATGCCGTTTCAACGAGATAGTCACGGTTCCGCTCGTGTCCTCGATCGCGTGCCTTGCGTTGGTCACCAGATTCTGGACCACTCGTAGCAACGCCGTTCGATCTCCGCGGGTGGTCGCATCCGGGTCGTGGATGTCCGACTCGAGCGTGACGTGACCCGGCGTGGATGGTGCGAGCAGCGCGATGGCCTCGTCGATCACGTTCTTGAGAGGGGTGTTCGCGTCGGCGATCACCCGCTTTCGGCTCAGGAAAAGGATCTGCTCCACGAGTTCGGCGGCCCGGCGAGCGGCCAATTGGATGTCGGCGAGCATTTCGAGACGGGATTCCTCCGTCTCGGAATCGGCCAGTGATGTGGAGTGCACCAGAATCGGCCAGAGCAGGTTGTTGAAGTCATGCGCGATGCCTCCCGCAAGGAGTCCGACCGCTTCCATTCGCTGGGCATGGACGAGCTCACCTTCCAGGTTCTCTCGTGCCATCGTGGTTCCGATCGAATCGGCGAAGGCCCGCAAGGCGGCGATCGACGACTTGTCATGCACCCGGACTCGATTGATCTCCTCCACCAGGAGCGCGCCGGCGATCTCGCCGTGCACCCAGACCGGGACCGCGACGAAACTGGTGGAGATGGTGGCGGCATTCGGATCGAATCCCGGTATCGGTTCGGCACCATTTCCAACCAGGCCGCCCGCTTCCGACGCCGCGACGGCCTGAAGAAATTCCGAGGGGACGTCGGCCATGGTCGAGGGGCCGCCGAAGGCCTCTCCGTCGATGCCGATGAATCTCGCGGAGTAGGACCGGAACGAGCTTTCGATCAGCCCGAGCACCTTCATGATCGAATCACGCCATCGAGTTGAAGCCAGCAGGAGATCTGCGGCGTCGCCGCTCGCCACCAGCACGCGATCGCGTGTTTGTCTTCGACCCTCTTCCTGCAACCGGAGCCAGGTCAGTCCAGCGAGGTCGCCGAGAAACTTGAGGCCTTCGACGTGACGTTCATCAAAGGCGCCGACGGTGGTCGAGGCGAGGCCCAGAGCGCCGACCACCTCGCCGCCCGCATGCACGGGGAGATAGCAGCGGCTGCGAATCTCGACCCTCCGGGCCGAGGTCACGGATCGGTTCTCGGGATCGTTCTTGGTGTCGTGGACGTGTACCGTCTCTC
This sequence comes from Phycisphaerales bacterium, assembly GCA_014237965.1. Lineage (GTDB taxonomy): Bacteria > Planctomycetota > Phycisphaerae > Phycisphaerales > SM1A02 > UBA12014. Next base: position 576 of record JABABZ010000102.1, on the reverse strand, counting down.
CGGTGCGAATCACGCGCCCGGGATGTCGGTCCCACGCCGTGCGCTCCGCATCTTCGATCTCCCATTCGTTGAGGCCCTTGTTTCCCACGAGTCGGAGGTTGCGTGTTCCGGCGTCCAGGAAGTACATCGCGGCATACTCGACGTCGAATCTGGTTTCCGCGAGGCTCTGGACCGTCCGTCCGAGCGACGCCGTGTCCTTCACCGTGCTCAAGGCTTCCGCGATTCGACGCTCGAGTGCTCGGTGATGCGCGAGGTCGAGGCTGAGCGCTCGGAGTTCCAAGCCGCGGCCGATCGCCGCCACCGGAGCGCGAAGCATGCGAACCGCCTGTTGCGCGAATTCGAGGAGTTTCGGAATCGATCCGGGCTCGCCTGCGAGTGTGAGAACGGTGTCGTGGTCGAGTCTGATCGCGATGAGTGACTCGGGATCGGGATGACTGGTGACCATCTCGTCGTCGATCGTCTCGAGCATGGCGTCCGGTAGTGGACGGCTTGCCGGGTTGCCCAGTGCGCGAGCAAGAGACGCGATAGATCGCCGCCGTTCTGCCGGTCGCGAGGTGTGGAATCGATCCAACGGGT
>JABABZ010000101.1 GCA_014237965.1 Phycisphaerales bacterium | reverse complement strand
GTCTCAGTCATTTTTTTCGTTGAATTTTGTATTCCTGATGTAATCTTGAAGTTCAGTTCCGCGCGAAGTCGTGTCTCTTCACGTGCATTTGATGGCTTGTGCCATTCAATACTCGGCCCAAATAATGTTCTCAGGAGGAACAAACAGATGCAGTCCAGATTTATCAAGGCCAGCGCCGCCATTACGGCCGTTGCAGCCACTTCCGCCGCCCTCGCAGGTGGTGGAGACTCGTACACCGTCAGCTTCTCCGATGTTGGGTACTTCAGCGTCGCCAATGGTGGCATCGATCCCGCGAGTCCCAACTACAACGGACAATCAGCCACCGCTGAAGCTGGTCGATACTTCACCAACTTCGGTTGGTCCAACACCGTCCTCAGCGTCTGCTGGAACGCGGGTTCGGGTTACTCATGCTGGGCGAGCGAATGCACGTTTGTCATGACGATGTCCGATGGCGCCGAGACCGGTTACTACGCCGTCGGCACCCCCGTCGCTGATACGACCGGTTCGGACATCGAAGGCGAATGCGCCACCTATCCGACCGATGGTTCGGCTGCAGCCGGGCAGACCGACTTCGCGGCGTTCACCTTCGAGGTGGATGCTGGCGGTAGCGTCGATGTCGCCGTGTACCAGAACTGGGAAGACGGTACTGGCCTTGCTGGCGGTAGCGTCGTGACGGCCGACGCCTACTTCACGCTCGGCGGCGAAGTTCCCGCTGCTTGTGCCGACGCTGACGGTCCTTGTGGTGAAGTCCACGCGACCCCTGGCTGCACGGACGTCTCCTGCTGTGCCATGGTGTGTGATCCTGCCATGGGTGGCGATGCGTATTGCTGCGACGTCTCGTGGGACGCGACCTGCGTCGACACCGCGGTCGCCCTCTGCGGCATCTTCCAGTACACCTGCGACAATCCGGCATACTCGAATGACTGTGCGACTGATCCGCAGGTCATGACCAACGGTGAGCGTGCTGACTTCTCGACCGTGAACGCCAACTATGACGGTCCGATCATCGGCTGTGCTGCGGACGGTGCCGCGAACGTCTGGTTCCTCATCGAAATCACTGAAACAGCCGATCAGCTGCTCACAGCGACGACCTGCAACGATGCGAACTACGACACGGCGCTCACCCTCTGGGATGCCGGCGTGATCGGATCGCCGATCGATCCGTCGAACCTTCCGAACATGGAAGTGGCATGTAACGATGATGGTGGCGGTTGCCCCGACTATCAGTCGTACATGACCGCAAACCTGACCGGAGGTAACCAGTACCTCATCAGCGTCTCCGGTTACGCGGGTTCCGTGGGTGACGGTGGCCTCACCGTTTCCTGGGAAGAACCTGATCCCCCGTTGCCGCCCTACACCTGCGACACGCCGGGTCCTGATACGTTCACCCAGAACGCCTCGGACGCGCTGACTGCTGGTGGCGTGGCATGTGCTGGTGGTACCACCACCGAGAACGCCTACTGCCGCATCTACAACGCTGCTGACATGGGGAACGACATGTTCACCATCGACTGCATCCGATTCGGCGTCACGAACCCCGGTTCGTACATCGAAGGTGTCGTCAACGTGTTCAAGTCCGTCAACGGAACCGCGGTTCCCTATGCGGACCTGGAACTGCTCGGCGCGGCTCCTTTCGGCTTCTACACCACCGAGGGCCTCGTCTACGATGTCGTGTCCTTCGCGGACGGTGTGAACGTCGATCTGAGCGACGGTTCAGCCCTCGTGGTTGAACTCTCCTACGGCGCTTCGCCGGACGGTTTCGTCACCTTTGGTGGCGGTACAGGTGCCGACATTCTGAACGGCACGACCTATCTCCGGTCGGCGTCTTGCGGAATCACCGAGTTCACCGCGGTCGGTGACATCGGCTTCGACCTCGAGTGGTTCGTCTATGTCGACGGTACCGCTGGTGGTGGTCAGCCTGACTGCCCCGGAGACTTCAACGGCGACGGTATGGTCGACGGTGCTGACTTCGGTTACATCCTCGCTGCTTGGGGAGTCTGCCCGGGCTGCCCCGAGGATCTCAACGGCGACGGTGAAGTGAACGGTGCCGATGTCGGTCTCGTTCTCTCGGTCTGGGGCGCTTGTCCCTGATCGCGGCTGACAATCGGCCCTCTGCGGCCGATCCTCCTTCGTTCTGAGGCACCCCCCCGGTTCATTTGAACCGGGGGGGTGTTTATTTTGCGCCACATTCCGGGATGACGGGTGGCGGTGACCCGGAGGCGGATTGCCTTCGCCTCGCGTCATCGGTGAATCCTCTTTTCATGATCCCGGTATCCTCTGGAGTTCTTTTATGGCCAGGAGGCGTGTAGCCTTGGAATCAGGGTCGGGGGTTTCCCAGTAAGTGTGACCCGTTCGAGCGGTGGGCTTCGAGTTCGTCCTGAACCGGTTGGCACGAAGTGATCCCGATGTCAGTCACGTGTAAGGAGTACGAGTGCGACTTTTTCTGATCTTCTCGGTGATCCTCGTTCTGGGATTGGCAGGAGCGATGCTTGCCATCGGTCCGTCCTTGTCCGGGGGTTTCTCCTTCGGAGGCTCGACCGGGGGCTCCGGAGAGTTGGTGCGATTCGAGTCGGTGACTCGGCGCACGCTGATCGAGCGGGTCGCCGCCCCGGGAGAGATCGAGCCGAACGTCAAGGTCGATGTCTCCGCCGAGGTGTCGGCGCGGATTCTCGAGCTTCCTTTTCGTGAAGGAGAGACGGTCCGCCAGGGTGACATGATCATCCGGCTCGATGCCGCTGACTTTCAAGCGAGATTGGAGAGTGCGGAGGCGCGACGGGATGCCGAGCGGTTCCGTCTGCAGAGCGAGCAATCCCGCATCGCGGGTCCGATGGCGTCGCTCGCGAACGCCCGGGAGACGCTTCGGCGACAGGAGCAGTTGTTCAAGACGGGCGACATCAGTCGGCAGAATCTCGATGACGCGAGGAATCGGGTCGCGGAGCTCGCGGCGCAGGTCGAGGCCGGAAAACTGGCCATCTCGGTCATCGAAAGTTCGCTGGCGGCGGCGGAGGCCGACATCGATCAGGCCAGAGACCGCCTCGCGAAGACGGTGATGAAGTCGCCGATCGATGGCGTCATCACGATTCTCAACGCGGAAGTGGGCGAACTGGTGGTGGTCGGAACCATGAACAACGCCGGCACCGTGATCATGACCATCGCCGATCTCTCTCGAATGCGATTGGATGCGAAAGTCGCTGAGAGCGACATCGCCAAGGTGGCCAATACCCAGCCTGCGGAGATCCGGATCAACGCGTATCCCGACGAGGTCTTCGAGGGCATCGTCGAACGAATCGCCTTGCAGCGGTCGCTTGATCGAGATGGCTCCGGATTCTTCAAGACGGAAGTGCAGATCACCCTCGACGGCCGGCGGATCTACTCCGGTCTCGCTGCCAACGTCGACATCGAGATCGCACGGCACGAGGGGCTCGTCGTACCAAGTCAGGCGGTCGTCGACATGAAGATCGATGATCTGAGTTCCACTGTTGCGAGCAATCCGCTCGTCGATCGTGATCGGCGCACGGTCCCGGTCGTCTTCGTCATTCAGGACGGCAAAGCGGTCTGCACGCCCGTGCGAATCGGCCCGAGCAGCCTTTCCGAGACGATCGTGGCCGAAGGCATCGATCCCGAGGATCAGGTCATCGTGGGGCCGTACAAGGCGATCGAGAATCTCGAAGACGGTGACTCGGTTCGGATCGAAGATCCGGAATCCGCATCCGAAGCCGATGCAGAGAAAGTAGAACCGAACACCAAGAAGTCTTCGGTGAAGATCGGCTTCTGAATCGAAACTCGAACATGTTGATCAAGCTGCGTGGCATCTCGAAGATCTATCGTATCGGTGTGGAGACGGTGCATGCGCTCCGATCGGTCGATCTGGATATCGGCGAGAACGAGTTCGTGGCGATCATGGGGTCGTCCGGTTCGGGCAAGAGCACACTGATGAACATCCTTGGATGTCTCGACCGCCCGACGGAGGGCGAGTATCGACTGGACGATCGTCGGACGGATCGGATGTCCTCCGCGGAACTCGCCCTGGTGCGAAATGAGCGAATCGGCTTCGTCTTCCAGTCCTTCGAGCTTCTCTCGCGTGCCACGGCACTTCGAAACGTCGAGCTCCCATCGATCTACGCCAGAGGTGATCGGAAGAAGGATCGCCGGAGTCGAGCCTTGGGAGCCCTCGATCGTGTCGGCCTCGCGGATCGCGTGCAACACCGTCCCAACCAGCTTTCGGGTGGACAGAAGCAGCGGGTCGCCATCGCGCGAGCCCTGTTGAACCGTCCGGCAATCCTGCTCGCCGATGAGCCGACCGGAAACCTGGATTCGACGACCACGGCGGACATTCTCGGCTTGTTCAACCGGCTTCATGAAGAAGGCCAGACCGTCATCATCGTCACCCATGAAGACGAAGTGGCAGCTCATTGCCGACGGGTCATCCGCCTTCATGACGGCCGTGTCGCAAGTGATCTTCCCATCGAGGAGGACCCCGCAGGCCGCTTCGTTCCACGGATGGTCTTGGGAGGGAGCGACTGATGCTGTATCCATCGTTCTGGATTCAGGCCATCTCGCTGGCGTTTTCTCAGATTCGGGCGAATCTGGGTCGGAGTCTCCTCACCGCGCTCGGGATCATCGTCGGAGTGGCGAGCGTGACGGCGGTCATTGCGGCGTTGGTGGGATTGAAGACGAAGGTGCTCGGTGAATTCGAGTCGTTCGGTGCCAATCGCCTCTTCATCTTTCCGGATAGGCCGGACGACGCACCCAAGAACATGTACCCGTGGAAGGATGTTCGCCTGAAGATCGAAGAAGTCGAGGCGATCGAACTCAACTGTCCGTCCATTCGATGTCTGACACCCGTCACCTCGCTCGGGATGAGTGCGCAGTTCGGTGATCGGCTGATCGAAGGCCTGAGTGTCACGGGAATTCGACCGGCCTGGCACGAAACGACGAATCGCGCGGTTCTCTCTGGTCGTCCGTTCAACTCGATCGACGAGGCGAATGCCCGTCAGGTGTGTCTGGTGAACGAGTCGGCGATCGAGGAACTCCGGTTGCCGAAAGAGCCGGTCGGGACTCATGTCCTGCTCGGCGGTCGACGATATCTGGTCGTCGGCGTGGTGGAGACGATTGAATCCAACATGCTGGGGATGAACACCTCAAGCACGGAAGTCTTCGTTCCGTTCGCGATCGCGTCGCGACTGAAAGAAGATGACTTCTTCTTTCGGATCGCTGCGATGATCGACTCGCCTGATCTGGCGAGCGAAGCGAAGAGCGAGGTTCGCTTCGTCCTTCGGAAGATGCGAGGACTCGGGCCGGACGATCCCGACACGTTTCAGGTCGCGGCGATCGATCAGTTCATCGATCAGTTTCGAGCGCTTGCCGCCGGTATCACCGCGATCGCGGGTGGGATCGTCGGGGTGAGCCTTCTGGTGGGGGGTATCGGCATCATGAACATCATGCTGGTGTCGGTCAGCGAAAGGACGCGGGAGATCGGGCTTCGCAAGGCGGTGGGAGCGACTCCTGCGGCCATCCTCCTGCAGTTCCTCCTGGAAGCCGTGGTCCTGTGCCTCGTCGGTGGCGCGATGGGCGTGGCCGTGGGGGAGATGCTGGCATTCGGATTGACCTTGATTCCCGATGCGGGGCTGGACGAGGCGCACGTCCCGCTCTGGGCGATCATCATGAGTTTCACGTTCAGTGCCGCGGTCGGCCTGATCTTCGGCATGTTCCCGGCGATCAAGGCTTCCAGGCTGGACCCGATCGACGCGCTCAGACACGAATGAACGACAGGACTCCTCCCATGCATTTTTCGAGCCGACGATGGCGATTCAGGTTGACCGGGGTGATCATCGCCCCCGTGCTGCTCACGGGTTGCGGAGAAACGGGCATCTTCAAGACCAAGACGCCCTACTGGAAGCCGGCGCCCGAGCAGGTCGATGTCATCGCGCCGATGGACCTCGCATCGCGGAGCACGGTGCCGCCGCAGAAGCCCGATGAGGCCATGGAGGAGTTGCTTGCGAATCGACTTCCGATCGAGGCGGCCGAATCCAAGCGAACCCTCGGGATCGCCGAAGTACGGCGGGCGGTACTGGAGGGCAATCTCGAATTGAAGACGGAACTCGTCTCGCCGGAGATCGCGCGGGCGAATCTCGGAGCCGAGGAGGCGAAGTTCGAAGCCACCATCTTCGCGGGGTATACCCGCAACGATCAGGGAGTCGTGACCAATCTGGAGCAGGGAGAGCCGACGAGCAGTGATGAGTTCCTTGCGGGACTTCGCCTTCCTCTGGCCTCCGGCGGAACGCTCACGGTCGACACGCTGGCGACCCAGAATGATCTCCCATCGAATTTCCCCGCCACGGCAGAACCTTGGGAATCGAATGTCCGTTTCTCGATTTCCCAGCCGCTGTTGCGCGGGGCCGGTGTCGTGAACACGGCATCGATCCGGATCGCGAAGTGGAACTCGGATCTCGCCGATGCCCGCCTGAAGCTCGCTTCGATTCGGGTTCTTTCGGAAGCCGACAAGGCGTACTGGCGGCTCTACCAGGCATGGCGGGAACTCGAGGTCCGCAAGAGTCAGTATCAACTCGCGGCGAATCAGCTCGAGCGTGCCCAGCGGAGGCTCGATGCGGGCGACGCACCGGAAATCGACGTGATTCGTGCTCGCAGCGGAGTCGGCCGGACTCTGGAGTCGATCATTCGGGCCGATGCCGATCTTCGACAGCGTCAGCGAGCGCTCAAGAGAATCATGAATCTCGCGGATCTTCCGATCGACTCCGCCACCGCCCTGGAGCCGGGGACCGATCCCGATCCGATTCGAATCGAACTGGACGGAGCCGCTCTCGCGGCTGAAGCGGTCAAGAATCGCATGGAGATGCTCGAGTTGGAGATCCAACTCTCGATCGACGCGACGACCGTCGACATTCGTCGCAACGAGGCGCTTCCCGTCTTCGCCTTCGACTATCGATATTCCATTCAGGGTGATGATTCCACTTTCGACTCGGCATACACCTCGCTCGGTGACTCGGATTCTCACCGGATCGGTATCAGCGGTGAGGTGCCGGTCGGAAACGAGCAGCGAGAGAACCGGCTCTCGGCGGCGATTCTCCAACGTGTCCAGCGGCTGGCGACCAAGGAGGCTCGTGTTCAGAGCATCCAGGTCGAGGTCTACGATGCATTGGACCGTCTCAAGCAATCGTGGCAGTCGATTCTGGCGGCACGACTGGAGACCATGCTTGCAGCCCGAACGCTTCAGGGTGAAGAACGTCAGTTCGATGTCGGACTTCGCACGTCGACCGACGTTCTGGATGCGCAGAGCAGACTCGCGGATGCTCAGAGTCGAGAAGTGCAGGCGCTCTCCGCCTATCAGATCGCTCTGATCGACATCGCCTTCGCCACCGGGACACTGCTCGGTCAGGCCAAGGTGGAATTCGAAGAGTCCGACGGATCGATTTCGGTCAAGGAAGAGGTCGTGACCGCTGGGGCGGAACCAACCAGCGATTCCGACGAGGCCGAGGCCGTGACGTCGATCGAGGAATGATCGAAGGCGAGCTCGATTCGCCGCTCAGGAGTCCTGGTCGAGCACTCGATCGTTGGCGATGGTGATGGCCTCGCTCGCGATCGAACGCAGCGAATCGTCCATGGCCTCGTCGTCGGCGAGATCCTGCAAGGCGGAAAGCAGACGGTCCGGTCGTTGTCGGGTGATCCAGCACCCGTGGCGAACGACTCCCGCCGCGATGGTCGCGGCATAGTGACGAGCCGCGAGGCGGCGATCCGTCGAATGTTCTCCGCTGAGTCGCAGCGTCTTGAAACCGCTCTTGAGAAGTCGGAGCCGCCGCAGATCCTCATCAGCGTCAGGATCCGCCTTGCTGATCGCGGCCACGGCATTGGGGCGGTCGGGGATCAGTTCGGCGGCCAGCCAGTCGACGGCGCTTCGCTCGGGTTCGGACCCGATGGCGAGCGCCCAACGAAGCGAGTCGGTCAGAGGATCGGTCATCGTGCATTCTCCGTCAGCAGGCGCAAGAGATCTCGAGCCTCATCGTCGACTTGATCCGGCGAATCGACGGTCTCCCCGATCTCGGCGAGAATCGCCTGACCGAGGGCCCGCTTGCCGTTGACCAGGAACGATGCGGCCTGCGGGACGTCCCGCAACTCGAAGCGTTCCACCAGACTGGAATAGGGGACGGGCGGAACGCCATTGATCATCGGGAGCACCAGTCGTGCTTCGAGAATCTCCCACTCGACTTCCCGGTCACGATCGATGAACGAGGTTCGTACCGTCTCGATCGCACGGCGAAGGAGGGTGGCGACCCAGTGTCGGGTGAAGGCTTGTTCGGGGTCGTCCGCGGATTGATCACTCGGCGTGGGGCAGCCTTCGACGTCGAGTGACGCCACCTTTCCTTGCTCGGGCCGTCGTTTCAATGACTGGTTGCGGCGATGATGGTCTCGGATGTAGTTCCCGATCGATCGGAAGAGGAGTCCTCGGAACCGCCCTCGATCCCGATCGGCGTGACCGGGAAGATTGCGTTCGAGGATCACATCGGCGACGAAACCCTGCACGATGTCGTTGGCCTCCGAGGCCGAGCAGCCGGTCGCCCGGACATAGGCGAACAGTGGGGGCCAGTAGCGGCGGACGAGTCGATCGAGGGAGGCCGACCGCGATGGAGAATCGACCTGTCCCGCGTCGAGGATCATCGACCAGTCGGTCAGGCTCTGATCGGGGTGGGAATGTTCGGTTCGATCCTTCATGCGGCGATACCGGGTTCGGGGCGTGATCTTCGGGGCGTGATCATCGAATCGTGCGTGTCCCGGACTCCTGAAGGAGTACGCAACTCGAGCCGGAATCGAGCTCGAGAAATCTCATCTTCGCAACGATCTCGGTGGAATGTCAGTCAGGGCTGTTTCCGAGGGTCCAGCCGGGGAGCCAGAGTCCACGGGTGGCCTTCTGGGGATCGCGGAGTATCCAGGTCTCCGGGTTTTCTTCCATCATTCGGCGGGCCTGCCGAGCGGGAGCGGACCCCATCTTCACGACCATCGGCTCGCCGCCATCCTGCGTGTCGACCGTGATCTTGTGAATCATGTCGTCGTTGACGGAGGTGGTGGTTCGCTCGACGCCGGCCAGACGTCCCATCACCACGACGCCATCGGTGACGAGTCTCTTCCGGATGAGCCGGTGCCGCAAGATGAACCCCGAGATCACGACCGCCACGATTCCGATGCTCAGGAAAGCGAGGCCCTCGATCTGGCCACCGATCAGGATGGCGGTGCCGATCCCGGCGAAGATGAGACCGAATGCGGGCGCGATCACCAGGGGGATGGTCGTACCGCCCCAGGCCTTTCGGGCGATCTGAGGGGGAATGTCGGCACGGGGGATCGAGGCGATACGGATCGCGTCCAGCATCTCGCTCGTGATGAGCGTCTTCGCCATCTGGCGTCCGAGGAAGCCGCCCTGGTTGGTGAGATTACGAACCGCCTCTTCGGCGTAGGTTCCCTCAACGGCATCGGCGGCACGGCGGCCGATCTCCGGATCGTCGACGATCGGACCAGCGGCGATGAGTGCGTCTTCGAGGAGCGAGTGCGAAGCGGCTTCATCGAGACTGTGGTCGTGGGTGTTCCGCCTCGTGATCCCACCTCCCTCGCCGGTCCCGATCGAGGTTCGTCCTCCGGACGAGCCATCGACACTACGCCGTGAAAGTAGAACCCCTCGGCCGCTGAACTTCAGAAAGAGATCGTCGACGGCGAGGAGCGAGTCGATCGCTTCGCGGCCAAGGAGCAATCGGACCGACTCGGAATTGGTCGTGACCACCGAGTATCGCTCGGAGAACTCGGGCTCATCCTCGAATTCCATCGTCGGTACGCCCAGCAAGGACACGAGCATTCCCAGAGCCTTCTCGCCGAGCCCTTTTCGAGGCCGGATCTCGAACTCGGGAAGTCTCGTCTCGGGACGATGGAGAAAGACCACGGTGTGCTCGACCGAGTGTCCTGGCCCGTTGGAGTCGTGTTCGAACCAGCCGACGTCGACCAGGACGTCGCAGCCCAGGGAATGCTTCAGGATGCGTGGAGACTCGAGTCTGAGGCCCGGATCGTCAAAGTGGCTCTGGAGCTCGGCGAGCGTTTCCTTGGGAATCTCGTCTTCCGTGAAATCGCCGATGTCCATGGTCATCAACTCCGTATCGGTGGGTGGATGCGAGGAAGGCTGGCGTGGATCACAAGATTCGAGCCGCAACTCGACTCGCTCATCATAGAGGAGATCGCCGCCGGATTCGGCAGCTCGACGGTGCCGATCAGACCGACCGGTGTTCCGATGCTGCAGGAGGCGGATTCGCGGTACGCGTGCGGAATCGAACCCGCCCGCCCTCAAGCGGATGTCGGTCGGGCCAAGGTCGAAGTGTTCGCCGCCTCATCGAAGCCAAAGGGGCACTGACGGGGATCTGCGGTGTGGTTCGACCTCGGCATCGAAGATACGAGGGTGAAGTCGCTCGAACACGAAGAGGCCCGCCGGCGGATGCCGGCGGGCCTCTTCGAAATGGTTCGAGTCGGGAGGAACCCGTCGAACAAACAGTGGAGCCGGGGGGATTCGAACCCCCGTCCCGAAACGTGCGGAAATCCGCGTCTACGCGTGTAGTCGTCCCTTGATCTCGTTCACGACCCGGAGGGTCGACGGCCCAAGCCGTGAACAAGGCATGCGAATGTCTCGATCCTCCAAGGCATGCCAGCCCTTCGGATCCAGCCCGATGATTTGCGGATTCCCGCCCCATCGGGCGTCAGGCGGGAGTCCGTCACGGCGATCAGGCCGCGAGAGCGTACTGCGTGTTGGCAGATAAAAGTTTGCATCCTTTTTACGTGGCATGGATGCTCCACGACGCGCAACGAAAAACAGTCATCGTCCGGTCGAAACCAGTCGGCCCCAGTTGTCAAAGAGCAATGCCTCGGAAGGCGTCAAGAGTATACGCCTCAAGAGGGGCGATCTGACCGGTTCTGGTCGG
>JABABZ010000100.1 GCA_014237965.1 Phycisphaerales bacterium | reverse complement strand
GTACAGGTGACGGCGAGCCACAATGCCGCGAAATACAACGGATTCAAGATCTCCGGACTCCATGCTCGACCGGTGGGGACGGGGTCCGGACTCGAGGAGATCAAGCGATTGGCGGCGATCGCGGATCGACAGAGAGTCCAGCCGGCGGGCGGGGGGCTCGAATCACGGGATCTCTGGACGGAGTACCGGGATTTCCTCTTGAAGAGCCTCGACCCGGCCGTGGTATCGGGTGACCGCCGGCTCCGCGTGGTCGTCGATGCGGCCGGCGGCATGGGTGGCGTGATGGTGCCGAAGGTCTTCGGCGATGTCTCCGGGCTCGAGATCATCCCGCTTTCCTTCGAGGTCGACGGCGAATTCAAGCACGAGCCGAATCCGCTGATCGATTCGAATCTCGACGAGGTTCGAGCGGCAGTGAAGGAACATGAGGCCGACTTCGGGGTGTACTTCGACGGCGACGCCGACCGCTGCATGATGATCGACGACACGGGAAGAAGCATCGGTTGCGACATCCTCTTCGCGTGGATGGCGGACACGGCGTTGAGGGCGGACGGTCCCGGCGCCTACGTCTACGACCTTCGCTCGAGTCGGGTGGTGCGTGAAGTGATCGAGGCTCGGCGCGGCACGGCGATCGAGAGTCGGGTCGGTCATGTCTTCATGAAGGCGGCGCTCCGGGACCATCAAGCATCGCTTGGCGGCGAACTCTCCGGGCACTTTTATTTTCGTGACCACTTCGGAACCGACAGCGGGCCCCGAACCTTCATCGAAATCTGCAATCTTGTCGTCGCCGCCTCCCGGAAGCCCTCGGAGAGCCTCGCGGGATTCCGGCGATACATCTCGACCGGAGAGGTGAATTTCAAGGTCGAAGACGTCGACGAGGCGTTGAAGTCGGTCGGAAAGGTCTTCGCCGAGTCCGAGACCTCGAGACTCGACGGGGTGAGTTACGACCTGGGCGACGCGTGGTTCAACGTGAGGGCGAGCAACACCGAGCCGCTGCTTCGATTGAACGTCGAGGGTGTCGATGTGGCGGCCCGCGATGCCGCCTTCGATCGGATCAAGGAGATCCTCGGTTCTCCGGTTCGAGCGGGTTGATCGCGATCAGCGGTTCGCATCGACGTCATTCGCCGGGAATGTGGGAGATCACGCCTTCCCAGGGGCTTGAGGCGGTCGCGTAGAGTCGCTTGGGTATCCGGCCGGCTCGGAATCCGAGCCAGCCCGCATCGCACGCGAGTCGCATCGCCTTCGCCATCGCGACCGGATCCTTCGCGTGGGCGATTCCGGTATTGAGCAGCACGCCGTCGGCGCCGAGTTCCATGGCGATGGTGACGTCGCTCGGCGTGCCGACGCCGGCATCCACGATCACGGGGTATTCGGGGTCGCCGCCGTGGGCGGGGTCCTTGAGAAGTTCGAGAATGATACGGATCGCGGCGGGATTTGAAATGCCGCGGCCGCTGCCGATCGGGCTGCCGGCGGGCATCACGCTGGTCGCTCCGGCGTCACGAAGCCGGGCTGCCATGATCGGATCGTCACTCGAATAGCACAGGACGTCGAAACCATCGGCGACGAGTTCGCGGCAGGCTTCGAGCGTTCCGACGGGATCGGGGAGCAGCGTCGTCTTGTCGCCCAGCACTTCGAGTTTCACCCAGTGCTTGCCGGGGTTGTCGAGCTGGTCGAGCAGTTCACGGCCCAGCCGGGCGACTCGAACCGCGTCCTCGGCACTGAAGCACCCGGCGGTGTTCGGCAGGACGGTGAGCCGGTCGAGGTCGAGATCCTCGAGAAGCGACCGGCCCTCGGCGTTCACCAGTCGTTCGCGACGGACCGCGACGGTGACCGCGTCGCAGCCGCTTTCCTCCAGGGCGGATCGCATCGTGGCGGCGTCGGGGTACTTCCCGGTACCGGCGACGAGACGGCTTCGAAGTTCGAATCGGCCGATCGAGAGCGGGGGAATGTCGAGTGCGGTCGTGGTGGTCATGGATGGCGGTCCGGAACACGGGCGAGACGAATGGATGCATGTGCGACGGTGCGGTTCAGCCGCCGCCGACGAGAGAAACCACTTCGACGGCATCCTTGGTGGCCAGTCGGTGGTGCGGATGATCGGCCTTTCGGACGATCTGGCGGTTGACTTCGACGGCACAAGGCCGTCCGGCGAGATCCAGGAGGTCCAGAAGGCTCGATACCGTGGATCCTTCCGGGGCCTCTCGCACGGTGCCGTTGACGGTGATCTGCATCCGGTCATGATAGGGTTCGAACCGCATGGTTCCATTCGCCTGCCCGGAGACGACGATGAATCCCCAGCCGGACATGCCAGAGCTCGAATGTGCCGCTGGCGCTCCTCGCCGCCACCGACGGATCGGTCCCCTCGCAACCGCTCTTGCCGCCTTCACCCTCGCCGGGTGTGGCGGCTCGGACTACGACACCTCGACCCCCGAATCGGTCCTGGTCGTGGCCAGGGCCATGGTCGAAAATGGTGATGCCGATCGTCTTCCCGAGCTCATCGACATCACCCCTCGGGACATCGCATTCGATGATGGCGTGACGGAAGCCAGCGCGATCGCGGAGGTGAAGGGAAAACTCTCGGAACTCCTCGGGCGTCTCTGGCTGGTCGGCGAGGAGTTGCAGCGCCAGTTTCCCGATGAGACCGTCGATTCCCTCGACGAAGCCGTCGGCATGGTGAACGACGCGACGGAAGACGATTGGACCGATGTGATCGGAGGGTTTCTCGCCGATCCCTTCGAGTTTCTGCAGGTCCAGGAAGATCGCATCGAGATCCTGGATCTGGGAGATGGAACGGCCGCGGTGTTGTGGGACGACGAACCCGCCTTCGGTGGCTTCATGGCGATGATCGAGACCGGGGATGGTTGGAAGGTCGGCGTCCCGATCGAGTTGGTTCAAGATTCCGAATACTGGCCGCAGACTCGATACGAGTGGTCGGTGGTCGCCTCGATGCTGCTGGGAATCGAGAACTCCCTCGAAGACTTCGAGCGAGAAGTCCGGGGAGGCTCGTTCAAGAGTCTCTCGCGAGCCGCGGAACGAGCCGGAAGAATCGTCGGTGAGTCGGTCGTGGTGCAGGGCGTCATCTACGCGATGATGAAGCGCGACGCGGACGAAGACGAGTAGGCGGAACCCTCAGCTTCGAATCAGAAGTGGAACGTCGCTGCGGGTCAGCATCGCCGACGCGGTGTCACCGAGTAGAAGCCTCGAGAGCCCTCGTCGGCCGACGGCGCCCATCACCAGCAGGTCCGCGTTCCATGCTTCGGCGTGCTCGAGCAGGACGGTGGACGGGGATCCTTCCAGAACCACGCCTTCGACCGTATGGCCGTGGAGGCGAAGATAGGACATTCCCTCTTCGAGGAGGCTCCCGGAATCCGAGTCGTCTTCAGCGCAGTTGGCGACGCGAACGATGGAAGGGTCGAATGCGTTGAGTACCGCGAACGCTCGAAGGGCATCGGCGGATGCCGTGGATCCGTCATAGGCCACCAGAACACGATCGATCCGTCTTGCGGGCGACGTCATCGCCAGGATCGGCCGGCCCGAACCGCGGGCCACTCGTCCGAGGAAGTCCTCCGAGTGGGCGATGGTCCCGTAGTCGAATGCGTGTCGGATTCCGACGATGGCGAGATCCGCGAGCCGAAGGGCGTCGGAAAGCGCTTCCTGGGCGTCGCCGACGATCTGTTGCGTCCGATGTGGAATTCCGGCGGCGGCCACCATCGATTCAAATCGGGCGATCGCTTCGTTCATTCCGGCCTCGACACTCGCCTGGCGCTCCGCACGGAGGTCGGCGGCGGCGGATCCGGCACCCATCGGCGCCGGCTCCACCGGATCGACGAGGGTTTCATCCAGCACGGCGACTCCGATGATTTCGGCCTCGTTCCGGCCGGCGATCTGGCAGGCTTCGGCGACGGCGGCATCCATGTACTCGGAGCCACCAAGTGCCACGATCACTCGTTTCAACGCCATCGTCGTCTCCAGGGGCCGGGCGGGTCGGGAATCGCGCCCACCGAGTTCAAAGGAAGAGCCAGTTCACGAGAATCATCGCCGGTATCAACACCAGCACGCTGTAGATCATGTACCCGAAGAAGCTGGGCATTCGAACTCCGGATTGCTCGGCGATCGACTTGACCATGAAGTTCGGGCCGTTGCCGATGTAGGTGTTCGCGCCCATGAACACCGCGCCGAGACTGATCGCGGTCAGCAGGTCTTCACGGATGAAGCCGCCGCTCTGCAGTTCGAGTATGCCATCGCCGCCCTCGGGCGTCATCGACTCCGCGGTCTGGAAGAAGACCAGATATGTCGGCGCGTTGTCGAGGAAGCTGGAGAGGATTCCGGTGAGCCAGAAGAAGTGCGTGGGACTTTCAAGCCCCAGATCGGCGCCGTTGGCCTTGAGGACCGCCAGGGGTACCTGCATGCTGAGGAAGATGCCGATGAAGAGCGCGGCCACTTCGATGATCGCGTGGTAGTTGAAGCGGTTCGATTCCCGGATGCCCTTGGGCGTGAGCGCGAGACTGGCTCCGGCGAGTCCGAGCATGACCAACTCGCGGCAGAACGGAAAAGCGTGGATGTCCGTTCCCGGGATGGGCTTGGACGGATCGAGCAGTGCGACGGCGAACACCACGCCCAGAAGGAGGAGGAGATTCAAGCTGCCGCTCATCCGCAGAGGGCGACGGATCGCATCGTCACGAAGGATGTCGAGGGTGGTCTCCCGCTTCACCATGATCTGGTCCCAGATCCAGTAGACCGTGATGAGCAGGCTGCCGAGGAGCGCCCACTCCTTCCAGAGCACGAGGGTCCAGTCGAAGGGGACGCCTCGGAGATAGCCCAGGAAGAGCGGGGGGTCGCCGATGGGGAGCAGGGTTCCGCCGATGTTGCTCACCAGGAAGATGAAGAAGACCACGGTGTGGACGACGTGCTTCCGCTCGCGATTCGTCTCGAGAAGCGGACGGATGAGCAGCATGCTCGCGCCGGTGGTTCCGATGAAGCTCGCGATGAGGGTTCCGACGAGAATGAACGTCGCGTTGACCGTCGGGGTCGCTTTCAGATCGCCGGTGATCGAGATGCCTCCCGAGATCACGTAGAGCGAGAACAGCAGCATGATGAACGGGATGTACTCGCCCGGGATGGCGTGTTCGATCGCAAGCAAGGCGGCGGTCGGTCCGTCGACGACGGCATAGAAGACCATGGTGAGCAACCCCGCGCCCAGTGCGACCGCGAGCCGATTCGTGTTGTCCTCCCACCAGTGCATGGTCTTGCGGAGCAGGGGGAGCACGGCGATCGAGAGCAGGAGCAGCACGAAAGGGATGGTGCCGATCTGCCAGAAGGGGGGAACGCCGTGGTGTTCGTGGTCGTCTTCGAATTCGGCCGCTGCTTCGGCCAGTTCGGGTGACATCGATCCATCGGGCGCGGCCGCCGCCTCGAATTCGACCGGATCGCCCGCGGGTTCACCGTGGAGATCGACCACGAGCGGGGCGAGCACCAGAAGGCCGAGGAGAACGAGGCCGATCAGATTGAAAATCCGGAGCGGATTCGCTCCGGAGGGGTGGGCGTGGTTCGAATTTGCATCGGTCATGACTGGGGGGTCTCAGGTGGGCGAGGGCGTACTCTACCGTCGATCGGCATTCCAATCACGCGTTCGTGATGTCGGTGGGGCCGGCCTTTGAAAAAGTTCGGAGCGCGATGGAATCGGGCCGATCTTTCTCTTGGGACGAGGCGGTCTGATCTTTGGATTTGAGGTGGAGGCGTCCGTTCGAGCGGCGTATCCTCTGAGTCGTCGCGAGTTCCCGAGTTCTTCGTGGCGTGACCAGACTCGTGGCGGCACATGTCGGGTCTTTGAGGGCTTCGCATCAGCATGCATCGATTCATGATCTCCAGTCGACGAATCCTCCTTCATTCCGGTCCGTCCCTCGGGTCATCATCCGCCGGGCGTCTGGTCGTCGCTCTTCTCGTGCTCTTCGTGATTCGGGCCCCGGTTTCGGCCGCCGGCCAGGACGCGGCCCGGCTCGGTCGTTTCGCGGAGCAGGTGGATGGACTGGACGAGGCACGCGCCATTGCGGTGCGCCCGAACGGCGAGGTCGTGACGTTGGATGCCTTCGGCGCGGTCTCGGGATCGCCGGATACGACGGGATTCCGAGATCTGGCGATCGACTCGAACGATCGATGGATGCTGGTCGATGATGATTCTCTGGAGTGCCGACTCGGGGGTCGGAAGATTCTCTGGAAGGTCGAGCCGGGCGGGATCGCAGCCGATTCCGCCGGTTCGTCGGTCTGGTCGCTCGACGAGAGAGGCGGAATCAGACGACGCGATGCCGCCACCGGGGAACGCCTGGCCGATCGCTCGGCCGCCTATCCCGGCGCGCGGGCGATCGTCGCGCTCCCGGACGGCGGGGCGTGGCTTGCGGACACGGACCGTCATCGGCTGGTCCGGCTCGACGTGAATGCGAACGAAATCCGGGCCATCGGCGACCGAGGCGCCTTTCCCGGCCTCTTCAACACGCCGGTGGACCTGGCGGTCCACGGCGAACGCCTCTTCGTCGCGGACAAGTTGAACCATCGAATCTCCGTGCACCGGCTGGCGGACGCCGCGTTCCTCTACCAATGGGGGATGCACGCGGTGATTCCTCGCGAGGGTGAGGGGCGGATTCACTATCCCGAGGGCGTGGCCATCTCACCGGATGGCGACCGGGCCTTCGTGCTCGAGTCCTTCGAGCGTCGCTACCAGGTGTTCGACGAAGTGGCGGAAGGCGAGGATCCGACCGGAAGTTCGCTCCCTCGGATCAGGGGAGTGCAGAGTCATTTCGGAAGAGGCGTCGGAGCCGATGACGACCTTCTGGTGATGTGGGATCCCGAATCTTCGGCGGCCGTGGTGTTCGATCTGACCTTCGGAATTCCGATTCACGTGACGACGTTCTCTCGGGGAGGCCGGGGCCCGGCCAACTTCGGTCGCATTCAAGCGGTGGGGGTGGATGCGGAGGAGCAGGAGATCTTCTTTCTCGATCGAGGGCTCGGGCGCATCGCAAAATGGCGCCTTGATCGAGATCGCGATGCACCGCTCAAGATGGATCCGTTCATGGGGCGTTTCGTCCGAAGCTGGAACGAGGATCTTCTGGCCGATCGAGTGGCGGCGAAGGGCGGCGGCGGCGAACTCGATCTTCAGGACCTCGTGATTCGTCGCGGCGAGCTCAATCTGCTGGATGCGGCGGGCCCTTCCATCATCACGACCGATGATCGGCTTCAGGTATCCGCGGTGCATCAGCTTCCAGAGGGGACGGTCCCGGCACAGATCGCGGTTCGTTCCGATGGTGGCTGGCTCGTGTCCGAGCCGGAACGCGGTCGCATCCTCGTCATCGGTCCTGATGGAGACGTCGAGAGAACGATCATGAGTGAGGCGACCGGTGTGATTCGTCCGTTCGGAGTGGCGGAACTGCCTGGAGGGCGGATCGCCGTCTCCGATCGAGCCTCCGACGAGTTCGTGGTGATCGATCGGAGCGATGAGGTGGTGGCTCGAGGTGGTGAGCGCGGTTCCTGGGACGGGGCGCTCTGGATGCCCGCGGGGCTCGAGTTTCTGCCTGACGGTGGCCTGGTGGTACTTGATCAGGGCAACCATCGAGCGCAGGTGTTCGATCCCGAGTCGGGTTCATGGCGGATTTCCTTCAGCCTCGGACAGGGGCATGATCGGCCTCTGCTGCTTCGGTCGGATTTCGAGCCGGCGGTCGAGGACGATGCTGATTCCGGAAGTGAGGAAAGCGAATGAATGATGCACGATGGCCGGGATTCTGGATCGCGATGTCCGTGGGGGCATGTCTGGCGGGATGCGAGCGGCCGGTGGACGGTGAGGCGGCCGGGACGACGAATGCGTCGGACGTGGAGGACGTGACCAGCGACGAGGCCGGGATCGAATGGCGGGAGAGCCTGTCCGGGGATGGGAACTGGTTGGTCGCATGGCGGCCTACCGTGGCCACCCTTCCGGTGTCGGAGCCCTTCTCGGTCGAGGTCCGCGTCGCGGACGCGAACGGGGCCCGGCCCGATGGTGACGTCGAGATCTTTCTCGATGCCGAGATGCCGCACCATGGACATGGCATGAACGTCGTTCCCAGAGTGACCGAACGCGAGGAATCGTGGTTGGTCGAGGGAATCCTCATGCACATGCCCGGACGTTGGGAACTCTCGGTCGACGTGATCGGAGAAGACGAGACCGAACGGGCGCAATGGACGGTGCAACTCGAACGATGATCGCCTTCGACTCCATCTCGGCGATTTCGCGATTCCTCTCAACCGGAGGTCTGCTCGTCCTCGCTGGCGTCGTCTCGGCTGGCAGCTTCGCGATCGTCGGATGTGACGGGGCGGAGCCACCTGTGGCGGAACGTGGGCTGGGCGATCGCGAGGTCCGTCCCGCGAAAGACGACGTCATTGCGAACATGGAGCCGGCGGCGCTTCGGCGTGCTCTTTCCTCGTCTCCCTTGCCGCCGCCCCCGGCCGATCCGACCAATCAATACGCGGATGATCCCTCGGCTGCCGAACTCGGTCGCAGGCTGTTCTTCGACACCAGGGTTTCCGGCAGCGGCGATGTGAGTTGCGCCACATGTCATCAACCCGATCGCTGGTTCACCGATGGTCTGGAGAAGTCGCGGGGAGTCGACACGGCGGCCCGTCACGCCCCGACCCTCATCGATGCAGCCCATCATCGATGGTTCAACTGGGATGGCCGGAGCGACTCGATGTGGGGGCACACCATTCGTCCGATCGAGAATCCCCTCGAGATGGGGGGTGATCGGACCAGGCTCGTCAGGCTCGTCCTCCAGGATGACGAGCTCAAGGCGGGTTACGAAGCCACGTTCGGCGCGACTTCGCTCTCGCTCGGCGAGTTGCCCCCGGTCGCGAGTCCGTCCGGTGGTCCGCGGTCCGTTGAAGCCTGGGAGCGTCTCTCGCCGGTCCAGCAGGATCGCATCAATCGAGTCACCGCGAACATCGGCAAGTCGTTGGCGGCCTTTCAGCGGACGCTTCGTGGTGGGGTGAGTCCTTTCGATCGCTGGGCGGAAGCAGTGTCGGCGGGCGGGGATGGTGGCGAGATTCTGAGTGACTCCGAGCGACGGGGACTGGTGTTGTTCTTCGGTCGGGCGGAGTGCTGGGAGTGCCATAGTGGCCCGCTCTTTTCCGACGGAGAGTTCCACAACATCGGAATCCCGGTCCCGGATGGGCTTCCTCGAGATCCAGGTCGATACGACGGCGCATTGCTTGTGAAGAACGATCCATTCAACGCTGCTGGTCGGTACAGCGATGACGTCGAAGGGCGTCAGGCCATCCTGAGCCGGGGCGTCAAACGAGATCCGGAGTCATGGGGGGCCTTTCGGACTCCGACGCTTCGCGGTGTCGGCCGAACGGCGCCATACATGCACGATGGTTCGATTCCGGATCTCGCGTCGGTGCTTCGTTTCTATTCGACCCTGGAGGGGGCGATCCAGTTGGAGCATCATCAGGAGTCGGTCCTCTCGCCCCTCGGCCTCGACGCTCAGGAGATCGAGGATCTGCAGGCATTTCTCGGCACCCTCACCGGTCCGGGACCGCGGGTGGTACCGCCCCCCGGCGAGCGTGGGACCGGGACGTCCGAAGAATGAGGTTCTCGGACGCGGTTCATCCGGCCTCTTGTGTTGAAGAACGGCCCTCCAATTCAGAAGATGCGGGAACAAACTCGGTTCTGAGGCGTTGAAATGGGGTTCATTCCCGGATTTCGGCAACTTCAAGGCCGTTTTCGGCGCATGATTCGGGACGTCGAGGAACATGAGCCTCAGTGGCTCGCGGAATCGATCCGTCCGTGGCGCGTCGTGGTTCCTGAGCCACGACCCGAAGCAAGGGCCTGATGACGTTTCAGAGCCTCCTTGGATACCGCTCTTCCTCGAACACTTTCCTTCGATCCATGGGAAACAAGATCAGATGATTCGCACACCCCGCCTCGCCATGTCCCTGTCTCTCTCGTTGCTGGCCGTTGGTTCGGTCGCGTTGGCGCACGAGAACGACCCGAAACGAAATCCTGAACCCCCGGTGTACGGTGACATCCTCTACGGCGATCGTGACGGAATCGCCGGAGGTTGGGGCGGAAGCCAGGAGAACACGATCTTCTGTTCCCAAGTGCCGATCAACGCCCTCGGTGGCTCCGGTAACGGATCGGACTGCTGGGGTTACACCGCTCCATCCGGCCGTGAGTATGCGATCGTCACCATGGAATCGGCGATCGCCTGGGTCGAAGTGACCGATCCGTTCGCGCCCGATGTCGTCCACACCTACCAGCGTGGCGGAACGAGTTCGCTTTGGTGCGATGTGAAGGTCATCGGATCTCGTGCCTATGCGATCGGTGAGAGCGGGGGATCGATCAAGATCTTCGACATGTCCGGGATCGACAAGGGAGTCGTCGACTACATCGGAGAATCGTCGGCGAACGGGAACTCCAGCACCCACAACATCGCGGCGGTTCCTCAAGCGAACCTGCTGATCAAGTGCGGCGGCAGCGGTGAAGGACTCCGCTTCTATTCGACGGCCGACAATCCGGACGCGCCCGCATTCATCGGCTCCTGGAACGATCGGTACGTTCATGATGCCGACATCGTCGTCTATCCGCAGGACGGCCCCGACTCGACCTATCGCGGTCGCATCATCGGGTTCCTGAATGATGGAAACAATGGCGGCGGAAGCAACACCGGCCTTTCCATCGTCGACTTCGGAACGCCGGGCAACGTCGATTCCGCCGGAACGCTTCTCTCGAGAGTCGTCTGGCCCGGGGCGGGCTACAGCCATCAGTCGTGGCATACCGACGACTTCGAGTGGGTGATTTCCAATGATGAGACGGCGCTGAACTCGACCTGGCAGATGATTCGCATCTCTGACTTGAACAACGCGTCGCTCGGGCAGAACCAGTCGCTTCCGATGTCCGCGAACAATCACAACAACTACGTTCATGACGGTCTGGTCTACGCGGCGAACTACACCGCGGGAATTCGCATTCTCGAGCGGAATGGCAACTTTCTGAACGAGATCGCCCACTTCGACACCTATCCGTCGAACGACAGCAGTGGCTACAACGGCGCCTGGAGCGTCTATCCGTTCTTCGAGAGCGGGACGATCATCGCCAGTGATTTTCAGAGTGGGCTGCTGGTCTTCAAGCTCGACATCGCGCCGATCGGCTTCTCCTTCCCG